>CAZFQI010000021.1:0-34415 GCA_964520755.1 uncultured Marinobacter sp. | reverse complement strand
AGTTGCCAGATCCAGTTATTTGTTATCGTGCCCGGTGTGTTGAATCTCGCCTCAGTGCCCAGCTCCAGAAAATCCTGCATGGGCACGACAGCGAGAGCACAGGGGGACCGGAAAGCAGCGTCAATCAACGGCCACGGCATGCCTTCGCCTGTTGTTCCCAGGTAATCATTCACATAGCGCCGGGTGTGATCGTCGAGGCTTCGGTACCACCCCAGGGTGGTGTCATTGTCGTGGGTCCCGGTATACACAAGATCCCGGGCCTGGTGGTTATGCAGCAGGTGTGGATTGTTGGGGCTGCCGTCGAAGCCAAATTGCATCACGGTCATTCCCGGCAACCGGAACCGTTTTCTGAGGTCTTCCACATCGTCGCTGATAATGCCGAGGTTTTCGGCCACCAGAGGCAAATCCGGAAACCGCTTGAAGCAGGCCTGCAGAAAATGGTCGGCGGGCCCGGGAACCCAGTAGCCGTGCCTCGGTTCCGGAGTCTCGGCCGGTATCTCCCAATACGCCTGCAGGCCCCGGAAATGATCGATCCGGATCAGCTCGAACAGATGGCGCTGGCTTTCCAGTCGTTCCAGCCACCACTGGTAGCCATCAGCCGCCATCGCGTCCCAGTTATACAGCGGGTTGCCCCAGTGCTGGCCGTCGGGGGAAAAATAGTCCGGCGGAACACCGGCAACGACAGTTGGATCCCCCCTGGCATCGAGTTTGAACAGATGCCGGTTCGCCCAGACATCGGCGCTGTCGTGGGCAACAAAAATAGGAATGTCACCGAACAGCAGAATGCCTTTTCCCCGGGCGTAGTCCCGCAGGCTTTGCCACTGGTGATTGAAGACGAACTGCTCGAACCGGATTCGGGCCAGGCGGGACTCATTCTGGTCCATGAATGCCTGTAGTGCGGCCGGATCACGATCTCTCAACAACTCTGGCCACTGCAGCCAGCCCGGCGAGGCCTGGAGTTCACGAATGGCACAGAACAGGCAGAAATCATCCAGCCAGTAGTCGTTTTTGGCTCTAAAAGCCTCGAAACCGGCCAGATCAAGGCCGTTTTTCGCTACACCCAACCCATCGAAAAAGCGCTGGGCAGCTACGGCCAGAAGCTGCTGACGGGACTCGGCGGTGGGCTGTGCCAGTTCTGCATCTTGCAACAGGCCTACCTGCAGCAGTTCCGTGAGGTCGATGAAATCCTGATTGCCAGCGTGGGCGCTCAGGGATTGGTAAGGAGAAAGATCCCGGTGGGTTGGTCCGATAGGCAATGTCTGCCAGACAGTGATGCCGCTCGCGGCCAGGAAATCGACGAAACGACGTGCGCTGGCCCCCAGAACACCCAGGGTCCCCGGCAAACAGGTTGGATGCATCAGGACACCCGCTCTCCTGACATTGAACAGATCGTTATTGCTCAACGTCATGCCGGTTTATCCGCTTCGTGTCCCGGTCGCATGGTCCCGCCACGGGCAGGCTCTCCGCTGCCCTGGCTTAGTTGCTGGAATACCGAAGGCGGTGCCGGGTAGCCGATCATTTCATAGAGATTTACAAGGTGGCGGCGGTACAGATGCTCGAAGTCGCTGACGATCTGGGCCGGGTTATAGTCGCCGAACCACCAGAACCAGTCGGATCCCTCGCAGATCGCCAGTTGTTGCATGGCGGCCTCTTTTTGTTCCGAGTTGAGGCTGCCGTTGTCCATCACGCGATCAAAGT
The DNA here is from genome assembly GCA_964520755.1 of uncultured Marinobacter sp. GTDB lineage: Bacteria > Pseudomonadota > Gammaproteobacteria > Pseudomonadales > Oleiphilaceae > Marinobacter. Next base: position 32,717 of record CAZFQI010000021.1, on the reverse strand, counting down.
GGGTTTTCGCTTCACAGAGCAGATCCCAGGCGCGGTTCTTGTCCGGATCACCGATCCAGGTGGAGAAGGTGCCGTAAATCCAGCTACCGGCCACAAGGTGTGGCAAGTGAACCGGTTCGGCCGACGGTTTCGCGACCAGATCGCTGTAGGTGGTCAGCTTCAGCTTCGGATGGTGTGCCAGTACCTGATACAGCTCGTTCAGAAAGTGAAAGCCATTTTCCGGGTAATACTCCCACGCATTTTCGCCATCCATGATCACGGAAATGACTGGCCGGGCCTTGCCTTTCACCTGGCCGGCGATGTTCTCCATGTGATGAACCAGATCGCCAACGGCATCCTTGGCATGCCAGTCGGCATAGGTAAACCCGATAAGGTCGGACAGGCCGTCGTCCCGAAAGAACACAGCCGTACCCGATTCACCGAAGGTGTAGGGCCGGTGGATGCCGTAGTCCGGTAATTCCGGGTCTGTTTCCCGGGCGCGGTTAAGGCTGTTGTGAACCACGGAATCCCCGCTGGCGGTCCAACGGAACTGATGGGCGTCGAGCAAGCCCAGGGTGGACTGGCTGAGGCCACCCTCGGAGGCCCAACAGCCGGATGGATCCACGCCGAAGAACCGCTGGAATACTGCTTTTGCCTTCTGGAGTTGCCAGGCAGCGCGATCTTCACCGCCCGGATAATAAGTGTGTGCAGGCAAGGCAATGTCTGGCATGGCTTCGCGGGCAGACGCAAGATCTATCAGCAATGGCAGCATGGCGTGGGTATAGGGGCTCATGGACAATTCTACCTGGCCCTTCTGCGCAAGATGACGGTACCTCGGGCCGATGCCGGACAACACATCAAAAACCACATCCAACAACGCACGCCGGTCATCCATTGAGAAGTTGTGCCCTTTTTCCTGAAGGCTCTGAATGCAATGGCTTTCCCGGCGGATGGTTTCTCCCATCCAGCCCAGGTGGTACCAAACCAGCAAGTCCGACAGGAACCGGCTGGAAATATACCTCTGAAGCTCTGGCTTACCGCGGTATATCTCGGCCAGCTCTGCCAGCCGTGCGTAGGCGGGGTAACGATTGATGATCCGTTCCCGATTGGCACGAAGAGCTTTTTCTATCAGACCCAGAAAAGCCGGTGTACCGGTTTCTGGCAGCTCTTCCGCCACCAGTGCGGCCAGCAGAGGGTCGCCAATCTTCCCTGCGCCGTGGCGCCAACGCTCGATCTGGATCAGGTAGGTTTCAATCTGTTCGAGCAGAACTGGCGCAAAATTGACGACCGCCCTCGCCTCCTGGTTCGCTTCAAGGTGCGCGGCCATGTCGCTGTAATCCTTGATAGTGTGCAAATACACCCAGGGAAACAGGAACTGATCGGTGCGCATATCCTGGTAAGACGGCTGATGCATGTGCCAGCACAAGACAACCGGCGTTTTTGTGTCAGAGGCCATGAGGATAATCCTGCCCGAGCATCTCGGGCGTGATCAGCACAATACCTTTGGGGGAAACGTAAAACCGTTTCCGGTCCTCGTCGATGTCATACCCGATGCGCGTGCCCTCCGGAATACGGCAGCCCCGATCGATCAGCGCACTGCGTATATGGCAATGGCGGCCAATATCCACGTCCGGGTAGATAACCGAATCTGATACTTCACTGAAAGAATGCACCTTAACCTGCGAGAACAGCAGGGAATGTTTCACCACAGCACCGGAGACGATGCAGCCACCGGCCACCATCGAATCCACCGCCATGCCACGCCGATTGTCATCGTCGAACACGAATTTTGCCGGTGGCAGCTGCTCCTGATAGGTCCAGATCGGCCAGTGGGAGTCGTACAGGTTCAGTTCCGGGCTGATGCCGATCAGCTCAAGGTTTGCCTGCCAGAGTGCGTCTACAGTGCCTACGTCCCGCCAGTAGGCTGATTTATTCTGAATAGGATTACGAAACGGGAACGCGACCACACGCAGGCGTTTGATCACGGAAGGAATGATGTCCTTGCCGAAATCGTGGGAAGATTCCCCATCGAGCTCTTGGTCCCGCATCAGCTCATCAAAAAGCACCTGGGTGCTGAACACGTATATACCCATGGAAGCCAGCGCCTTGCCGGGTTGGCCCGGCATCGGCTTGGGCTGCTCCGGCTTCTCCACGAATTCCGTGACTCTCAGCTCATCATCGACTGACATAACGCCAAACGCAGAGGCTTCATCGATCGGCACTTCAATACAGCCAACCGTGATATCAGCATCATTTTCCACGTGATGGGCCAGCATGGTGCCGTAATCCATCTTGTAAACATGGTCGCCCGCCAGAATCAGCACGTACTCCGGCTTGTGGCTGCGGATGATGTCGAGGTTCTGAAGTACGGCATCGGCCGTGCCCTCATACCAGGAGGTTTCGATTCGCTGCTGGGCCGGTAACAGCTCTACGAATTCATCCAGTTCCCCCCGCAGAAAGCCCCAGCCGCGCTGGATGTGGCGGATCAGAGAATGCGATTTGTACTGGGTGATCACGCCAACCTGGCCAATGCCCGAGTTGATGCAATTGGATAGTGGGAAATCGATGATCCGGAACTTACCGCCAAAGGGCACCGCCGGTTTGGCGCGCCACTTGGTTAGGTCATGGAGGCGAGAGCCTCGCCCCCCGGCAAGGACCAATGCGAGAGTCTGACGCGTGAGACGACTTACGAAACGCTGGGCCGTATGCATAGCTGCTTCCCTGAAGAAAACCTTCCCTGTGACCGGTCGTTTAACCGCAAGGGTTTGCCACGTTTTTGACGCCTTAAACTATATTAGAACACTATCACGGAATTATGACGTAAACTTGTTTTGGGTCATTTTTTAAACAGCCCCGTTCGCGTCCAATGAACAGACGCCAAATGCGCTCCACCTGGTCAGGAACAGCCCGGTCTATGGACAGTCCAACGCTCAGCGAATTCGACCTCCATCTCTTTGCGGAAGGCCGCCACTGGCATATTTACAATGTGCTTGGTGCCCACGTTTGCAGAAGCCGGGGCACTGAGGGTGTCCGGTTCGCGGTTTGGGCCCCGCACGCCAAACACGTCAGTGTCGTCGGGGATTTCAACCAATGGAATTCCAGCTCCCACCCAATGGCTGCCCATGACAGCACCGGTGTCTGGTCCTGCTTTGTCCCCGGCATCGGTACTGGCGCACTCTACAAATTTGCCATTACCACGGAAAAAGGCCACCAGCTTCTGAAAACGGATCCCTACGGCCAGGCCTTTGAGTTGAGGCCCTCCACCGCCGCCAGGGTAACTGAGCGGGGCCATTTCGGCTGGGGCGACGGCGACTGGCTTGCCCGGCGGGGCCGCTGGAACTGGCAGGATTCAGCCATCTCGATTTACGAAGTTCATGCCGCCTCCTGGCGCCATCATGGGTCCGGTCGATGGCTGAACTATCGCGAGCTGGCAGACCAGCTGCTTCCCTACGTGCTGGAGATGGGCTTTACCCACATCGAGCTGTTGCCGGTCACAGAGCACCCACTGGACGAGTCCTGGGGTTACCAGACCACCGGCTACTACGCGCCGACCAGTCGCTTCGGCAGCCCGGACGATCTCCGTTACCTGGTAGACCAGTGCCACCGGCAAAACATCGGAGTCATTCTGGACTGGGTGCCGGGGCATTTCCCTACCGATGAACATGCCCTTGCCCGGTTTGATGGCAGCGCGTTGTATGAGCATGAAGACCCCCGCAAAGGGCGCCATCAGGACTGGGGCACGCTCATTTATAATTACGGCCGGCATGAGGTTCGCAACTTCCTGATCGGCAGTGCCTTGTTCTGGCTCGATGCCTTCCATATCGACGGCCTGCGCGTGGATGCGGTGGCGTCCATGCTGTACCTCAATTATTCCCGCAAGGAAGGCGAGTGGCTGCCCAACGAGCACGGCGGCCATGAAAACCTGGAAGCCATCGAGTTTCTCCGGGAACTGAATCGGGTTTGCCAGAGTCGTTTTCCGGGAACGCTGGTCTGCGCAGAAGAATCTACCTCCTGGCCACGTGTGACCCGGCCACCGGAAATCGGCGGACTGGGGTTCAACCTGAAATGGAACATGGGCTGGATGCACGACACCCTGGATTATCTGGCGCAGGACCCCGTTTACCGACAGTACCACCACGACAAGCTGACGTTCGGGCTGCTGTATGCCTTTTCGGAGAACTTCCTGCTGCCGCTGTCCCACGATGAAGTGGTTCATGGCAAGGGCAGCCTGATCAACAAGATGACCGGCGACGAGTGGCGGCAGCGGGCTTCGCTGCGAACGCTGTTCACTTATATGTTCAGCTACCCTGGTGCCAAGCTGCTGTTTATGGGCGGTGAATTTGGCCAGCGCCGGGAGTGGAGCGAATCCCGCGAGCTGGACTGGTCGCTGCTGTCGTATCCAGAGCATCAGGGCATCAAAAAACTGGTTCAGGACCTGAATGGCGTTTACCGGAGGGAAGTCTCGCTGCACGGTGCCTGCTTCACCCCGGACGGTTTCGAGTGGATCGATTGCCATGATTCTCCACAGTCGGTGATCAGTTTCCTGCGTACGGCCAAGGGCGAGACCTCGGTGATTGTCGTCAACTTCACGCCGATGCCCAGGCATCATTACCGGATCGGGCTGCCGCAGGGTGGTCAATGGCGGGAAATCTTCAACTCCGATTCCGAATACTACGGTGGCAGTAACCTCGGCAACCCCTACCCTATGGCCGCAGACGAGCAGCCCTGGATGAACCGAAACTGGTCTCTGGAACTGACCCTTCCGCCGCTGGCGGCCATTATCCTGAGGCCGGCCCTATGATCCGGGTTCTCTTCGCCACCAGTGAGGTCTACCCGCTGGTGAAAACCGGCGGTCTTGCGGACGTTTCGGCCAGTTTGCCTGAAGCACTCTGTCGGCTTGAATACGATGTCCAGATTCTGTTGCCCGGCTACCCGGATGCACTCAAGGCTGCCAGAAAGGCCGGCTCCCGAAGAAAGGTCCGGTTCCAGCTCGGCCAGTACAATGTCAGTCTCTGGCAGACCAGGTTGCCGGGTACAGCGGTAACGCTCTGGCTCGTAGACTGCCCGCCGCTGTTCGACCGCCCAGGCAACCCCTACAAGAACGAACAAGGAAAAGACTGGTGGGACAATGCCCACCGGTTTGAGCTGTTCGGCAAGGTGGGCGCCATGATCGCCACCGGTGAGGCCGGGCTGGCCTGGAAGCCCGATCTGGTCCATTGCAATGACTGGCAGACCGGGCTGATTCCGGTTTTCCTGGAGTCCTATCCGGAAAGGCCTGGGACGGTATTTACCATTCACAATCTGGCCTACCAGGGGCTTTTCTCCCACGAAACGTTCCGGGCCCTTGGTCTGCCGGACTCCCTCTGGCGCCTTGAGCGGCTGGAGTTCCACGACCAGCTCTCGTTCATCAAGGGCGGCCTGGTGTTCAGTGACCGGATTACCACCGTGAGTCCCTCCTATGCTCGGGAGATACAAAGCCCGGAATTCGGCAATGGTCTGGATGGTTTGCTCAGGCACCGACAGCACGCATTGAGCGGTATCCTCAACGGCATCGATACCCGGGTCTGGAACCCGGAGGAAGACCCGGAACTGGCTTTCCATTACGGCCGGGATCACCTGAAGAACAAGGCCCAGTGCCAGGCCAGCCTGCAACAGGAACTTGGACTGGAAGTGAACGGCGGCCCGTTGCTGGGTTTTATCGGTCGATTGGTGGAACAGAAAGGTGTGGACTGGATGCTGTCCGTGATGCCGGACTTGCTCGAACAGGGCTGCCAGTTTGTCATCCTCGGCTCCGGGGAGGAGCGCTACGAGGAACCTTTGAAAGAATTGGCCCGGCAGTGGCCGGGACAGATGTCCCTCACCCTGGGCTACAACGAGGGGCTGTCCCATCGCATCACGGCCGGCAGTGACATGTTCCTGATGCCTTCGAGATTCGAGCCCTGCGGGCTTAACCAGATGTACAGCCTCAGATACGGGACGATTCCGGTGGTGCATGGTGTTGGCGGACTGGCCGATACGGTGCAGGACCCTCAGGACGTTGGCATCGACAAGGCAAACGGATTCGTTTTTACCGGCGCCGGCGCGGAGTCCCTGCTGGCCACCGTAAACCGGGCGTTGCAGGTTTTTGATAAGCGTAAACAGTGGCGACGGTTGCAGGAAAACGGTATGGCAATCGACTATTCCTGGAAGCAGCGGGCCCGAACCTATGGCGATTTATATCAGCGCATTCTTAAAGAACGTGATGATCAACAGCTGGATTAGTGCGAGCGTTTGCCCGCCTGGAGGCAACCAACATGCATAAAGCAACCGAATTCCGACTTGAGGCCCATCCCCTCATTCCAGAGGCCCTGGAGCGACTGGAAGAGCTCGCTAACGATCTTTTTTACAGCTGGGACCACGGCGTACGGAGTCTGTTTGCCCGGATTGACCTTGGCCTCTGGCAAAAAGTAGAGCACAACCCGAAACTGTTCCTCCGGCGGGTAGCTCAGGACCGGCTGGATGAGGCCTCCGAAGATCGGGCGTTTCTGGCCGAGTATCGGCGGGTGTTGAGCAGCTACGATGCCTATCTTGAGGCCGGTCCCGGCCCTGAAGTGACGGAGAAGTTGGACCCTGAACAGGCTCTGGTGGCTTACTTCTGCGCCGAATTTGGATTCCACGAAAGTTTTCCGATCTATTCCGGCGGCCTCGGCATCCTGGCCGGGGATCACTGCAAGGCCGCCAGTGACCTGGCCCTGCCCTTTGTGGCCGTGGGTCTGTTGTACCGGCAGGGCTACTTTATTCAAAGTATCGACGCCCATGGTCAACAGATTGCGCGCTATCAGTCCCATTCAAGCGATGAACTGCCCATAACGCCGGTGGAAATCGACGGCCAGGTGCTCAAGATCTCCGTTCCCTTCCCTGACCGCGACGTGGTGGCCCGGGTCTGGGAGGCGCGGGTTGGTCATATCCGTCTGTACCTGCTGGATAGCAATACCGAGGAAAACGGCCCCGAGGACCGGGACCTCACGCTTCAATTATATGGTGGCGACGAGTCCACTCGTATCAGCCAGGAAATGCTGCTTGGCATCGGCGGTACCCGGGTTCTGGAAGCCTTGAACCTGAAGCCGACGGTCTGGCACATCAATGAGGGCCATGCCGCATTCCAGATCCTTGAGCGTTGCCGAAACACCATGATGAGTTCGGAGCTTGGCTTTGAAGCGGCGCTGGAAGCGGTTGCCGGTGCTACCCTGTTTACCACCCATACCCCGGTGCCTGCCGGCCACGATATTTTCCCGAGGGCGCTGGTTCACCACGCCCTTGGGCGCTACCTGGAGGAGGCTGGTCTGGATTTCGAGGGGGTCTTCGCACTGGGCGCAAAGGACGGTGGTGACAGCTTCAACATGACCAGCCTGGGGCTTCGTGGTTCCCGCTTTCATAACGGCGTCAGTCGCATTCACGGGGGCGTAGCATCGCTAATGGAGGGCGATATCTGGCCTCAGGTGCCGCCGGCGGAAAACCCCATCGGCTACATTACTAATGGCGTGCACGTACCCACCTTTCTGGCCCCGGAATGGTCCAGCCTGTTCGACATACAGGCGCCGACCTGGAAAAGCGAACTGAGAAACCCGGACTTCTGGGAATTTATCGACCAGATTCCGGATTATCACTACTGGAGCGTGCACAAAGCCCTTAAACAGCAAATGGGTGAGTACATTGTCGGGCGGTTGAAACGCCAGCACAAACGCAACGGTACCGGCCATTCCGTGACAGACCGGATGACTCGTCCGCTGATCTCCTCCGAAAAAGATACGCTGGTCATCGGGTTTGCCAGACGATTCGCCACGTACAAGCGTGCGACGCTTATCTTTTCGGATCTCGAGCGGCTGGAGCGGATTCTTACCAATCCGGATCGCCCGGTGGTGCTGGTTTTTGCCGGCAAGGCCCATCCCAAGGACAAACCCGGTCAGCAGCTGATCAAGGTTATCCATGATCTGTCCATGCACCCCTCGTTAATGGGGCACCTGATTCTGCTGGAGGATTATGACCAGGCCATGGCCCGCCGGCTACTTAGTGGCGTGGATGTCTGGCTGAATACGCCGGAATACCCAAAGGAAGCCAGCGGCACCTCGGGTGAAAAGGCCGCCCTGAACGGTGCCCTCAATCTCAGCGTACTTGATGGCTGGTGGGGCGAAGGCTACAACGGCAAGAACGGCTGGGGCATTCCGCCAAGAGATACCGAGCTGGATCCGGAGTTCCGGAACGAAGAGGAAGCCAGGGACCTCATTGATCTGATCGAGTTCGAGGTGGTGCCCCTTTATTACGAGCGCGCATCCCAGGGCTTTTCCAAGGGCTGGGTCAAACGCTCCAAGGCTTCGATGAAATCCATAACGCCCCGTTTCAATGCCCAGCGCATGGTGATGGACTACGTGAATAATTATTACCAGCCAGCCTCCAGTCAGGGGGCACTTCTGATGGCCGACGGCTGCCAGGTCTCGATTGGGCTGGCTGACTGGAAAGCGAGGGTTCGGCAGGCCTGGCCAGGCGTTGAATTGCGGGTGGTGGGCTGCGTCAAATCGTCATGCCCCCATGATGGCGCCGTGGAACTTAGGGTCGAGGCGGGGCTCAATGGCCTGTCAGCGGATGATGTTCGGGTGGAATGCCTGGTCAGTCCTCAGTGCACTGGAACCCACGACAGCCCTGGGGCCGACAGCTTTTTTCTGGATCAAGAGAGTGAAGCGGAGGGCCGAACCGTATTCGCCACCCGTGTGCAGCCACCCTATCCTGGCTTGCAGACCCTCAGGCTGCGGATGTATCCGTATCATGAATCGCTGACCCATCCGCTGGAAATGGGTGCCATGCTCTGGGTCTGACCCCGAGCATGGCAGTGCCTTAAAGCAGGTGCCGGCGAATGAACCGGCCAATATCCTGTATTTCCTCAAGACACACACTGTGTTCCATGGGGAAGGTCTGGTACGCCGGGTCATAACCCATTTCCTTCAGGGCCTCGACACTCCGCACGCCCAGGGATTCCGGCACCATCGGGTCGAAGGTGCCGTGATACACGCTGATCGGCACATCGGCGTTTGCTTCCGACCGTTGAACCGTGTCTGCAGTGGCAAAGTAGGTTGAGAGTGCCAGAATGCCACCGAGCCGTTCCGGATAGCTGAGTCCCAGCTCATAGGCAACCGCCCCGCCCTGGGAAAATCCGGCGATAATAATCCGGTCTGCAGGAACGCCCTTTTCTTTCTCGCGCTCTACCAGTTTCGCCACGGCATCAGCGGATGCCCGCAGTTGTTCGGTATCTACCACTCGATCGATGTCCATGGCCTTGATGTCGTACCAGGCCGGCATCGTCATTCCGCCATTGATGGTCACTGGCAGGTTGGGCGCATGGGGGAAGATAAAACGCACCGCGGCGTCTTCCGGCAGGCCCAGTTCCGGCACCACTGGCTCGAAGTCGTGGCCGCTGGCACCCAGGCCATGAAGCCAGATAACGGCGGCGGTCGGGTTTTCTCCGGTTTCAATCTCGATGTACTGAAGATCCTGCACGGTTTACCTCTTGTCTGAAAATTGTGTGCCGGCTTATTCGGGCTGGCCGGATTTCTCGGCATTCGCCTCAAGCGCGGTGACCACCGGATTGGCGTACATATCCAGTAGATAAGGCCGGATGGCCGGATCGCAGGCTTCCAGGCGCCGCTCCATCTCGGCTTCGGCCGCCTCCATCTCCGCCGGTGACCAGGTTTCGGCGGTGACCACCGAATCACTGACGGTATCCGGCGTATCGTGGGCCTCGGGATGAAGTCCACGCTGCTGGTAAGCCACCAGGTTTGAGGCATGCAGGTGATAGTTCGCATGCATTTCCCGGTCTATGCGGCTTGCGAGATCTTTCGGATTATCCGGTGAATCATGAATTGGGGCACCAAAGTGCACATGCACGTGCCCTTTGAAACCGGTCAGTCCCTTCATGATCTGTTCGGTGTCCTCGCCCTCACGCTTGATGTACTGACCTGTTCTGGCTCGGGTTTCCAGTTCCTGAGCCTTGTCAGCATCACAGGGGTCGTATTCATAAGCAATGGAGACCGGCACGATGTGCAACCGGTTCATGGCTTCGCCAAAACCGAGCCCGCTTTTTTTGCGGCTCATGTAGAACATCTTGATGATGGCCGGATCGGTGAAATCAAGGCCGTCCTTTGCCCTGCCCTCCCGCTGGGCAATCCAGATGCTGTGATTGGTATCAATGCTGTGGTTGATAAAGCCGGAGAGCGTGATGTAGGCATCGCGCATTTCGCGCGGGCTGGTCATGCTCCGGCGCACCACGAAGCTCTTGTTCAGGCGCATCATTTCGGCAAACACCCGATTCGCCAACAGATTGTCGCCAATGGCAATCCGGGTGGTATGAAAGCCGTTCTGGAACAGCAGGTAATTCACCACCATGGGGTCGAAAACAATGTCCCGATGGTTTGAAATAAACAGATAAGCGCCGTGCTTATCGAGTTTATCCAGACCGCTGGTCGTGACTCGTGTGGTAGTGCTATCAACGAGTTCACCCACGTAGCCGGAAAGTCCGGCCTGGAGATCATCAACACGGGAGTAGTGGCCAAAATGGCTGGCAAGCCAGCGCCGGGTAAACACACGCAACATGGCCGGCGCCCAGCGTGCCAGGGTCGGAGACTTGAAGCGACCGACCATATCCAGAAATTCCTGATCGTTGACCAGTCGATTGATAGCAGCGCCGGTTTCTTCGTCCGAATACGGACGGATGGCATCAAATTCCTGCATGGAAGCCCTGTTGTTATCAGTGTCTGTCACAATATGTCGTGAAACGGTGGTTCAAAAACGCGGTATTGTAGCCTTTCTTCCACTACTTTGCCTCCATCTGGCACGCCGGTTTTCTGGCCAATCGCCAGGGTTAATCTGGTATCATTGGCCACCGCGCCGAACCCGGCTTTTCACCCGTCCCATTACAGCGGCTCATGGCCGATTAACCGGTTACTCTATGTATCTTGATCAGGATTTCGAACAGCTTTCCACCGAGCGCCCTACCACCTCGGGACGGGATCCGGAACAGGTGCTGCACGAAGTCTTCGGTTACGAATCGTTCCGGCCGCTGCAGGGTGACATCATCCGGGAAGTATCGGAAGGCCGTGACGCCCTGGTGCTCATGCCTACGGGCGGCGGCAAATCCCTCTGCTATCAGGTGCCGGCATTGGTCCGCCCAGGCACGGCGATTGTTATTTCGCCCCTGATTGCCCTGATGCAGGATCAGGTAGCGGCCCTGAAAGAGCTCGGTGTGCGGGCCGCGTTCCTCAACTCCACCATGGATTTCGAGCAGGCCCGTGCCACCGAGTATGCATTGATGACCGGTGAGCTGGACCTGCTGTACTGTGCGCCGGAACGGCTGATACAGCCACGTACCATCGAACTGCTCCATGACGCTTCGATTTCGCTGTTCGCCATCGACGAGGCCCATTGTGTGTCCCAGTGGGGCCACGACTTCCGATCCGATTACCTTCAGCTAAGCATGCTGGCGGAGCAGTTTCCCGGCGTCCCGCGTATTGCGCTGACGGCAACGGCCGATGAGCGAACCCGAAAAGAGATTGCGGAACGGCTGTCGCTGACCGAGGCAAAACATTTCGTCAGTGGCTTTGATCGCCCGAACATCCAATACCGTATTGCGCCAAAAATAAACGCAAACAAACAGTTACTGGACTTTATTAAAGCCGAGCATGACGGTGATTGCGGCATCGTGTACTGCCTGTCCCGCAACAAGGTAGACGCTACCGCGAAAACCCTGGCCCAGAAAGGCTATACCGCTCTGCCCTATCACGCCGGCCTGTCCTCGGAGCAACGGGCCCATCACCAGGAGCGCTTCCTGCGTGAAGACGGGGTGATTATTGTCGCCACCATCGCCTTCGGCATGGGTATCGATAAACCCGACGTGCGCTTTGTCGCTCATCTGGACCTGCCCAAGAGTCTTGAAGCCTATTACCAGGAAACCGGCCGGGCCGGACGGGATGGCAAGCCTTCGACTGCCTGGATGGTTTATGGCCTGCAGGATGTGATCAAACTGCGGCAGATGCTGGAGAGCTCCCAGGGCAACGACCACTTCAAGCGGGTGGAACGCCAGAAGCTCGACGCCATGCTGGGTCTTTGCGAGGTCACCAGTTGCCGTAGGCAGGTGTTGTTGCGTTATTTCGGGGACGAGCTTGAGCAACCCTGCGGCAATTGCGACACCTGCCTGAATCCGCCGGAAACCTGGGATGGAACCGTGGCCGTCCAGAAAGCCCTGTCTTGTGTGTTCCGCACTGGCCAGCGTTTTGGTGTGACCTACCTGATTGATGTGCTCAGAGGCTCGGAAAACGAACGGATTCTGCAATCCGGCCATCATCAGGTTTCCACCTACGGCATTGGCACAGAGCTCAGCGCCAACGAATGGAAATCCGTCTTCCGCCAACTGGTGGCCAATGGCTATCTTCGGGCCGATCCCGAGGGTTATGGCGCACTCCAGTTGACGGAGCAATGCCGGCCTCTGCTAAAAGGTGGGCAGACCATCGAACTGCGCAAGGATCCGGTGGTCAAGAAGACGGCAGGCCGGGCCTCCGGTGGCCGGTCCAGCAGCCCGGTGAAGGACCAGATTACTGACCAGGCCGGCTGGGAAGCCCTGAGGGCCTGCCGGAAGGAATTGGCCGACAAACAGGGCGTGCCGCCTTACGTCATTTTCCACGACACCACACTGTTCGGAATGCTTGAACGCAAGCCCCGCACGCTAGACGAGTTGGCGGAAGTCAGCGGCGTGGGTGCCGCCAAGCTCGAGAAATACGGCGAGATCTTCCTCGAGACCATTGCCGGCCTCGATCAGGCGTAATGGTCAGGCCTCAGCTTTAAAGCCCTTCTTGCGGACCCGGTAATGGGCGATGGAGGTCGCCACATGGTTGCCCTCCTGATCCACCAGCTTTCCTTCCAGGGTAAATTTGGCCCGGCCGGTTTCGTCCGCATCCGCAAGGATGCCTGCCACGGTTTCTGGGGGCAGCGTGAACTCCACGGTGACATCGCTGTTGGCTGGCTGCAGGAACTGCAGGGTCATTTCCTTGAGGATCGGGGTATAGGCAGGGCCCAGGTCAAACAGCGTCAGCACACCACCGGGAATCTCGGCCACCAGGAAATAGGCACCCGCATAGAGGCTGCCGAAGTGGTTCTTGTTGCCTTTCAGCCGGATTTTCGCCCGCACATAGCCCGGTCTTACCTCTTCAACGCTGAAGTTATTCCGGGGTGCAAAGGGAATCGACAGCCCAATGATCTTGTTCACCGCAGCATAACCGCCAGTTTTCTTGAGCCAGGCCAGGGGGCTGGTCAGGGTGGCTTTCGGATCTGTGCTGGCCACCCACTGGCCGGTGGCACCGATGAGGTTGTCGATAATTGCCATTTCCATGCTCCGTTGTTGAGTCGGAGCCGATGATTACAACGTGCTCCGGTGGTCGCAAGAATGTTTTACAATTTTTTTGAGTCTTGTTCGATTTATTTTTGAGTTTGTGTTCTAAAGTGAGAGGTGCCCGTATAAGCCCCAACGGCTATTCGGGCCGGCTTTTCCCGGATTAAGAAAGGATTTCTGATTTGGACTGTTCCCTGCCTGCTTTAATGGCCTGCTCTCGCCTCCGGAAACTTTTTCTGAGTCTCACAGTTCTGAGCCTCTGTCTTTTCCCGGTGCCCCTCTTGGCAACAACACCGACGGCGGGATCAGCCGCGACCGGACTGCAGGAGACCAGTCGTAATTATGTTCTCTGGTACCGAAACTATGACAGCCCCGCTATTCGAGCGCTTGTGGATCTGGCTTTGCGGAAAACCCCGGAATACGGCAATTTCCGGATTATCCGCAGCGAGGAACTGAGCCAGGGCCGGGCGCTTCGCGAACTGGCAGATGGCCAATCCCGCCTGGTTGATATTGCCAATGTAGCCACCTCTGTCGAGCGGGAGGAATTTCTGACCGCGATTCCCTTCCCGGTTGATGGCGGCCTTCTGGGATTTCGCGTCTGCGTGGTTTTGCCTGAATCCTTACCGAAGTTCGCAGACATTAAGAATCTGGATGACCTTCGAGCCAGTCAGATCTGGATCGGCCAGGGTTCACACTGGCCGGACACCCCAGTGCTGGAGGCAAATGGTATTCCGGTAGTTACCCACTCACGATACGAAATACTTTTCGGGATGCTGCGCAACGAGCGCTTCGAGTGTTTTGCCCGGGGTGTGAGCGAGGTGCTTTACGACCTTGAAATGGAGCAGGACCCGAACCTGGTGATCGAACCCAATCTGCTGATCGCCTACCCCATGCCATCCTATCTGTTCGTCGGCCCTAATGATCAGGAGACTGCCCATCGTCTGCAACTGGGTATTGAGCGGGCCATTAACGACGGAAGTTTCAGCCAGTACCTGAGAAACTATTACGCCCGCGCTGTCAGGGAGCTGAACCTCGACAGGCGTCAGGTGATTGCCCTCGAGAACCCCTTTCTCAGCGAGGAATCCAGCTACGTTGGCCGAAGCACGCTGGAAAACCTGCGCAGGCGCCTGGAAATCCTCAGCCGTTAGGTTTTGGCCCTACACCCGGAAGCGCGACACGTTCTCGTTAAGTGCCGTGCCTATACGTTCAATCTGGCCACTGTATACATCGTTTTCCGACGCGGCAGCGGCGGCTTCCTGCCCTTGATCCGCAATCCGTGTAATCGACGAGTTCAGCTCTTCCGTGACCGAGGTCTGTTCTTCCGATGCCGTGGCAATCTGCGATGTCATCTGGCTGATGGAGGTAATGGCCTCGGCGATCCGATTGAGGGCTTCCATGGCGTCCTGGGCTTTCTCCATACTGACGTTGGAAACGGCCGTGGAGGCTTGCATTACATCAACCGCATCATTGGCCCCTTTCTGGAGGCGTTCGATCATGTTGTTGATTTCTTCGGTGCTGGACTGGGTGCGCTGAGCCAGGTTGCGCACCTCGTCTGCGACAACTGCAAAACCACGTCCGGCCTCTCCGGCCCTTGCCGCTTCAATGGCCGCGTTCAGTGCCAGCAGGTTCGTCTGTTCTGCGATGCCCCGGATCACCTCGAGCACGGTGGTAATAGAGGCAACATCTTTACCAAGGGTGTTGATGACTTCGGCGGCGGCGTTAACCTCCTTCGAGAGTTTCTGGACAGCGTCGCGGGATGCCGCAACCGTTTCCAGTGACGCGCGACTGTCGCCGTCGGCGTTGTTGGCTGCGTCTGCGGTTTGCTGGGCGTTCTGGGCGATCTCGTTGGCAGCGGCGGACATTTCGTTAATGGCAGTGGCCACCATGTCGATTTCTGCCTGCTGGCTCTCCACGCTCGAGCGACTGGTACTGGCGGTATCTCTCAGCGAGCTGACATTCTGGCCCAGTTCGGCGCTGCCTTGTTGAACATCCCTGACCACGTTCTGGATATTCTCAACAAACCGGTTGAAGCTTCCGGCCAACTCCCCAAACTCATCCCCGGCGCTGTCGTCCAGGCGCCGGGTCAGATCCGCTTCGCCACTGCCAATATCCGCCATCGCCTTGTTCAGCCGGCGCACGGGCGTCATAAGTATCTTGATACCAAGGTGCAGAATCACCAGTGAGACAATCAGGCCAATCACCGCCATAACCAGCCCCGTCATCCGGGCACTTTGAACCGGAGCGTTGATCTTGTCCGCGTTTACAAAGGTGCCGAGGTACCATTCCACGCCCCGGGCTTCGCTGATCGGGTGGAAACTGGCTTCCCAGTTGCCTTCGTCATTGCTGTATTCATGGGGAGCTCCGCCCAGGTCCGGCGTGTTACCAAGCAGTTCGCTGATGTTCTTGCCGACCAGGCCTTGTCTTGGATGAAACAGTACCGTGCCGCGCTCATTAATGAGGGCTGCGTACCCTGTGTCCGCCAGGGTCACGGTAGACAGGGTTTTCGCGATAGCGCCCAGACCGATATCTGCGCCGGCAACGCCCTCGTATTCACCACGCTTCACAGGCGCGAGTGTCGAAATGATCATGTCGTTGGTGCTGGCGTCCTGGTAAGGCTCGGTAAATGATGAGCTACCCAGGCTCATGGCCTTCTTGTACCAGGGGCGTTCCCGGGGATCGTAATCGGCCGGCAGGGTCGCATCGGCTTCAGGAGATTTCATCAGCATATAGCCGTCGGTGCGGCCCACGTAGACATCCCTGAATCCGCCGCCCGTGGTGATGGCCTGCAGCACTACCCGGGCCTCTTCGTCGTTCTCGGCACTTTCCAGGGCTTTTGCGGTCGCCTCGGTCATGACCAGCCGGGTGTTGAGCCACTCGGCAATGCTCGACGTACTCTGCTGCACGGTATCGTCGATCAACGCGTCCACATAGGTTTCCGTGGTGTTCTGCAGACGTAGATCGCCGGAGAGCGTGAAAGCCCCCATCACCAACAGTAATAGAATACCGAAAGCGGTCAGGAGTTTTTGCCCGAATGTCAGCTGCACTGTCGAGTCCTCTGGAATGAAAATTGATATTCGTTAACTCATGTTTCGGCCCGCGATGCGAAGTCTTTAGCGGCTTCTGTTAAACTTTCCCGATGAAGAAGAAAATGCTGAGCTTGTCCTCACTTCCTAACGAACGGGAGCCGAACTGAATGGCCCATGAAGAACTGCACCTCAACCTCCGGAACCTGAAGCTTGATGACTACGACCAGCTTCAGAAGCTTATGGATCGCGTCTACGACGACATCGGAGGCTCCTGGCCCAAGGACACCATCAAGGCACTGGTGGAACAGTTTCCGGACGGGCAGATCTGCATTGAGGAGAGCGGGCAGCTCATTGCGGTTGCGCTTACCGTATGCGTGAAGTACGAGCGTTTCAGCAACCCGCACACCTACGACGATCTTATTCTCCGGAACGAGAAAATCTGGCACAACGCCAACGGTGACTCTCTTTATGGGCTGGATGTCTTCATTCATCCCGACTACCGGGGTTACCGCCTTGGGCGTCGGCTTTACGAGGCCCGTAAAGAACTCTGCCGCTCAATGAACCTGCGTGCCATTCTCGCCGGCGGCCGTATACCGAGCTATTTCAAGTACGCCGAACAGTATTCCCCGGAGGAGTACATTCAGCGGGTGGACCGGAAGGAAATCTACGACCCTATCCTGAGCTTCCAGCTCTCGAACGACTTCCAGGTTACCCGGCTGATGCACAAGTACCTGCCGGAAGATGAAAAATCCCAGGGCTACGCCACGCTTCTTGAATGGCGGAACATTCTTTATACCCCGCCTTCCGCGGTTCTGAACGTCAAGAAGACCCAGGTCCGGCTCGGCGCCGTGCAGTGGCAAATGCGTGAATTTACCTCGGTTGAAGAGGTGCTGGAGCAGGTGGAATACTTTGTGGATGCATTGTCTGACTACAAGAGCGACTTTGCTATCTTCCCGGAGTTTTTCAACGCGCCACTCATGGGCCTGACCGATCAGATGGATCAGACCCGGGCGATCCGGTTTCTGGCCGGCTTTACCCAGCAGTTCCGGGAAGAAATGTCCGAGATGGCGGTAAGCTACAACATCAATATCATCACCGGTTCCATGCCGCTGATCGAGAACGACCGGGTGTACAACGTCTCGTATCTCTGCCACCGGGATGGCCGCGTGGATGAGCAGCGCAAGATCCACATCACGCCCCACGAGCGCCGTGACTGGGTTATTGAGGGCGGCAACCAGTTCGAGGTCTTCGAGAGCGACGCAGGGCGGGTCGCCATCATGATCTGCTATGACATCGAGTTTCCGGAGCTGGGGCGGATTGCCGCCAGCCAGGAAGTCGATATCATTATGGTGCCCTTCTGGACCGACACCAAGAATGGCTACCTCCGGGTTCGCCAGTGCGCTCAGGCCCGGGCAATCGAAAACGAGTGTTATGTCGTAATCACCGGCAGTGTCGGCAACCTGCCGAAAGTGGAGAACCTGGACGTCCAGTACGCCCAGTCGTCCGTATTTTCGCCGTCGGATTTCGCCTTCCCCCACGATGCGGTAATGGCGGAAACCACGCCGAATACAGAGATGATCATGTTTTCCGATATGGATCTGGAGAAGTTGAAACTGGTCCGCAACGAGGGGTCTGTCACTAACCTGAAAGATCGTCGCGTTGATATGTATGAATTGAAAACAAAATAGTCTGGCCTGATTGGCCATGTGAAATTGTTAAAAAACTGCGTTAGCGGTCGAACGTATGGCACTGATGGCGTTGCAAAACCAAAACTCAGTGTCTATTGTTTAATCAATATCCAGCCTGTCTCCCCATGAGACAGGTTGCTGTGGATACGGAAATCACCAGAGAACCTGATTCATGAACGAAGCATTACCGGATCTTGTCGCCCGATTCCGAGTCAGACAGGGCCTTTTCCGAAAGGAGCTTGTCGAGGCCGCTCTTTACGAACTGGACGGTTATGGGTGCGTGATGAAAACCGACAAGGTGTTCAACCCCGGGGATACCGTGGTGTTGGACCTGGTCATGGACATGCCGTTTGACAAGATCCGGGCAGAAGGCCTTGCCGGCCTGGTGACCGAGCGCAGAAAGCACTGCAGCAATTTCTTTTACTCGATTGATTTTGTAGAACTCGACTCCAATGGCAGCTCCTCTCTGGCGGAAAAGCTCCGCAGAATCCGCGAGGTGCTGTCCAAAAAGCAGTCACTCAAATCACGTCGTTCCCCAGGCTCCATGTCCGGTTTCCGGCAAATGGCCTGATCCTGATTTTTCTTTGAAACCTGTCCGTAAGGAGACATTCCATGGCGAAGAAAGCCAAACAGAACGTTGATAAGATCGTTAAAAAGGTCAACAAGGAGTTCGAAAAGACCTCCTCCCAGATCGAAGGCCTGGTAAACGATGCACTGAAGCAGTTCGACAGCCTGCAGAATCAGGTACAGGAGCCCGTGCGCAAACTGCTCAAGGAAATTGACGAGCTTCGCGACCGCGAAATGAAACGTTTCCACGAGGAGTTTGAACGTCGCCTTGAGGAATTCCATGAACTGCAAAGCAGCATTCTGGACCGCCTGGGCGTCGCTTCCAAAGAAGCGGGCGAGGAAGTGAAGAAACTGACAGATGAAGTGAGCAAGGAAGCCAGCACCGCTGCGAAAAAATCCGCACCGAAAAAAGGCGCCAAAACCGCCTCCAAAGCGAAAGCTTCAACCAGCAAACCTGCAGCCAAGAAGCCAGCCGCGAAGAAGCCTGCGGCCAAAAAAGCACCGGCTGCGAAAGCTGCCAAGCCCGTGGACAAGAGTGATCTGACACTGGTCAAAGGCATTGGCCCGGCCACGGCGAAGAAGATGAAGGACGCGGGCATTACCTCCATCGACCAGATCGCCAACCCGTCTGCGGAAGACCAGGAAAAGCTGAAGGCTTTCTCAAACGTCAAGGGATACAGCGAATTCACTGCTGAAGCCAAGAAAATCAGCTGATGCGAACGCCTGACCAGCCTGTATTACGGGACATTGTCCTGATTGGCGGCGGGCACAGTCACGTCGGGGTGCTTAAACGGTTCGCCATGAACCCCGTCCCCGGCGTGCGCCTGACCCTCATCTGCCGCGACACCCATACGCCCTACTCCGGCATGCTGCCCGGCTACGTGGCCGGCCATTACAGCTACGATGATGTGCACATCGATCTGAGCCGTCTTGCGGAATACGCCGGTGCGCGTTTCTATCGGGCTGAGGCCATGGGCATCGACCGTGATCGGAAACGGGTTATCTGCCGGGGCCGCCCGGACGTACCCTACGACATTCTTTCTATCAATATTGGCTCGTCCCCGCGGGTCAATGAAGTGGAAGGCGCCTCTGACCATGCGGTACCGGTAAAACCCATTACCGGATTCAACAACCGCTGGCTTGCCCTGCTCTCCCGTATTGAAAACCACGACGGCCCCCTCACCGTGGCGGTCGTTGGGGCTGGTGCAGGCGGTGTTGAGCTCACCCTTGCCATGCAGTTCCGCCTGAAGAACGAGCTTAAACAACGCGGCAAAGACCCGGGCCAGTTGCATTTCCATCTCTTCGATGCTGCCGATGAAATCCTTCCCACACACAACCCAAAGGTTCGTGAGGTTTTCCGCAGTACATTGTCGCAACGCGGTGTGAAGGTCCATCTGGGATCGCCTGTGAGCAAGGTCCAGGAAGGGCTGCTGCTGACAGAATCCGGTGAAACCCTACAAACTGACGAGGTGCTGTGGGTGACCCGTGCCGGTGGCCCGGAATGGTTGCAGGAAACAGGCCTGGCTCTGGACGATGGACTGTTCCTGAGGGTGCGCGACACTCTGCAGGTGGAGAATGACGACAGCATTTTTGCCGCCGGCGATATCGCCAACGTTGTGAATCACCCCCGTGAAAAAGCGGGCGTGTTTGCGGTAAGGCAAGGTCCTCCCCTGGCTGACAATCTCAAACGCCTGGCCACCGGCAAGGACCCGAGAGATTTCTATCCCCAGAAAAAGTGGCTGGCCCTGATCAGCACCGGCGACAAATACGCGGTTGCCTCCCGTGGTGATGTCCAGTTCGATGGTGCCTGGGTCTGGCGCTGGAAGGACTGGATTGATCGCCGGTTCATGAAGAAGTTTAATGATCTGCCTCCCATGGAGGAGGAGTCCAAACTGCCGGATACCGCTGCGGCCCAGAACGCCGAGGAAGCGTCGCAGGCGATCTCCGCGGTGGCCATGCGTTGCGGTGGATGCGGAGCCAAAGTGGGCAGTACAGTCCTGTCACGGGCACTGGGTGAGCTCAAACCTATTGAACGTGACGACATCCTCATTGGCCTGCACGCGCCGGACGACGCTGCCGTGCTGAAAGTACCGCCCGGCAAGGCCGTGGTACATACCGTGGACTTCTTCCGCGCCTTCATTGATGACCCCTATATCTTTGGCAAGGTCGCCGCCAATCACAGCCTGGGTGACGTGTTTGCCATGGGAGCCGAAGCCCAGAGCGCGACGGCCGTGGCCACCGTGCCCTATGGCATCGAATCCAAGGTTGAAGATGTGGTTTACCAGATGATGTCCGGTGCCGTTGAAGTCCTCAACGAAGCCGGGTGTGCGCTGGTTGGTGGCCACACCGGCGAAGGCAAGGAGCTGGCCCTGGGCTTTGCGGTGAATGGCCTGATTGATCCGGAAGAGGTCATGAGCAAAGGCGGACTGAAAGCCGGTGACGTACTGATCCTTACCAAGCCCATTGGCACAGGCACCCTTTTTGCCGCCCACGCAAAGCTGGCGGCCAAGGGCCGATGGATCGATTCGGCCCTGGCGTCCATGATCCAGTCGAACAAGGCCGCTGCCGACTGCCTGAGGGAGTTCGGCTCCAAAGCCTGTACAGATGTGACCGGGTTTGGACTCCTGGGGCACCTGGTTGAAATGACCAAACCCTCAGGCGTCGATGCCGAACTGGATCTCTCTGCCATCCCGATATTGCCGGGTGCCGAAGAAACCGCCGCAGAAGGCATTTTGAGCTCCCTGCAGCCGGCAAACATTCGGCTGCGCCGGGGCATCCAGGACCAGGAAAAGTGGGTTAACCACCCAAGGTATCCCCTGATCTTTGATCCGCAAACGGCTGGTGGCCTGCTGGCCAGTGTCGCGGCGGACAAAGCCGAGGATTGTGTTCGGGAACTGAAGGCCCTGGGTTACCCGCACACTGCTATCATCGGGCGAATTACGGCCCAGGATGAGAGCGGCCCTATCGAACCAATTTCCCTGCGGGATTAACGTCTCTCCGAGCAGCGCTGCAACGCAAGCTGTAGCGCCTGCTCCAGAGAAGCCTGCTCCTTTTCTGGCAGAAAACGCTCGGCCAGCTTGCCCACCTGCTGTTTCAGAGTAGCGAGAAACCCGGGATCGCACTCTGCGCGATGAAGCAGATTGGCCAGCGCTTGTTCGTCTCCAACGGGGAAATATCCGGCATAATCCCGCCCCAACAAACCGACATTTCCCGGGATATCGGATGCCAGTACCGGCAAGCCAGCCCGGCAGGCCTCGGATACCACGTTCGCACCGCCCTCCATTATCGAGCTAATCACCATCACCTGGCTGTTAGTCATCAACTGTCGGGTGTCGGCTTTATCCAATTCGCCGAGCCAGTGGAAGCGTGGATTTTCCGCTATTTCCTGTTCGGCTTTGCGTTGCCACTCTTTGTTGTGGGCCTTGCCGGCGCAGAAAACCTGGATATGCGAGTCTTCCGGCAGCAATCGCGCTGCATAGGCCGCCCGCAGTGAATCTTTTTCATCCCGCAGATGACCGATCACACATGTGCCGAATGTTTCGCTACTGCCATCCGCGTGTGGCGCTGGAAAGGATTTAGGCCCGTCCGCCGACTGGTATAGCGTAACCAGCTTGCCACCCAAACCAGCGGGTATGTCGTCGGCGACAAGGTCATGCAGGCCGATGAGTGCATCCGCCACGTCCATGGAATACAGGGTGTCTTCCGGGTACTCGTGCTGATGGTGATAAATGTCCGTGCCGGTCAGCGCCACAATCAGCGGCTTTTCGGCCCAGGTTTCACGGAAACGCCGGATGGCATCGAAACTGCGCCAGGCGTGGAGCGCAATAAACGCATCGCAGGCCTCACCTTGATAATGAGTAACGATATCAACCGAGTGCCCGGCAGCTTCCAGCAGGACTTTCCAGCGTTCCGCCGTGGCCCTGTTTCCAGCTTTGGAATCCGGCTTCGCCGGTGTGATCAGGATTAAATGCATCGCAACCGCCTGAAATGAAATGTGCCGCCCTGAGCCAATTAAATCCTTATACCGTATAGCTGTTCAGAGTTAACGCGAATACAGGTATCCTTCTGTAACACGAGCCGCTTGATCAGACTCCGCTCGTTAAATATCCGTTTCAAAAAGGAAAAACCATGACCCAGAATCTTATACGGAAATTGCTGATTATTGGTCTCTGTTCTCTGTTTACCGCAACCGCATCGGCCCAGACCTTTATTTTCACGGCTATACCAGATGAAGATGAAACCAAGCTGGTCGAGCGTTTTCGCGGCATTGCTGATTATCTGTCCGAGGAACTGGATGCCGACGTGAAGTACATCCCCGTCAAGTCCTATGCAGCGGCCGTTTCCGCCTTCCGGAATAATCAGGTACAGCTGGCGTGGTTCGGCGGTCTTTCCGGCGTTCAGGCGAGATCACTTGTACCCGGCTCGCAGGCAATCGCGCAAGGCACCGAGGATCAGGCCTTCTATGTCTATTTCATTGCTCATGAGAGCACCGGCCTGGATCGTGCAGACCGCTTGCCAGAAGAAGTACGAGGCAAGACCTTCACCTTCGGATCAAAGGGCTCAACTTCCGGGCGATTGATTCCCGAGTACCACATCCGCGAGACGTTTGAAGAGGCACCCGAGGACGTCTTCTCCCGAGTCGGCTTCAGCGGCAACCATACTCGCACCCTCCGTCTGGTCGAGTCCGGCACCTATGAAGTGGGCGCGATGAACTACGCGGTCTGGGAAAAAGAACTGGAAAACGGAAACATTAATACCGACGCTGTAAAGGTCATCTGGAAAACACCCGGGTTCCCCAATTATCAGTGGAGTATCCGTGGCGACGTGGATGAAAACTACGGCGAAGGCTTTACCGATCGCGTTCGTGAGGCCCTGCTCTCGCTTGATGATCCCGAGTTGCTTGAGAGCTTCCCACGTTCCGCTTTTATTCCCGCCTCAAACGACGATTATGAGCCGATTCGCAAAGTAGCGAAAGAAATCGGAATCATTGATTGATGGCAGGCTTTGATCTCTCAGGCCTGACGGCCTCTTTCGGGGGTGAGCGGGTAATCGGGCCCCTCACCCTCAAGGTAAAGGAGGGAGATCAGGTTGCTCTGGTCGGTAAGAGTGGTGCCGGTAAGTCCACTCTGATCCGGCTCATTCACCAGAGAGTGGACGGGCAGTCGTCTCTTGTCCCTCAGGAGCTTGGTCTGGTAAACGCCCTCCCGGTGTTTCATAACGTCTTTATGGGCCAACTGGACAAGCATGCCACCTGGTACAACACCGTTACCCTTGTGCGGCCATTCAAACAGGATAGAAAGCAGGTTCTGGAACTGCTGGACGCACTGAGAATGTCTGAGAAACTCTGGATTCCCACAGCTTCGCTCTCTGGCGGACAGCGCCAACGGGTGGCCATTGCCAGAGCCCTTTATCGTAACGCCCCGGTTTTATTGGCAGATGAGCCCATCTCGGCACTGGACGGTCCAATGGCGCATCACGTCATGCAATTGCTGAGAGACCGCTTCGAAACCAGTGTTATCGCTCTTCACGATGTGGAAATGGCGATGAAATACTGTAACCGCATTGTTGGCATCCAGAATGGCCAGATTGCCCTGGATGAGCCTACTGACCAACTGGCGGCCGCAGACATTATGTCGCTGTACTAGGACCTGTCGCGCGATGCTCTCCTACCCAACGGTTCGCACCAGCCTGATCTTTCTTGCCATTGCGCTCGTGGGGCTCCTGTTTGCCGATATTGCGATCACCGCAAACAATCCCTGGCGGGATCTTGGCAACTTTTTCCTGGGTGTACTCACTCCAAATTTTTTCAGCAGCGAAGGACTTCTTACCGCCTTATTGCGAACCGTGGCCTTTGCCTTTGTCGGGGTGACCGTTGGTGGTATTTGCGGGTTTTTTCTGGCTCTGGTGTACCGATTCCTCCCGGTGCGGGTGTTTTGTGCGTTCATCAGGGCAATTCACGAGCTATTCTGGGCTCTGATTTTTCTGCAGTTTTTTGGTTTCCACCCCCTGACGGGCGTGCTGGCCATCGCGATACCCTATTCCGGCATTTTCGCCAAGGTGTACTCTGAGATTCTCGAAGAAGCGGATCCGGAACCTGGCAGGCTCTTGCCCCCGGGCACAGGAACCATCGCGGCGTTCCTGTATACCAAGATTCCTGATTGCTGGGTCCAGCTGAGAACCTACACCGCCTATCGCCTGGAATGCGGACTGCGTTCAAGCGCCATACTCGGATTTGTTGGCCTGCCGACTCTGGGGTTCTATCTGGAAACGTCTTTCTCCCAGGGCATGTACTCCGACGCCGGCGCGATGCTGATACTGTTTTACGTGCTCATCGCCACCATTCCCCTTTGGGTAAGACCCAAGTTGTTGCCGGTGTATATCGTGGGCGCTCCCTTTTTCCTCGGCGATGGCCTGCCCATCGTGTGGGGTAATGTTGAACGGTTTTTCACCGAAGATATTGTCCCCAGCCCACTGAGGGATGGTGAGGGCCTGGCCGGCCTGTTGCCGTGGCTGAATGAGCTGATGGTCGAACAGGCATTGCCTGGCATCTGGAACACCGTCATTCTCACCCAGATTGCACTGGTGGCCACGGGTATTCTCACGCTGCTCCTGTTCCCGCTGATTTCAAATCACTTTGGCGGCCCGATACGTCGAACCTCCGGGCATGTTTTTCTGGTGATTGCCCGATCAACGCCTGAATACATCCTGGCCTACATACTCCTGCAACTCTGGGGGCCTTCCATGCTCCCTGCGGTGGTTGCACTGGCCCTTCATAATGGTGGCATCATAGGCCACCTGATTGGCCGGCAAACCAATACCATCCGTTTGAGATCCGATGCGCCCAAGGGGCTTAATCGCTATGGCTGGGAACTCGTGCCCCGGGTCTACCGATCATTTCTGGCGTTTCTGTTTTACCGCTGGGAAATCATCATGCGGGAAACCGCCATTCTGGGCATTCTCGGCATCTATACCCTTGGCTTTTATGTCGATAGCGCTATCCAGAGTATCCGGTTCGACCAGGCAATGGTTCTGATCCTGATAACGGCCATGCTGAATATCGGCGTGGACATTCTTGGCCGCTACATCCGCCGCAAGCTGGCCCTTCAAACCATGCCCACCTGTTAAGCAGTAACGCTCCGGGTCCGTTGCGATCCCCGTCACAGTTCCGTCATTTCGGTCAACCCTCCGCTCGTTATTGGCGACGGGTTGGCGGTATCGATGGGATACATTTGGTTACACTCGGATAACCTACTGCAACATTCAGAGTTTTGGAGACGATGGTTAACGGTTTGGTACTTCTTATTCAGCTCGGGCTGCTGGCGTTGCTTGTTCTGCTGGCCTTGCGGATGGTTGCGCTGGTGCGTTCAGAGCCAATGGCCGCAGGGCATCAGGAGTTCTGGTCAGGAAAGGGTCAGACCGCCGGCCATGATCTTTCTTCCGGCAGCTCGGAATGGCCCGTTGCAGTGCGCAAACCCGTTGTCGAGCCCCCATCGGACCGCGCCCAGATCATTACCCGGCTGCATATCCTTGTTGGCCTTCAGGAGCGGGATTGCCGGGTGAACGGCCTGGATCTGACGACCGCGCCCGAGGCCGTGAAGGCATATACCGCCGCCTGGCTATACGGTGCCGGGTGTGCCCTTAGCGATCAAACCTTACGGCATTCCGAGACGTTGGCCGTTATTGTTGCCCAGATTACCAGTCGTAAAACCGGGATCCGGCAGCCGGAAGCCCTTCAGACTGTAAGCACATTGACGGCCAACAAGACTCACCTGGCCTGCTACAGGGCGGGATTGGAAGGTGCGGAGTTCTGGCAGTACAACCATTACGTACCACCAACATCAAGCCTCTACGAGGCAATAACAGACAACGCGTTCATTTAGCGGCCTGCTTTGCCGCGGTTTCGAGCACCCAGTCGGTACCCAGAGCCACCGGTTCGGCGTGATCTTGCTCGTCTGCCCGGGTACCGGTAATTTCGGGCTGTGTAAAACCGCCATCGTCGGTATTGGCCATGGTGTCCACATCCACCGAACGCACCACGTAGGTAATACCGCCGGCCAGCACTTTCGCACGGTGAGTCAACCCGAAAACAAACCGGCAGTAGTCCAGCTTCAGCTGGATAAGATCCTGCTCGGCTTTGCGGATCTTTCTCAACAGTACCTTTTGAACGCTATCTCCGTAATCCATCACGTTGTTCCTGCTAATGGCGTTGTGGTGTTTTCGAGGTGGGAACCCGACCGTTCATTGATTTTACACAATCCCGGGCGGTTGTCAGCCGAGTGGCTTCCGGTTTACCAGATGGTTCACCGCGCTCAGTGTGGTTCGGCCTGAAAAACCAGCTTTACCGGGATATTCTCGATGGGCTGCTGCCCCTGCTGCAGATCTATCCGCCAGGTCATGGTGGCGTCCACGGTGCAGAAGGGTGCCGTGAAGCGTGCGGCGTATTCATTTCCCGTTCGGCTGCCCAAGGGAACAGGGTATTCGCCCATATACATGGATTCGCCCCGCAGCACAGCGAGGAACCGCTCCGGGCGTTCGGGGGTTACAACCGTGAGTTGATATTCCATGCCCTGTTCGCCCTCGCCCAGTGTGCTCAGGGTGGCTTCCCACTCCCCCGAACTGTTCGACCAGCTGCAGGGCCCCTCTGCCAGCAGATCACACCGGGCCGTGGCACCCTCGGTATTCTGGTCGTTGCCGGCGTCTCCAAGCATGGACCAGCCGAAAAGAACCAGCGCAACCAGCCCCACAATCAATCCTGTCACTGCAATAGCGCGTAACATAACGGCACCCCGAACAAACCTGGCCGGCATTATGGAGTTTTCTTCCGCCGAGGCAAAGGTTTCTAAACTGGCGCCAGTCATGAGAAAATACTGCGCCTTCAATTCGACCCATTCTGACCACAGGACACGCCCGTGCAGCCGGATATTTCCGTTAAGCACCTGAGCAAGGTATATGGCGACGGTTTTCAGGCCCTCAAAGACATCAACCTGGAGATCCAGCGTGGCGAAATCTTCGCCCTCCTCGGCCCCAATGGTGCCGGCAAGACCACGCTCATCAGTATCATCTGCGGCATCGTTAACCTCTCTTCCGGCGAGGTAAAGGCCGATGGTTACGACATTGTCAAAGACTACCGCAAGGCCCGTGAGACCATTGGACTGGTGCCCCAGGAACTGAACACCGATTCCTTCGAGACCGTCTGGAATGCGGTCTCATTCAGTCGCGGGCTGTTCGGCAAGCCACCCAAGCCCGCGCACATCGAGAAAGTGCTGAAAGATCTGTCGCTCTGGGACAAGCGCAACAACCGGATCATGTCGCTCTCGGGCGGGATGAAGCGTCGCCTGATGATTGCCAAAGCACTCTCCCATGAGCCGCAGATCCTGTTCCTTGATGAGCCCACGGCCGGCGTCGACGTGGAGCTTCGACGGGACATGTGGGAAATGGTACGCAAACTCCGTGAAAGCGGAGTGACAATCATCCTGACGACCCACTACATCGAAGAGGCCGAGGAAATGGCGGACCGGATCGGGGTTATCCGGGACGGCGAGATTATCCTGGTCGAGGACAAGGTCCAGTTAATGACCAAGCTGGGCCGGAAAGAGTTGCGACTCCACCTGCAGCAAAAGCTGGACCGGATACCGGGTGAACTCACCCTGGAACCCCTGGAACTGTCCGATGATGGCTACGAGCTGATATACACCTTCGACGCCCAGCAGGAGCAGGCCGGCGTCGCCCGTCTGCTGCGTACTCTTGGCGATCTGGGTATCGAGTACCGGGACCTGCAAACCCGGGAGAGTTCCCTCGAAGAGATTTTTGTCGGCCTGGTACACGAATAAGCCGGCCGGCTCATTGGAGAAAGGCATGAACCTATACGGTATCCGCGCAATCTACAATTTTGAAATGGCCCGCATGCGACGCACGGTGATGCAGAGCGTACTTTCGCCGGTGATTTCCACCTGCCTGTATTTCGTGGTCTTCGGCTCCGCCATCGGCTCACGCATGGGCGATATCGACAACATCGCCTACGGCGCCTACATCATCCCGGGGCTGGTGATGCTCTCCCTGCTGATGCAGAGCATTTCCAACGCCTCTTTCGGCATCTACATGCCCAAGTTCTCCGGCACCATCTATGAGGTGCTGTCGGCGCCGGTGTCCTACGTGGAAGTGGTGTTGGGGTACGTGGGTGCGGCAGCCACCAAGTCCGTCATCCTGGGCCTGATCATCCTTGCCACCGCGAAATTCTTCGTGGATTACGACGTGCTGCACCCCTTCTGGATGCTCTCCTTCCTGGTGCTCACGTCGGTGACCTTCAGCCTGTTCGGGTTCATCATCGGTATCTGGGCGGATGGCTTCGAAAAACTCCAGATTGTACCCATGATGATCGTCACGCCGCTGGTGTTCCTTGGCGGGACCTTCTATTCAATCGACATGCTGCCGGAGGTCTGGCAGACCGTGAGCCTGTTCAATCCCGTGGTCTATCTGATCAGCGGCTTCCGCTGGGCGTTCTACGGTGTGTCTGATGTCCACATCGCCATCAGCGTGGGCATGACCCTGGTATTTCTTACCGCGTGCATGGTGGGTATCTGGTGGATCTTCAAAACCGGCTACCGGTTGCGCTCGTGACAGCGGCATCGGGACGTGTTCGCAGACTGAAGGTCTGGTTTGTACTGGCGCTCAGTTCGCTGATCTACGGTTGTTCTTCAGGCATCGCTGCGCCACAGGAAGGTCTGCCGGTTATCGAGGCCTGCTTCGTGTCTGCGTCGGGCACGGTGCCCGTCACACTGGAAGTGGCCAGCAGCTCCGAACAACGCCAGAAGGGATTGATGGGGCGCAAGTCCATGGCGCAAAACGCGGGAATGCTGTTCGAATATAGCGAGCCCAGACAAGCCAGCCACGGCTTCTGGATGTACAAGACCCTGATTCCCCTGGACATCGCCTACCTGAACCAGAATGGCGTGATCGGCAGTATCCGCCAGATGGTGCCCTGCGCCTCGGCCAGCGGTTCCGGTTGCCCCACCTACCCCGCCGGCGTGCCCTTTATCCAGGCGGTGGAGATGAACGCCGGATTTTTCCGGGAGCATGGAATCAGGCCCGGCGATCGACTGTATCGGGGCAAGGACAACTGCCCGGCGCGATAGGCCGGGCTGATGCTCGCAAGCGGCCCTAGCTGTCTTTCCACTCCGGCTTGCGCTTCTCCAGAAACGCGCAGATCCCTTCCTGGGCATCGTTCGCCATCATGTTGTCAGCCATCACCTCGGAAGTGTACTCGTAGGCATCTGCCAAAGGCATTTCCAGTTGCCGGTAGAAGGCTTCCTTGCCGATTTTCAGGGTGTGGCCGGACTTTTCGGCAATGGTGCGGGCCAGCTTGTAAACCATCTCGTCCAGGTGCTGCTCGTCAACAATCTGGTTGACCAGCCCGATGCGCTCGGCCTTCACAGCGCCGATCATCTCACCGGTCAGCAGCATTTCCATGGCGTGCTTGCGGGACACATTCCGGGACACCGCCACCATGGGCGTGGAACAGAACAGCCCGATGTTCACCCCGGGCGTGGCAAACCGAGCGGTGTCGGCCGCTACCGCCAGATCACAACTGGCCACCAGCTGACAGCCCGCGGCAGTGGCAACGCCGGCTACCCGGGCAATCACCGGCCGGGGCAGATTGACGATCTGCTGCATCACCTTGCTGCACTGGTTGAACAGCGCCAGCTGGAACTCATGGCTATCAAACTGTTCCCGGACTTCCCGCAGATCATGGCCAGCGCAGAACACGTTGCCATGAGCCGCCAGAACCACAACCCGGGTTTCCGTATCGGAGGCGATGATCTCCAGCTCTTCAGACAAGGCCTCCAGCATGGCCATGGAAAGGCTGTTTTTCTTCTCCGGCTGGTTCAGGGTGAGTGTGGTAATGCCGTTTTCGCTGTACTTGTGAACCAGATCTGCTGTTTGTTCAGTCATGAGGACACTCCATTTTAAACGTTGCTGCACCAGGCAACCTGCAAACTTACCCAGAGTATTGCTGACTGCGTCTATACTGTCGAAGCGACTTTTGTAGGATGCTCAGTTTTCGGGGCGTTGAGGTTGTTATAGTCCTCTGCCGCCCATAGGCTGTTGGTAGAAGCCAAAAATGCAGAGAGGAAGAATACATGTCGAAATCGATAATCCTCAAAGCCATCTTCGCCATCGCGGTTATTGGCGGAGCTATCTTTATTATCATCAAGGACGAGCCGGCAACACCGACCGGTGATATCCAGAGCATCCAGCCGCTGCCCGAACAAGACGACCCATAAGCCAGACAACACCACACCAGAACAGGCGAATCCACGTTGCAGACAACCCGAATCAAAGGACTGACCATCGCAGCCCTGGGCGTACTTTTTATCGTTCCGGATGCGCTACTGGTAAAGATTACCTCTGTGGACCCGGTGGTGTTCCTGTTCTGGCGGGGGCTTTTACTGGCCCTCAGCTTCTTTGTGATCAGCTGGGCCCGTTACCGTTCCCGTCTGGTGCCTGAAATCCGCAAATGCGGTCGGAAAGGACTGTTTTGCGCCGGCGCCTTTGCCATCAGCACGCTGGGGTTTGTGGTGGGGATGAAAAACACCGCCGCCGGCAATGTGTTGGTGATCCTCAATACCGCACCGGTCATCGCGGCGGTCATTGCCTGGGCAGTCTGGAAAGAGACCCTGCCCCTCAGAACCTGGGTGGTCATCCTCGTCTGCGTCAGCGGCGCCACCTTGATGGCCGTGGGTGAATTCGGCAAGGGTGATCCCCTGGGTCTGTTGATGGCAGTTGTTGCTGCCACGGCCCTGGCTTCCAACCTCAACGTGGCCCGATCCAAACCCGATAGCGATATGAGCGTGATGCTCATGTTCGGTGCCCTGGTGCTTGCCGGCGCGGCCGCCTTGCTGGGCGGCGCACAGATGCCATCGGGCCGGGACTTCTTCTTCATCGCCCTGCTCTGCCTGGTATTCCTGCCTACCGCATGCATTCTGATCCAGATTGGCCCCCGCTACATTCCGGCGGCAGAAGTGAGCCTGATGCTGCTACTGGAGACGGTGCTCGGGTCTTTCCTGGTGTGGCTGTTCCTGGGCGAAGTGCCACCAAAACTGAGCCTGGTGGGCGGGGTAATCGTGTTCTCGGCCCTGGCGGCGCACGGCTGGACGGAAGTAAGCCGATATCGAAAGGCGCGGCTGGCAGTTGATTAACCCGGTTCCCACGCGCGAAGATACGCGCTGATCAAAAACAAGGAACCGCAATGATGACCACCGTACCCAAGCTCACCGACGCACTGCTCACCCTGGAAAACCGGGTAGCCACCCTCACCCTCAACCGCCACGACCTGCGCAATGCGCTGACAGGCTCAAACCTGATAGACGACATCGTGACCACAGCGGAATGGGTGAACCAGTGCGACGATGTGTCGGTTTTGGTGATCACCGGGGCGGGCTCTGCCTTCAGCGCCGGCGGCAACATTCGGGATATGGCCAACCGCAGCGGCGATTTCGCCGGTGACGTGGCCGAATGCGCCGACCGCTACCGCAAAGGCATCCAGCGCATTCCCCTGGCCCTCCAGAATGTGGAAGTGCCCATCATCGCCGCCGTAAACGGCCCCGCCATCGGTGCCGGCTTTGATCTGGCCAACATGGCGGACATTCGCATTGCCTCGGAAAGCGCGAAGTTCGGCGAGACCTTCCTCAACCTCGGCATCATTCCCGGCGACGGCGGCGCCTGGTTCATGCAGCGGCTGATCGGCTACCAGCGCGCTTTCGAGCTCACGCTCACCGGTCGAGTTATCGACGCCGCCGAGGCAAAGGAACTCGGGATTGTTCTGGAAGTGGTGCCAGCGGACGAGCTGATGAACGCCGCGAATACCATGGCAAGCCGCATGGCCAGCCAGCCGCCAAAAGCCACGCGGCTTACAAAACGCCTGATGAAGATGGCGCCGAGAATGGAACTGAAGGATTTTCTGGACGTGTGTGCCAACTTCCAGGGCATGTGCCACAACGAGCCCGAACACCTGGAAGCGGTTAATAAAATGCTGGAGGCGATGTCCAAGAA
>CAZFQI010000020.1:0-42688 GCA_964520755.1 uncultured Marinobacter sp. | reverse complement strand
CACGGCTTGTCAGGGTTGCACCAGAGAGGGCATCAACCTTGTGCTCCTTGTCCTGGGCGTCTGAGCTTACGCCCCCCTTGACGAGGCGCACCTGAGGCTCGGAACGGTCTTCGTTATAGACTTCCTTGCCGACCCACTGACGCTTCCAGCGCGGGTTATCCACCTCACCACCAAGACCCGGGGTTTCTGCGTGAGCATAGAACCCGAGACCCTCAATAGTGTTCAGATCGCCCTCAAGAGAAATGAAGCCATACAGCGTGGACCAGAGCCCGTAGCCGTGGATCGGAAGAACCACGCGGTTGATCTGGCCGTTCTCACTCATAGTGTAGACCTTGGCAACATTCGGGCGGCGCTTAATACCGGCCTTGTCTTCAGAAGACGGAATGTTGGTGGACATCTGGGGGTCCGAAGCAGCCCTGTACATGTCGTACTTCATGGGATCCTGAACGCCCACGTCGGAAGGCTCCACGAATTCACCCGTATCCAGATCGACCAGACGGACATCAAAACGAGCGAACGCCTCTTCGATCTGCTCTGCGCTGGAGCCAGACTCCAGCATGCCGGCCGAAGACAGAATATTGGTCTTGATATCCAGGTTCTGGTTCTGGATCTGGGCCGGGCGAAGCAGGACTGCTGCCGTGGAAACCACGACAGAGAACACAATACTCAGCACCAGCGCAACGACCAGCGTGCGGGAGACGGTTTCTTTAGCTTTAGCCACGAGCAAGCCTCCGTTTGATGTTGGCCTGAACCACGTAATGATCCATCAATGGCGCGAACAGGTTTGCGAACAGGATGGCCAGCATGATGCCTTCCGGGAAGGCCGGGTTGATCACGCGGATCAGGACCGTCATCACGCCCACCAGAATGCCGAAGCACCAGCGGCCGGTGTTGGTCATTGCGGCCGATACCGGATCTGTTGCCATGAACATCATACCAAAGGCAAACCCGCCCATGACCAGATGCCAGTGCGCCGGAACCGCGAACATCGGATTGGTTTCAGAGCCGATAATGTTCAGCAGCAGGGCCATGCCGATCATACCGATCATGACACCGCCCACAATCCGGTAGCTGGCAATTTTCATGACCAGAAGGATCAAACCGCCGATCAGCACTGCCAGCGTGGAGGTTTCACCCATGGAACCCTGAATGGTGCCCATGAAGGCGCTCATCCAGCCAATTTGAGCTTCCAGGGCTTCCAGGCCACCACTGGCGGCCCAGCTCAGCGCCGTGGCGCCACTGAAGCCATCAACAGCGGTCCACACCGTGTCGCCGGAAATCTGCGCCGGATAGGCGAAGTACAGGAAGGCACGACCGGTCAGGGCCGGGTTCAGGAAGTTCTTGCCGGTACCGCCGAACACTTCCTTGCCGATCACGACACCGAAGGTTATGCCCAGAGCCACCTGCCAGAGCGGAATGGTGGGCGGGCAGATCAGCGCAAAAAGCACTGAGGTGACGAAGAAGCCTTCGTTTACCTCGTGACGACGCACGGTTGCGAACAGAACTTCCCAAAAACCACCCACAATAAATGTGACGGCGTAGATTGGGATAAAGTAAGCCATTCCGTAGATGAAATTATCCAGCATGCCGGCGCCGGCCCCCGTAGAGGCGAGTGCGGTTATGAAAGCGGTACGCAGCCCGCCATCACCGACCATGGCATCGGGCGTGGTAGCCAGATAGCTGTTAGCCTGAAAACCAATGTTCCACATACCAAAGAACATGGCCGGGAAGGTACACATCCACACCGTGATCATGATGCGCTTCAGGTCTACCCCGTCGCGAACGTGAGCGGTAGTGGAGGTCACCTTACCTGGTGTGTAGAAAATGGTATCCACGGCCTCGTACAGCGCATACCAGCGCTCGTACTTGCCACCCTTTTCGAAGTGATGCTCGATTCCATCGAGAAACTGTCTGATAGCCATCGTATTAGCCCTCGATCTCGATTCGGGTCAGGTTCTCGCGGAGAATCGGACCATATTCATATTTGCCGGGGCACACAAACGTGCACAGCGCCAGATCTTCTTCATCCAGCTCCAGTGCGCCAAGCTTCTGTGCCATCTCTGTGTCGCCGACAATCAGGGAACGCAGCAACTGCGTCGGGAGAATGTCCAGGGGCATGATCTGCTCGTACGCCCCGACCGGAACCATCGCCCGCTCACTGCCGTTGGTGGTGGTGGTGAAGTTGAAAAGCTTGCCACTCGTCAGTTTGGACAGATAGATATTCAGCACCGAGAACCTGTTCGGACCCGGGGACAGCCAGCCCATGAACTCGCGCTTGTTGCCCTCTTCGAGTACGGATACCTGATTGGCAAACCGACCAACGTAGGCGCAGGGGCCGTCGCCACGGCGACCGCCGAACACGGAGCCGGAGATCGCCCGGATCTCGCAATCTGTGGCAACTTCACCGTCAAGAAGTTCCTCAAGACTGGCACCCAGACGGGTACGCACGAGGCGGGGTTTCAGGGCCTTGGGGCCACCGATCGCCACGACACGCTCAACAGGGACTTCACCGGATTCAAACAGCTTGGCAATGTCGATAACGTCCTGGTAATTGATGCTCCAGACCGTCTTGCTGCCGGAAACCGGATCCAGATGATGGATATGGGTTCCCACGTTGCCGGCCGGATGTTTGCCATCGAACTGATGCACCTCAACGGCGTCGGACTTGGGAACCGCGACGTTGGATCCTGGCTTGCCAGTGACAAACACCTTGCCGCTGGTCAGCTTGGTAAGGATCGTGAGGCCTTTTTCGAACGCCTGGCTGTTCTCGCCAATAATGACCGTCGGGTCCGGTGCCAGCGGGTTGGTGTCCATGACCGACACGAAAATGGAGTGGGGAGCGGAATCAATCTCCGGAACCTTGCTGTACGGACGCGTTTTGAACGCGGTCCATAGCCCGGATTCCACCAGATTATCGACTACCTGCTGGCGTTCCAGGCCGGCAAGATCCGCTTCGCTGTAGCGCGCAAAGGTCTCAGCCTCATCGCCATCGACTTCGATAACGATCGACTGGAATACCCGACGCTCACCACGGTTGATCTCTTTCACAACGCCCGCGGCGGGTGAAGTATAACGAACGCCCTCGGTCTTCTTGTCCGTGAACAGCAGCGTACCGCGCTTGACACGGTCCCCCTCTTTCACAGCCATCGTCGGCTTCATGCCGATATAGTCAAAACCGATCAACGCCACGTGGCGAACGGGTTTGCCGTCTGTAATGGTCTGTTCGGGAGCGCCGCTGATGGGAAGATCCAGGCCTTTTTTGATCTTGATCATTAGCCTCATCCAATCATCAGAAACTTTTCAATGGATTCGTAACGCCCGACACCTGCGGCCCAGAAAAACCATGAGAAACGGAGTGCCAGACGTACC
Source organism: uncultured Marinobacter sp. (assembly GCA_964520755.1). GTDB lineage: Bacteria > Pseudomonadota > Gammaproteobacteria > Pseudomonadales > Oleiphilaceae > Marinobacter. The sequence goes on along the minus strand of CAZFQI010000020.1, from coordinate 39,319 downwards.
CAAAATCGCGCCAATTATAGAGATTAAGGAATCCTATTTCCACCAGAAACCGGAACCGGTTACGCGTCGGCAGCGAAACGAGTCGTTTAGCTGACCATAAAAACAAAAACCCCGACAGCAATCGCTATCGGGGTTCTGAAAACCATTACTTCACCAGATCGGCGCGATTCGCTCAGTCTCTCGCACGTTTGGGGAAGATCGGGTAATTTACGCCGGCCATCTGGTTGACCACGCGAATCACCTGCGCGCTGTAGCCGAACTCGTTGTCGTACCACACGTACAGGATCAGACGCTTGCCGCTGGTGATGGTTGCCTGGGCATCAACAATACCGGCGTGGCGGGAACCGACAAAGTCGGTGGAAACCACTTCCGGTGAGTTCACAAAATCGATCTGCTTCTGCAGCTCCGAGTGCAGCGCCATATCCCGCAGGTATTCGTTAACACCATCCACATCAACGTCTTTCTTCAGGTTGAGATTCAGGATCGCCATGGAAACGTTCGGCGTTGGCACCCGGATAGCATTACCGGTCAGCTTGCCCTTCAGAACCGGCAGCGCCTTGGAGACAGCCTTGGCGGCGCCCGTCTCGGTAATTACCATGTTCAGGGCGGCACTGCGTCCGCGGCGGCTGCCCTTGTGGTAGTTATCGATCAGGTTCTGGTCGTTGGTGTAGGAATGCACCGTCTCCACGTGACCGTCTTCAATGCCGTACTCGTCCTCAATCGCCTTCAGCACGGGTGTGATGGCATTGGTGGTACAGGAGGCTGCTGACAGGATCCTGTCTTCGTCAGTGATCCAGTCGTTGTTGATACCATAAACGATGTTCTTGATATCGCCTTTACCCGGCGCTGTCAGGATAACGCGGCTGACGCCTTTTGATTTCAGGTGCAGGCCAAGCCCCGCTTCATCACGCCACTTACCGGTGTTGTCGATCACGATGGCGTTGTTGATGCCGTAATCCGTGTAATCCACCTTGTCCGGACCGTCGGAATAGATCACCTTGATGTAGTTGCCGTTGGCAATCAGTGCCGATTCCTTCTCATCAACGGTGATGGTGCCATCGAACGGCCCATGCACAGAGTCACGGCGCAGCAGGCTGGCACGCTTTTCCAGATCGTTTTCCGCGCCGCCCTGGCGAACGACAATCGCGCGCAGGCGCAGGTTGTTGCCACCACCGGCCTTCTCGATCAGGATACGGGCCAGAAGACGACCAATACGGCCAAAACCGTACAGAACGACGTCTTTGGTGTCATTGTTTGCATCTTCCTCGGACTGGGCAGCGTACTGCCCCACAACCGGGCCGATCTCACGCTTCAGGAACTCGGCCAGATCACCGCCTTCGTCTTTGAACTTGACCGCCAGCTTGCCGATATCCACGTGGGCACGACCGAGCTCAAGCTTGTCCATGGCCTGAAGGATGGGCAGGGTGTCGTGAACAGAAAGCTCGCTGTCTTCAACCTGGCGCACGAATCGGTGGGCACGGATGATATCGATAACCGACTGGTTGATGATGGCGCGGCCGTATACAGAAGTAACCACATTGTTCTTGCGGTAGAGGCGGCCGATCAGCGGAATCATGGCTTCCGCGGTGGATTCTCTTTCTGTCCAGTTGGACAGGTGCTGATTGATCTGTTCGTGACTCACGCTTGAACCTCTGCAGTTGGCACTTGGAAATTGGGGCGCACATTATCCAACTTAATCCGGCTGACCGCAAATACGTGCGGCCATGACCTTCGTATAAATTCTGTTTGCCTGTCCCGCGGTCAGCGGCCGCTCCGCCGCCGCCATGACAGCGTCACCTGCGGGCGTTAGAATACGCGCCTCGCCGCCTCCCGGACATCCACAGCAGGAGAACCAGACTGCCCATGAGCCAAGGTGCAACCCCAAACCCTCAGCCCCAGCCCCTGATTGCCCCGGCGTTCCCGACACGACCGGCCGATCACAGGATCTGGGGCCAATTGCACGGCAGCAGTGACGCGCTGGCCATCTGTGAAAGTGCCCGCGCCCACAGGGGCCTGACCCTGGTCGTTACCCGCAGCACCGCCGACGCCATAAGGCTTGAGCAGTCCATGCGTTTCTTCCTCGGGCTACCCCCGGAAGAAGATGGTCCGGCCGTCAGCGAAGACGGGTTGGAACTGCTGTCTCTTCCAGACTGGGAAACCCTGCCCTACGACCTGTTTTCGCCACATCAGGACATCATCTCCCGGCGAATCCGCACGTTGCACCGTCTGCCCTCAACCAGCCATGGGGTATTGGTGGTTCCTGCACGAACCCTGATGCACAGGCTGCCACCGGTTAACTATCTGCAAGGCAACACCCTGCTTCTGGAAGTGGGGCAGTCCCTGGATATCGATAACTGGCGAATGCAGCTTGAGGCGGCCGGTTACCGGCACGCCGAGAATGTCTACGAACACGGCGAATACGCCGTCCGTGGCGCGATCCTGGACATCTTTCCCATGGGTGCAAGCCAGCCCTACCGGATTGACCTCTTCGATGATGAGATTGAAACCCTCCGGACCTTCGACCCCGAGACCCAGCGCTCGATTGACCGGATCGAACGCATCGAACTGCTGCCTGCCTACGAATTCCCCTGGCATAAGGAGGCCCGGTCGGGCTTCCGCAGCCGCTGGTTTGAGCAGTTTCCGGAGGCCGACAAAGACACCCCAATCTACCAGGATGTGACCCACGGCATCACGCCACCGGGCATCGAGTACTATCTGCCCCTGTTTTTCGACGAGACGGCCACCCTGTTTGATTACCTGCCGGGGGCTACCCATGTCTTTACCGCTGACGGACTGAACGATGCCGTCAGCCATTTCGACAGCGAAACCCGTAACCGGTATGAAGACCGACGCCATGACCGACTGCGGCCGATCCTGCCGCCTACCCGCCTGTTCCTTCAGCAGGAAGAGTTGTTCAGGCTCCTGAAAGCCTTCCCGAGGGTGACGATCTCGTCCGAGACCACGGATGCCTCGGGATCGGTCAACTGCCCGACGAAAACCCTGCCAGACATCGCCATGGACGGTCGGGCTGCGGATCCTGCCGGTCGCCTCAAGCGGTTTCTCGGAGAGTTCGACGGCCACGTGCTGATATGCGCCGAATCTTCCGGCCGGCGCGAAGCCCTGATGGAGAACCTGGGCGAGCAGGGCCTTGAACTGAAAACCCTGTCCGGCTGGCAGGCCTTTCTTGACGACAAGGAGAGCCCACTGGCCATTACCATTGCTCCAATGGAACACGGCCTGGTGCTCCCGGAGCACTCCGTTGCGCTGATTACCGAAACAGCCCTCTTCGGAGAGCGGGTTTTGCAACGGCGCCGCCGGGAAAAGCCGACAGAAACTGACGATGCCGGTTTCCGGGATCTCTCAGAATTGAGGATCGGCGCGCCCGTGGTCCACATTGACCACGGCGTGGGCCGCTACCGAGGCCTGGAAACCATTACTGTTGAAGGCGAAGCCAGCGAATTTCTGATGCTTGAGTACGCCGGCGGCTCCAAACTCTATGTACCGGTCTCCAGCCTGCACCTGATTTCCCGCTATGCCGGCAATGACACCGAGCATGCACCCCTTCATAAACTCGGTACGGATCGCTGGAGCACGGCCAAACAGAAAGCCCTCGAGAAAATCCGTGATACCGCCGCCGAGCTACTGGACGTGTACGCCCGCCGGGAGGCACGCAAGGGCTTCAGCTTCGAGGATCCGAAGGAGGCCTACCGCGCCTTTGCCGCCGGCTTCCCGTTCGAGGAAACGCCAGACCAGCAGGTCGCCATTCAGTCCGTGTTCGAGGACATGACCAGTGAGCGACCGATGGACCGCCTGGTCTGCGGCGATGTGGGTTTCGGCAAGACCGAGGTCGCCATGCGCGCGGCCTTCATGGCGACCTGGTCCGGCAAACAGGTAGCTGTACTGGTTCCCACCACCCTGCTGGCCCAACAGCACTACGAATCGTTCCGGGATCGCTTCTCCGATACCCCGGTACAGGTCGAGCTCCTGAGTCGGTTCCGCACCGCCGGCCAGACCAGCAAGGCTCTGGAGGCTGTGGAGAATGGCAAGGCTGATGTTGTCATCGGCACCCACAAGCTGCTTCAGGGCGACATCAAGTTCAAGAATCTTGGCCTGGTCATCATCGATGAAGAGCACCGTTTCGGCGTACAGCAAAAGGAAAGGCTCAAAGCACTGCGGGCAGAAGTGGACATGCTCAATCTGACCGCGACTCCAATTCCGCGCACCCTGAACATGGCCATGGGGCACCTGAGGGATCTCTCGATTATCGCAACGCCCCCGGCACGTCGATTATCAGTGAAAACTTTCGTGCGCCAGAAAGACAACGCCATGGTCAAGGAAGCCATTTTGCGGGAAATTCTCCGTGGTGGTCAGGTCTACTTCCTCCATAACGATGTGGCGACCATTGAGAAAGCCGCCGAGGATCTCCGGGCGCTGATTCCCGAAGCCCGGGTGGGCGTAGCCCACGGCCAGATGCGGGAGCGGGATCTGGAAAAGATCATGTCGGACTTCTACCACAAACGTTTCAACGTGCTGGTGTGCTCAACCATCATTGAAACCGGTATCGACGTTCCCAGCGCCAACACCATCATTATCGAGCGGGCGGACAAATTCGGCCTGGCCCAGCTGCATCAACTCCGGGGTCGGGTGGGCCGGTCTCACCACCAGGCCTACGCCTACTTGCTGACGCCGCCGCCGAAATCCATTACCGCGGACGCCAAAAAGCGGCTGGACGCCATCTCGGAGGCCCAGGACCTGGGCGCCGGCTTTATGCTGGCCACCCACGATCTGGAAATCCGGGGCGCCGGGGAATTACTCGGCGAAGAACAGAGCGGCCAGATCGAGAGTATTGGCTTTACCCTCTACATGCAGTTGCTGGACGAAGCCGTCAAGGCTATCCGGGAGGGCCGAACCCCCAACGCCGACCTGCCCCTGAGCCATGGCACCGAAATGAACCTGAGAATTCCGGCATTGATTCCCGAGGATTACCTGCCGGATGTCCATAACCGCCTGATGCTCTACAAGCGAATCGCCAGCGTCGACAGCCCGGAAGCATTAAAAGAACTTCAGGTTGAAATGATTGACCGGTTCGGTTTGTTACCGGATCCGGCAAAGAACCTGGTCCGCCAGACCGAGCTTCGTCTTCGGGCAGAAGCCCTGGGCATCGTGAAAGTGGACGCCGGCAAAGAATGGGCGCGGCTCGAGTTCGGCAGCTCGACACCGGTGGACCCCCTGGTTCTGGTTAAAAAAGTGCAATCCGCACCGGAGCAATACCGCCTCGAAGGTGCCAACAGCTTCCGTTTTCGGCTGAAGGATGCCACAACCGGTGGTAAACTCGACGGCATTTCCCGGATGCTTGGCGAACTGGAGCCTGCAAAAAGTGACGCGTCCGGCTCATGAATAGCCGACCAACATGTGGAGTACGACCCTTGCAGATTGACGGAATTCGCTGGTGCCTATACCCGACCCGGGTTTTCCTGGCCGCCCTCCTGCTGAGCTTCGCAGCCACAGGGGCTGCCCAGCAGCCCGACCGGGAAGCACTGCCCCTTGAGCCTGGCACCCCCATTCCCGACGACTACTACCGCGCAGAGTTCGTGATTCTTGAGCGGATTATAGAGCCGGAGGGCGTGAATGAGCGGATGTCTGGCCGCACGGTAGAGGCGCCGACAGAAACCGAGGAGGTTCTCCGGTCAGCGCTGGAGGATGGCACCACGGAAACCACTCTCGAGCTGGCGCCCCGGAACGACCTTCACCTCGCCAGCGCCGCAGCCAGGCTTGAACGCAGCGGCCGATACAGAGTGCTCCTGGCTGCGGGTTGGTACGAGGCGTTCCCGCCCGATTACGAGGGCACGCCTTTACGGGTTAGAGTGGGCGACTGGATTGAAGACGCTCGCACCAGAGACGTCGAAGGCTACATCACCATCGACCGGCAACGCTATCTGCACGTCAACGTTCACCTCAATCACTGGCAGCTCGCAGAGGAGACTCCAGAGCAGTCTGTAGATGCTGTTACTGATGACCTGTCCCGAGAGACGCCGTCGCCCGTCCAGGCATCTGACAGTGAAGAGACACCGGCGACCGCAGCGACAACCGAAGGAGCGGAAGCGCAGCAGCTCCCTGTGTTGGCGGAGCCTGCCCCGCTTGAGCTGTTGACCTGGATTCGGGAAACCCGCCGGATGCGCAGTGAGGAAATCCACTTCCTGGACTCCCCCACCATCGGCGTGCTGGTTTTCTTCAAGAAGATTGAGGCAACGGAGTAAGCACCCCAAGACCGGCCATAGAGACCTCGAGAATCCGCTTGACCCCGGACATTCCCTGCTCGATGGCCGCCTCGATTTCTTCCATGGTAATGATGTGGTCGGATTTACCGGCGGCCCAATTCACCACCAGCCCGAGACAGACGTAACGCATCCCCAGTTCCGCCGCCAGGGCAGCTTCCGGCATACCGGTCATGCCCACCAGGTCACAACCGTCCCGCTCCATCCGGATGATCTCCGCCGCTGTTTCCAGCCTCGGGCCCTGGGTCGCCCCATACACCCCGAAACCGGAGAACGGCACATCTTCAGCGCCGGCGGCATCAATGAGAATCTGACGCGCGCTGTCATCGTAGGGCCAGGTGAAATCAATGTGGGTTACCGAGTCCAGGTCACCCTCGAAAAAGGTGCTGGCACGCCCCCAGGTGTAATCAATAATCTGATCGGGAATAACGATATGCGCGGGCCCCATATCCGGGTGAATCCCACCCACAGCGTTAACCCCGATCACCGTCCGAACACCGGCTTCGTACAGGGCCCGCAAATTGGCCCGGTAGTTCACCTGATGAGGCGGAATTCGATGCGGGTTTCCATGGCGTGACAGGAAGATGACCGGCTGATCACCCAACTGGCCCTCAACGAGGGGCGCAGATGGAACGCCCCAGGATGTCCTGACCGGCTTCTCGCTGGTGATCTCAAGGCCAGACAGTGTGGTGAGGCCGGTGCCGCCAATGATGCCAACAGGGTGCATTTTCTCCGGTGACGTCATTCTGCATCTCCTGAATCTTCTATATCTCCGGTTGTCTGACGATTCTGCGATGTCTCGGCGCTCTTGCCGGAAGAATCCGCCGCGCTCTTATCCGAGGCTCCATTGGGCTGCGATCCGGACAGCCGGACGCCGTCCGGAAGGTGCAGAGTTCGGGTCGGGAAGGCCACTTCGGCACCATAACCCTCAATAACGTCGCTGATTTTCAGCAATACATCCTGCTTCACCTCGTGAAACCGGACCCACTGGGTGGTCTTGGTGAAGGTGTACACCATAATATCCAGAGACGACGCATTGAACGCCAGGAAGTTCACGATCAGGGTCTCATCGCTGTCGATGTCTTCATGCTGCTGCAGCATGGCCTTGATGTCGTCAACAATGGTGGCCATCTGCCCGACATCGGCATACCGGATGCCAATCGTTTCGTAGATCCGGCGGTTGGTCATGCGGGACGGGTTCTCCACCGCAATGGTGGTGAACGCCGCATTGGGTACGTATAGCGGACGCTTGTCAAAGGTGCGCAGGGTGGTCAGACGCCAGCCGATATGCTCAACGATACCTTCGATGTTGCGGTCCGGGGACCGCACCCAGTCCCCGACCTTGAACGGTCGGTCGAGATGGATGATAAAACCGCCGAAAAAGTTGGCCAGCAGATCCTTGGCGGCAAAGCCGACTGCAATACCGCCCACGCCGCCGAACGCCAACACCCCGGAAATGCTGTAGCCCATGGACTGCATCGCAATCAGCACTGCGGTAATGATAACCACCGCCCGGGACAACTTGCTCACCGCGTTGACGGTGGTGTAGTCCATGGGCTGCTTCATTTTCAGAGGCGATACCAGAATCCCCTCGGCTTCCTTGATCAGCCTCAGGACTGCCCACACCAGAACGAAGACAAACCCGAGCTGCAGAAGCGAATCGTTGACCTTGAAGATCTCCGCTTCCGAGTAGCGATGAGCTACTTCTGCAGCCCAGTAGACCCCTTGCAGCCAGACAAAGGCCACGACCGGTTTGCGGGCGGCGTGCAACAAGGCATCGTCCCACAGGTTTTTGGTCTGGCTGAACTTGCGCTCGATAGCAACGATAATGTGGCTGGCGATGTACGCCACCGTGGCCGTTCCGAACACCAGCGCAAACACGACAATCCCGACGCGCCAGGCTTCAGACAGCAGCCCGAAATTCTCGATCCAGCCATTCACCATGGCCATAACATCTTCGATCATCGGATCCCTCTGGTCTCGAAAAGATTATCGAATGGAAACGACCGTTCCCGGCACGACGCGATCAAACAGATCAATAATGTCTTCATTGCGCATCCGCACACAGCCGTGGGACAGCGGTATTCCCATAGGCTCGCTGTCCGGTGTGCCGTGAATGTATATGAAGCGGCGGAAAGTATCGACACCCGGCCCCCTGTTTTTGCCCCATTCGCGGCCGCACAACCAGAGAATCCGACTCAGGATCCAGTCGCGGTCAGGGTGCTGCCGGGCAAGTTCGGCGCCGTAGATTTCGCCGGTGGGGCGCCGGGCCCGGAAGACGGTTCCGGCCGGACGTCCGGCGCCAACACAGGCCCGGATATAATGCTCTCCCCGGGGCGTACAGCCACTGCCATCGCTCTCACCCGCGCCATTCAGCGCAGTGGAAACCGGATAGGATGCAATAAGATCACCGCCTCCGGTTTCAAGCCGGAGGCGCTGAAGGGTAAGATCAATGTCGATGCGGACGGATGCGGGATGCGTCAAAACCGGCCAGGCTCCCTCGGAGGTTGAGAGGGGAAGCCTAACCGAGAGAGAGGAACTCAGGCAACCGAGACCTTGCTGCCGGCCGGCGGAATCAGCATGGCATCCTCCGCCTGCATCCCGGCAGCCAGGAAGGGAACCAGGCGGGCAGCAATCTCCTGGATCGTGGTTTCCACACCCAGCTTGTTCTGCAGAATGTCTCTCAGGGCATCGCTGCTGGACATGGTGAACGCGGTTGCCCCGAGCATGAACTGGATGCGCCAGTAACGGTCAACAGAAGATAGCTGCGGGGTCGCCTCCTTGAGCAGCCGCATGAAACGGCTGAAAGGCTCGCTGTATTCCTGTTCCAGGAACTTGCGCAGATGCCCCTGGGACTGGGTATAGGCAAGCCCGAGGAGGCGCATGAAGATGGAGATACCCTTCTCGTTACGCTGGGGCATGCGCACTGCGCTTTCCGTAAGCGCCCATAGCGTTTGATTCAGCGTTGGCGGTTTGCCGTCACACCGCTCTTCGAGCTCGTCGAAGGCGCTCTCCAATGTCGCGGAAAACGGCGTCAGAAAGCGCGCAAATACGGCATGGATAAGGGCGTTCTTTGAGCCAAAGTGGTAATTGACAGCGGCCAGATTTACTTTAGCCTTACTGGTAATCATCCTGAGCGAGGTTTCCGAAAAACCCCGGTCGGCGAACAGCTCTTCGGCTGCATCGAGAATCCGGTCAACGGTATCAGACTGCGCCATTTTGTTATCAATGCCTCTAGCAAACGTCTGTTTGAAACATACGTTTGAAGTGCACTTCTGTCAAGTTCTGGGCTCAGGCTCTGCTGCTACTTCCTCCCAGCCCCGGTCAAGGGCTTCCTGGTTACCCTCGAAAAATGCCTTCTGAACGCGGCTGTACGCCTTCTCTGCTTCCAGCAGATAAATCAGATAAAGACGCACGTGCTCGCGGCGGGTCAATTGCCGGGACAGGCCGCGACTCTCTGACAACCTCAGAAGGTGACTGAACCGGGTATTTTTCAGCGCCGGGTTAAAATCAGCCATCCGTGCACATTGCCAGATAAGGCCATCCGAGCCCTCCAGATGGGCAACGTGTTGCCTTGCCTCACGAAGCATCCGCTGACGGGTCATAATCAGATCAAGGTAGGAGGGTTTGGTGGTGTAGATTCTGCGAACTGCAGGCATTCCCAACAAGAGAATGATGACAAAGGCGCCGAAGCCACCACCGGCAATCCAGGCTGGCACAAACCCGGTCAATCCGCTCAGAAAGATAGCCGCCGCAATTAACGCACTGAACAGCCACAGGTCCCGACTCCGGCGCGCCTCGGCCATCGTGTAGTTGTCCGGCCAGCCGTTCATCGCCAACAGGTCGAAATCCATTAACAGAACCCGGTCGCACTGGCGCAGCATCAGCCTCAGTTTGTGCTGGCGGGATTCCGCCAGCACCCTTTCCGGCTTGCCACCGTCGGTGTCCCGGGATTCTGCCCTGTCAGCCGATGGTTCGGATTCGGAACTGGTCTCTGGCGACTGACCGGTCGGTGCCGATTCCGCCACCGGATTGGCTGGAACCGCCGCCGAAGCCTGGTCGCCCGGGGCCACGGGGGCCGGTACAGGATCCGCTGCCCTGCCTGGCCGCAATACAGGGGCCTGGGCGGGCTCATTTGCCTGGGTCGCAGCCTTGCTCTGATTTTCCGCCATGGCAGATTGTCCGGGTTCTGGGGGTTTTAATGGATATCGACCATCGCACCGGATACTTGAATACCCATTGCTCCACCTTGGCATCGGCCGGCCCGCTCGCTATCCTTGGCGCACCTGCCAGATCGGCACCCGCAAACACACCTAACGAGGTCAGGCTTATGTTCACAGGCATTGTCCAGGGCATTGCAACCATCGAAGACGTCACTGCCGATATCGGGCTAAGCACTTTTGCCATCAGGCTCCCAGTTGAACACGCAGGCGGCGTTTCCATCGGTGCATCCGTAGCAATCAATGGCACCTGCCTGACCGTGACGCGCCAGGAAGACAACGTGCTTTATTTTGATGCGATGCAGGAGACCCTCCGGCTGACCACGCTGGGGGATCTGAAAACCGGGGACCCGGTTAATTTCGAGCGCGCGGCCCGGATCGGAGACGAGATTGGCGGCCACCTGCTGTCAGGCCATATTCACACCGCCGCACGAATCGTCGAAATCCTGCGACCTGAAAACAATGTCACCCTCTGGTTTGAGGTGCCTGACGAATGGACACGCTATATCTTTCCCAAAGGCTATATCGCCATCAACGGCGCCAGCCTGACCATTGGAGAAGTTCGCGGCAACCGGTTCAACGTCCATTTGATTCCTGAAACCCTCAGGGCTACGACGTTTGGCACGGTCGAAGAAGGTCAGCGGGTGAACATCGAAATAGACAGCCAGACCCAGACCATCGTGGACACCCTGGCACGCCTTGGTTACGACCGTCCCGCCCCAACCCTGTAACCAGCCGGGCTTCTCAACGGTTGCTGGCCCGAAAGACCACGAACTTCGGGCTGGCGTCCAACTGATCCACCGATGAGAAATACCGGCGCAGGCTTCGATGATAGCCAAGGTGACGGTTTCCGACCATCAGCAAGCTGCCGCCCGGCTTCAGGGATCCCGATGCCTGCTCAAAGAGCCGCAGGGCAATGTGATCACCGACCACACCGCCCTCGTGAAACGGCGGATTCAGAAGGATCAGATCGAAAGGCCCTGCGGCCTGATCAATACCGTCATAGTGAGAGAAAACCGCACGGGCTTCCGGGAACGCCCGTTCAACGTTATGTCGGGCACTGAGCACAGCCTGACTTGAAACGTCGCTGAAACCGAACAGCAAATCCCCTCTTTCTGCCAGCGCCGCCAGACCCAGCACCCCATTGCCACAGGCCAGATCCAGCACGGAACCGCCGGCCTGTAGGGTCGATACTGCTTGCGCCACATGGGGTAAAAGCAAGCGACTTCCGATATCCAGCTTTTCCCGGGCGAACACCGCGGGCAATGCCTCAACGTCAACACCACCGTTCTGGCCGGCGAGTGCATAGCCCTTCCAGGCACCCGGCCAGTCTGCCAGCGTCGCAGTACCTTTGCGGCAACGAATGGCGCGGGCCTTTTTACGCGCTGGCAGAACCTCCTCGGTCTGCACCGCTTCGGCAAACACATCGACGCTTTTCGACGGCAGATGCTTGATCATGCCCCCTGCCAGCAAGACACCGGAATCCGTCATCACACTATTGAGCCAGCGCAGCAACCAGGCCAGATAGTCTGCCTGACGCGGTATTCTCAATACCACCAGGTCGAATGGCCCCGGCGGCGGATTGATCCAGCTATAAACCGGCTCTGCTGCAGCAAACGCAGGGTTCAATGAGGCATTATTCGCCAGGGCCGCCGGCAACACCGCGCTGTCGGAAACGACGGTCGGCGACAACACTGAAAGCCCCAACGCCAAGACCCCGAACTGGTCATCCAAGATCAGAACCCGTGGGTCATCAAAGGCAGCTGCGGCGTCAAGAGCCGCCTCCAACAGAAGCTCGTCCGCCGCATCCCACGCCCTCAGTGTGGGATCGCCGGTACCCGGGCGGTTGAGCGTGAGCGTACCCCGGGAGAAAACGAGTTCGGCAGTTGTCATTTCGGGCATCCTGGAGGCCTTTTGTTACAAAAGCGCCATTCTAGGCTGTTTATTCTAGAAATTAACTCTAGTGTGGAAGGTGTTCACGCTGAACATCCCTTTTCCGGTTGGCTCCGTTGTTCTGGACGCGAACCTCTTGCCCCTCACCCCAGGGGCTTTTTTCGTTCAGGGCCGGCGAAAAGCGCGATAGACCGTAAACCGCCGATCTTCCCCCAGACGTTCAACCGGGCCGATGCAGCGCTTCATCAGTGGCTCGTATGGCAGAAAGCTGTTTGCCACAAGGCGTACTTCTCCACCCGGAGCAAGATGACGCACCACTTCCCGTAGAAAGCGCTCGGTCATTGACAGGTCGGTTCTAACGCCGCTGTGAAAAGGAGGATTGCTGAGAATAACAGGCCAGGTGCCCTCAACCCCCGAGAGGCCATCCGAGGCCAGGATGCGCCCGGAAACGCCGTTGCGCTCATAGGTGGCCCGGGCACAGATAACCGCCTGGGACTGAACGTCGATTCCGTCAACCGTTACCCCGGGTTGGTTCTGCTGCTCGTGCCAACGATGCAGCCAGGTACCAAGGACACCAGCGCCACAGGCAAAATCCAGGACAGCGCCGGGGCGCAATGGATTCTCGTCCAGGGTCTCCAGCAGCATGCGAGTGCCCTCATCCAGCTCACCGAGGCTGAAAATGCCCGGCAGGCCGGCGACTTCCAGATGCACCGTTTTGCAGTCAATGCCTGTCCAGGTCATCCATTGCTGAAGCGAGAATTCGGGCAGCGGTTCGATAGGCTCGGCACACCACACCTGGCAATGTCTGGCACTGTCCGTCTTGTTTGCATCCGGCGCCACGGCCTTGAGCTGTTTGACGGCCCCGGCGATACCCTCTTTCTTCTCCCCTACCAGTACCAGCCTGGCGCCCGCTACGGCCAGCCAGCGCGCCAGGGCAAGACGCAGATCAAGCTCCGCCCGAGCCTTGGGCAGAAACACAACCAGAGTGTCAAAGGTCCCGGCTGCCAGCGCCGGATCGTCGTACCCGAAACAAACCTCCCAGCCGTCGTGGCCGGTCAGCGCGCCACACACACCGGCATGTTCGCTCATGGCCATGCCACCGGCAGGCAGATCGGCCAGCAGGCCGCTGGCGGTTACGCCCAACAGGGCCACCCGCCCTTGCAAGAGATGCCGGTTTCGTAACAGAACTTCATGGGAGTTGGGCAATGACATTGATTGGCTGATCCCGCGTGGATGGTTCGGAAACGGGATACTCTAACCGGAATGAGCCCTCGAGTCTTCCCTGCAAGGCAGGGACCGGAGGGCTTTCAGAGGGTAACTACCATGACAGACTCAGTCACTTGTAACGGGCAACCGTACCAACCCGCAGGGCATCCTCGGGGGACATACCCCAGTCTTCGGGTTGACTTGCGTCAGAGGGTTTCCGCCCCCGACTACGTTGCTCCGGGCCGGCAGTAATGTCTTTACGTTGGTTCAGTGCTGTCAGGGCTTTTTGCATCAGATCTTTCATGGTCAACCTCCTCGCTTACTGCAGGATCTACTCTAGCAAAGCGAGAGGTGACCAACTGTGATGACGCCGAGGGTCAGGAAGTGACGCTCATCACGATTTTTTGACGCAATTTTACATTTAATACTGAACGGCTTTTTGGCGTCCGGAGCGCACGGGCCTCTGGACCAACTCATCGATACTGTTCTGACGAACCCGTTCGCGATCTTCCTCGCTGGCCACGGACAACCCCATATCCCTGAGAATCCCGTCAGCCACATCGTAGACAAAGCCGTGGACCGTCAGCGTCTGACCTCGCTTCCAGGCTTCCTGAACAATGTTGTTCTGGCACACGTGCCCCACCTGCTCAACGACATTAAGCTCGCACAGCCGGTCTACCCGGTCCTGAACATTTGGCAGGGCATCCAGCACCTGCTGGTGCCGGTCACGAACATCCTGAACATGCCGAAGCCAGTTGCTGATCAGACCAAACCCTTGATTAAGCATTGCCGCTCGCACACCACCACAGCCGTAGTGGCCCACGACCAGTATGTGCTTTACCTTTAGCACTTCGATGGCGAACTGCAGCACCGACAGACAGTTAAAATCTGTGTGAACAACCACATTGGCCACGTTCCGGTGCACAAACAGTTCCCCCGGCAGCAGATCGACGATCTGGTTGGCCGGCACACGGCTGTCCGCACAGCCTATCCAGAGGTATTCCGGTGCCTGCTGATTCGACAGACGGTGGAAAAACTGTGGATCCTGGGCCTTGATGCCATCGGCCCAGGCCCGGTTTTTTTCCAGAAGATGGTCAAGCTGACCCATTATCCCGCTCCGTTAAAGGGTTTCCGATCGCCGATTGAACGGGAATCCGGATTTCAAAGCAATACTCAGTTGGTCTCAACCTCTGCCTCAGCGAGTGGCTGGTGCATGGTACTCTGGGCCAGATCCAGCAATTCGCGCAGGGCCACCGAGAACATGGCATATTCCGGCTCTCGCACGCCCTTGAGCTCTGACAGCATGGATTTCCAGCGATCGATCATCTGCTGATGCCGCGACAACCAGTTTTCAACACTGGCAGGGACATCCTCCGGCTTTCCAGCCAGCTTGAGAACGCCAGTGGTCAGAGCCCTCTGCTGCCAGTCGAGATCCTCACGGAAACTCTCTCTGGCCAGTGCCTGCCAGTGGGAAGCCGGTTTGAGGTCAGCAATGGCGCTGGCAAACCAGTTCAGATCCAGACGATCCCCAAGCTCATAATAGAGGTTGGCGACCGTTTTCAATGGCATGCCGGAGGCCTCATGGGCTTCAATGATACCCAGGGACGAATACAGGTGCCCGGTACCCGAAACAACGGACGCCAGCTCTGACGGCAGCCCTGCATCCACGAGCGCCTGGTGCCGTTTCTCCCACTTGGTCTTGGCCTGGTCACCAAGGTACTCGGGCAGCCCGGCGGTGATCGCCCAGACGCTGTCGGCAAAGCGCTCCATATGGTGCTGGATGCTGAGCTCCGCCCGACGGTTGCGCAACAGCCAGCGCACGGAACGGCGCATCAGGCGCATAAGATCCTGCATCAGCTCCATCTGCAGCTGGGCCGGCACATGAAAATCCAGATCCTCAATCCTGTCCCACCAGTTATCAATGCGGAACACATCCCGGGCAATGATCCAGGCCAGCGCTATAGAAGCCGCGTCGGCCCCGGTGGATTGGTTCAGGCGCTCCACAAAGGTAATCCCCATGTGGTTGACCATGTCATTGGCAATCTGAGTCGCGATGATTTCACGACGCAGTTGATGCTCTCCCAGCTCCTTCGAGAATTTCTGGGTCAGATCCCGCGGAAAAACCTTGTACATTTCACCGGCCAGCATCGGATCGTCGGGCAACGTGCTATCGATCAGGGTCTGTTTCAGATCGCCCTTCACGTAGGAAATAAGAACCGACAGTTCCGGTCGGGTCAGTCCTTTCTTGTCCAGCTTGCGCTCGGACAGGGTTTCATCATCGGGGAGGAACTCGAGGGCGCGGTTCAGCTTGCCTTCGCTCTCGAAAGTATTCATCAGCCGGCGATATTCCTCCAGCCGGGTCGCCGCATCCTCGCTGGCGATGCTGATGGCCTGGGTCTGCCGGTAGTTGTTCTTGAGCACCAACTCCGCCACATCGTCGGTCATCTCTTCAAGCATGATGTTGCGCTGCTTGTTGGTGAGATCACCCATGGCCACGGCCCGGTTGAGCAGGATCTTCATGTTGACCTCATGGTCAGAACAATCCACACCACCGGAGTTATCGATGAAGTCCGTGTTCAGGCGCCCGCCCCGGAGCGCGAATTCAATTCGGCCAAGCTGGGTCAGACCGAGGTTGCCGCCTTCGCCGACCACCTTGCAGCGCAGTTCCGAACCGTTGATCCGCAGACCGTCATTGGCCTTGTCACCCACGTCGCCATGGGATTCGCTGGCACCTTTGACGTAGGTGCCAATGCCACCCACCCAGAGCAGGTCGGCCTGGGCCTTGAGGATGTGCGAAATCAGCATGTTCGGTGGCACCCGATCAGACTTGATGCCCAGCAGTTTCTTCATCTCCGGGCTCACCGGGATGGACTTGGAGTTCCGGCTGAACACCCCACCGCCCTTGGAGATGAGCTTGGTGTCGTAGTCGGTCCATGCCGAACGAGCGAGGCCAAACAGACGTTTGCGCTCCTTGTAGCTCTTCTCCGGATCCGGATTCGGGTCGATAAAGATATGCACATGGTTAAAGGCAGCGACCAGCCGGGTTTTCTCCGAGCACAGCATGCCGTTGCCGAAGACGTCACCGCCCATGTCACCAATACCGATGGCGGTAAATTCGTCCAGAGCGGGATTGATGCCCATCTCCCGGAAATGACGTTCCACCGACACCCAGGCACCCCGGGCGGTGATGCCCATCTTC
Organism: uncultured Marinobacter sp.; assembly: GCA_964520755.1. Lineage (GTDB taxonomy): Bacteria > Pseudomonadota > Gammaproteobacteria > Pseudomonadales > Oleiphilaceae > Marinobacter. Next base: position 22,526 of record CAZFQI010000020.1, on the reverse strand, counting down.
TTGTGGTCGTAACCATTGCTGCCGCCGGAAGCGAACGCATCTCCCATCCAGAAGCCATATTCCGCGGCCAGACCGTTAGCGATATCCGAGAAGGTTGCCGTACCCTTGTCGGCTGCCACCACCAGATAGTGGTCATCATCATCGTGACGAATGACCCGTTCCGGGGGCTGAATCCCGGCATCCACCAGGTTATCGGTGATATCCAGCAACCCCCGGATGAATGTTTTATAGGCCTCAATTCCCTCAGCCTGGAACGCCTCCCGGTCAGACGGATCCGGCAGGCGCTTGGCAACAAAGCCGCCCTTGGCGCCCACCGGCACGATGACCGCGTTCTTGACCTGCTGGGCCTTGACCAGCCCCAGAATCTCGGTGCGGTAATCCTCGAACCGGTCAGACCAGCGAAGGCCACCCCGGGCAACCTTGCCACCACGAAGATGCACGCCCTCAACCCGCGGCGAGTACACGAAAATCTCGAACATCGGCATCGGCAGGGGCATGTCCGGGATCCGGGCAGGATCGAACTTCACGCTGATGTAGGGCTTGGGGCCACCAGCCTCATCTGTTTGATAGTAGTTGGTACGCAGGGTCGCCTGCATGAGCTCCAGGTAGAGTCGAAGCACCCGGTCCTCGCTCAGATTCTCAACGTCTTCGAGGCCGGCATTGAATTCGATCTCCAGCTTCTGCTGGGCCGCCTCACTCTTCCCCGGGCTCTGGTAACGCTCCGGATTGAAACGGATCTCGAAAAACTCCAGCAACAGCCTTGTGAGGTCAACATGATTCACCAGGGTGTTGGAAATAAAGGTCTGACTGTTGGAGAACCGGATCTGGCGCATGTAGCGGGCGTAGGTTCGCAGCAGCGCAATCTCCCGCCAGCTCATGTAGGAGGACAGCAGCATCCGGTTGAAGGCGTCGTTCTCCGCCTCGCCGTACCAGACCCTGCGGAACAGCTCCTCAAAGATCGGACGTATGCGGTGAATATCGACCACGTTGCCGTGGTGAGCCTGCAGTGTAAAATCGTGGATCCAGACGGTCTTGTTGTGCCGGTCCGTCACCTCAAAGGGGTGCTCACCAATAACCCGGAAGCCCAGGTTATCGAATATCGGCATGACATCGGAAAGCGGCAGCGGCTCGTCGGGGTAAAAGAGCTTGAAATGCAGTGTGCTCTCATCCTCTTCCAGAGCCCGGTAGAAGCTCATGGCCAGATCATGGTTGTTGGCCGATGCTGCAATGTGCTCAAGATCGATGGCAGCGCGCCTGGGGGAGAACATGTCGGTGTAACTGGGGGGGAAACCGCCCGCCCAGAGGCGATACAGTTCATTGCCCTGTTCTTCACCATAGGCCTCGCTCAGGGCTTCGGAAAGCCCGTCACGCCAGGACTGGGCAAGCTCGATAACCTTTTCCCGGATCTCCGCCATAGGAAGTTGGCGATTCTCGACCTGGGGTACCCGGATGGTGAACTGGACGCGGGCCAGCACCGATTCGGAAAAGTGAGTCACGAACTCGACGTCCTCGGCTTCCAGCCGGTCGACCAGAACCTGCTCCACCTTCAGCCGCAGTTCCGTGTTGTAGATGTCTCTCGGGAAAAACGCCAGACAGGTGACAAACTGGCCGTACACATCCTCCCGCATGAACAATTCGATACGGCGGCGCTCCTGGATATACAGGATACTTTTCGCCACCTTGAGCAATTCGTCCGGCTCAATCTGGAACAGCTCGTCCCGGGGATACACCGTCAGGATCTGCTCCAGTTCCTTGCCGGCGTAATCGTCACGGAGGAAGCCGGACCGCTTCATCACGCTCTGGAACTTGCGACGTAGCAGCGGAATCTCGTCGGGGCGCTCGTTGTAAACCCTGGCGGTGTAAAGGCCGAGGAAGCGGCGCTCACCAACCACTTCGCCCTTGCTGTTGAATTTCTTGACGGCAATGTAGTCCGGGTATGCAGGACGATGCACGCGCGAGCGCTGGGCCGACTTGGCGAAGATGAAAATATCGTCGCCCCGGGTCATTTCGTGGCGGGTACGCTGTGGCAGTTCATTCAGGCGTACCCGGTCCGGGCGCTCGTTATTGACCCGGAGGATACCCAGTTCCGAATTCTCGACCCGCCGTACCACCATGCCGCTTTTGTCCTTGGCAAAGTCGTACTCGTCATAGCCAAGGAACGTGAAATGATCCCGGGCCAACCACTCCAGAAATGCCCGGGCCTCTTCTTTCTGCTCCTCATCAATGCCTGCAGTGGTGCTATCCAACTCGCTCAGGATCTCGTTCACCTTTTCGGTGACGATCGGGAAATCGCTGACGGCAATCCGCACCTCATGGAGCACATTCTGGAGCGTGTCTTCCAGGTCCCGAAGATCCTCGGGATCACTGTGTCGATCAATCTCGAGAACAATGAAAGCCTCGTAGGCCGAACCAGAGGCCTTCTTTTTCGTGGTGTGCAGTTTCTTGAGCTTGCCATCCTCGGCCCGCTCCACCTGCAGGATCGAATGCTGGATGGAGTGGGTACCGATCTCACGCTGGTTAATGGCAATGCGCAGGGAATCGATCAGAAACGGGATGTTCGGATGCAGGATAAAAACGACAGTATGGGTCGACTGCCAGCCGTCACTCTCCAGGTCCGGATTGAACACGGCAACGGGCGTTTCCTCGGCAGACCGCTTCTGCAGAAACTGCCATGCGGCAAGAACGGCACCATAGGTATCCCCAAATCGTCGACTGACCAGCTCTTCCAGGGGAATATGCGCGTAATGTTGCTTGGCAAACTCGCTGATTTTCTTGGCTTCGGTTTTATTGATCTTCTTTGCGAAAGCGTCAGCTAACTGTTCAAAGAACTGATCCTTGCTGGCCACTGTCAGCGCATTCATGGTCGACCTCAGTTAGTGTGAAATAAACGTAATCGGCGTATGGTCACATAAGCATAGTCAAACCCTTGATTTTTGCCGGCCAGACGCCAAAACTTCGGCAACTACCTACGCACGATAAGGGTTTCTCCGGAAAATCCCCAGATACAGAGAGCAGTCATTTCCAATGTCGTTACAGCATACGTTCGGTGAGTTACGGGAGCAGTTAGCCAAACGGATAATCGGGCAGGAAAAACTGGTGGATCGTCTGCTGATCGCCCTGCTTGCAGACGGCCACCTGCTGGTAGAGGGCGCACCCGGACTGGCGAAAACCACCGCCATCAAGGCCCTCGCCGAACATCTGGAAGGCGACTTTCACCGGATCCAGTTTACGCCGGACCTGCTGCCTTCCGACGTCACCGGCAGTGAAATCTACCGGCCGGAAACAGGGCAGTTCGAATTCCAGCGCGGTCCGATATTCCACAATCTCGTGCTTGCCGACGAAATCAACCGGGCCCCCGCCAAGGTACAGTCCGCTCTTCTGGAAGCCATGGGCGAACGACAGATCAGCGTGGGCATGCGCACCTTCCCGCTGGACCGGCTGTTCCTGGTTATGGCAACCCAGAACCCCATCGAGCAGGAAGGCACCTACCCGTTGCCCGAAGCGCAACTGGACCGCTTCCTGATGCACGTGGTTATCCACTACCCGTCGGCGGAAGCGGAGAAGGCCATTCTCCAACTGGCCCGGAACGATTATCGTCATGGCCTGCCGAAAACAGACCTCCGCCTGACGGCAGACCAGGTGTTTGAGGCCCGGGCGGAAGTCGCCAACATATACATGGCGGAACCCGTGGAGCAATACCTGCTGGCATTGGTGCTGGCAACCCGTGACGCGGCAACACTGGACCCGGAACTGGCCCGCTGGACCGCCTTCGGGGCCAGCCCCCGTGGCACCATCGCCCTGGACCGCTGTGCCCGGGCGCTGGCCTGGCTCGACGGGCGTGACTACGTAACACCGGACGACGTGCGCGCCATGGCCTTCGACGTACTTCGGCACCGCATTCTGCTTACCTTTGAGGCAGAGGCCGAAGGTATGACCGCCGACACGGTGATCGAGCGGCTGATCGAACGTGTTCCGGTGAGCGCCTGAAGCCATCGACGGAAGCAAGACACGGGAGCCGTCAGGCATGGGCAACACCGAAGCAATAACCCACATCGGCCTACCGGATCTGATCCGCCTGCAGGCAGACGCCCGGGCACTGAAACTGCCCTCTGCCCGGCCCGTGCGTTCGCGCCAGGCCGGCTTGCAACGCTCGCCCCAGCGCGGCCGCGGTATGGCGTTTGCCGAAGTCAGGCTGTACCAGCCCGGAGATGACATCCGCAGCATCGACTGGCGGGTAACCGCCAGGCGCCAGGAACCACACACCAAGCTTTACGAGGAAGAACGGGAGCGCCCCGTGCTGCTCCTGTGCGATCTCGGCCCCAGTTTGTTTTTTGCCAGCACCGGCGCCTTCAAACAGGTTCGCTGTGCCCAGATCGCCTCGATCCTGGCCTGGCTCGCCCTGTGGTCCGGGGACCAAGTGGGCGGCATTGTTTTCAATGGCCAGACCCTGAGCGTACTTCGGCCTGCCCGCCGCAAGAAGTCGGTGCTTAGGCTGCTGGACACCCTGTCTGAGCAGCAGCAACGGGATAATCACGCACCCGCACAGGACGAGCAGTCTGCTCAAACCAGGTTGGACACGGCACTGACCGAGGCTCGCCGGGTGGCGCACACTGGCAGCCGGATTTTCGTGATCAGTGACTTCCTGGGTATCTCGCCAGAGACAGGTACCCTGCTTGGGGCGCTGGCCCGCCATAATGCCGTCAGCGCCTTGAGAATCGTGGACCCGTTGGAGAAAGAACTGCCGAAAAGGGGACGCTTTGCGGTGGCCGGTCCGCACGGTCCAGTGTGGTTCGACGCCGGAAACCCCCGTTTCCAGAGGGCCTGGCATGAGAAGGTCACCGACCATGAACGCCGATTGGCGGAATGTTTCCGGACCTCCGGGGTGACCATGGCAGAGGTATCCACCGCGGAAGATCCCGCAGTGACGCTGAAGTTACTGCTGGGGCCGGGAGGGCGGATCGGATGAACCCGCAGGACCCGCTCAGTCAGCTCAGAGATATTCACCTGCCCGAAACCGGTGGCTTCTGGCCCCCGGCGCCGGGTTGGTGGGTTCTGGCGGTCCTGATCCTCGCCGGCCTCGCGGTACTCATCTGGCTGCTGATCAGGCGTCGAAGAAGGAATCGTTGGTTCCGGACCGCACGGACCGAACTCGCCAGGCTGGAGCGAACCGCTGCGTCCGAGCCCTGGTGGTTCGTGCAACTGAACACGCTGCTAAAACAGGCCGCCCGTGAGCGCTACCCGGACCAACACCCGGAAGCGCTGTCTGGCGATGCCTGGGTGGAGTTTCTGCTGACCACCGCCCCGAGGGACCGGATTGCCTCCCGACCGGTTGCAGAGGCACTGGTGCACAGTGCCTGGCGGCCCGGGGTTTTGGCGGAACCCACCGAGGCACTGGCGTTCGCCCGGTTGTGGCTGGGAGGTCAGAAATGCTGAATCTTGCCTGGCCCTGGGTACTGGTTCTGGTACTGGTCCCCCTGATCCTGAAATGGCGCAAACCCCGGGGACAATCGGTCGACGCGCCGGTGCTGCCGGTCGGCCACTGGCTGTCGGACCTGCCCGGCGTCAGTCGTCGGGGCAATGCCGTCCCACTCTGGCAGCAGCTGTTGCTGTTTCTCATGTGGACACTTCTTGTGGTGGCCCTGGCAAGGCCCCAACATGTGGGCGAGCAGATGCAGATGCCGGTTTCCGGCCGCGACCTGATGCTGGTTGTCGACATCTCCCCCAGCATGGATGAACAGGACATGGTCCTTCAGGGTCGAAGCATTAACCGCCTGCAAGCGGTCAAGCGGGTACTGGATGACTTTATCTCCCGCCGCCAGGGTGACCGGCTCGGTCTGATCCTGTTCGGTACCGAGCCTTACGTGCAGGCTCCCCTCACCTTCGATCTTGAAACCGTCAGAACCCTGATGCGCGAGGCGGGTCTTGGCATGGCCGGGCGCGCTACCGCCATTGGCGATGCGGTGGGTCTGGCAACCAAACGGCTGAGAAACAGGCCCCAGGACCAGCGCGTAGTGGTCCTGCTCACCGATGGCGCCAATACCGCCGGCGAAATTACCCCCGACAAGGCCACCGAAATCGCCGCGGCCGCCAGCATACGACTGTACACCATCGGCATTGGCGCCGATTCCATGGTTCAGCGCGGCCTGCTGGGTTCCCGCAGGGTCAACCCGTCCAGGGATCTGGACGAAAACCTGCTGACCCGGATGGCCCAGCAAACCGGCGGGGAGTATTTCAGGGCGCGCAGCCTGCCGGAGCTGGAACTCATCTACGAGAGCATTGATCAACTGGAACCTATCGAGCTGGAGGGCAAGTTCTATCGGCCAGTAACCGAACTCTATGTCTGGCCCGCCGGGCTCGCCATCCTCCTGTGGCTGGTCCTGTTTCTGGTTCGCCACGGCCGGGCGCTTGTTGGTGACTCCCGCCAGAGCACGAAGGAGGATGAAGCGCATGTGGGCTGACTTTCATTTCCTGCGCCCGTTCTGGCTCTTGCTGATCCTGCTGATTCCGATCATGTACCTGGCGTTTCGACAGTTGCGTCTGGGCGACAGCGGCTGGTCACGGCTGATTCCGGCCCGCTTGCTATCGCCGCTGATTCGCCATGATGGTAGCTCGGGAAAAGCGGCAAAATCGCCTCTGGCGCCGGCCACCGCTGCCCTGGTCATTCTGTCCCTGGCGCTGGCAGGGCCCGCCTGGCGAGAAGCACCCACACCACTGAAACAGCCAGGCGACAGCCTTGTGATTGCACTGGACCTCTCCCTGTCCATGCTCGCCACGGACGTGGAGCCTGATCGCCTGACCCGGGCCAAACGGAAAATCCGGGATATCCTCGAACTCCGGGAAGGCAGCCTGACGGGCCTGCTCGTCTTTTCCGGCGACGCCCACGTGGTCACACCATTAACGGATGACGGCCGCACCATTGAGGGGATGCTCAATGTGCTGGACCCGGTCATCATGCCAGCCACAGGCAACCGGGCGGACCTTGCAGTTGTCCGGGCAAAGGAGTTACTCCAGCAGGGCGCTCCAGGGGAAGGCCGCATCCTGATGATCACAGACGACATCAACAACCGTTATACAGCGTCGATCCGCGATACCCTCGCAGGCACCGGGTATGCGCTCAACACCCTGGTTGTGGGCACCGAAGAAGGCGGCCCCATCCCCCTGGCCCGGCGCGGATTTATCCGTGAAAACGGCGACATTGTTATCAGTCGGGCCAATCCTGAGGCGCTGGCAGACCTCGCTCGTAACACTGGGGGCCAAAGCCACACTCTGACCCTCGACGACACCGACATTGAGTCCCTGGACCTGAGCCCCAAAGACAGCAACGACTGGCAGGAGTCCGAAGATGGCCTCACGGTCAGTCGCTGGCAGGATGATGGCTACTGGCTACTGTGGCTCGCTCTGCCCCTGGTACTGATCGGCTGGCGTCGAGGCGCCTTCGCCGCCCTCGCCCTGATCCTGTTGCCCGCATATCCACAGCCAGCCGCAGCCATAAGCTGGGATGAACTCTGGCAACGCGAGGACCAGAGAGCCCCTGAACTGATCGAGAAGAGCCCGGAAACAGCCGCCCGACAGCTGGACGACCCGGAATGGCGGGGTTCCGCACTGTATCGCTCCGGCCAATTCGATAGCGCTGCCCAGGCGTTTGCCCGGTCACAGGGACCGCGCGCCAGTTATAACCGGGGCAACGCACTGGCCCGTGCCGGCAAACTGGAGGAGGCTCTGGCCGCCTACGATGCGGCCCTGGAAAAAGCGCCTGACATGGCAGATGCCCGACACAACCGGAAGGTTGTCGAGGAACTTCTGAATCAGCACAACCAGAGCCAGGACGGAAGCCAGCAGGATTCCCCGGATTCCTCCAGCAACGAGGGAAACGAAGGCGACCAGCAACAAAACCGTCAGAATCAGGACGGAAACAGTGAGAGCGAGAATTCCGGCAGCTCAGGGAATAATCAACAGCAAAACCCTGAAAACAGCCAGTCCTCGCCCGGCAACCAGGATCAGCCAAACAATCAGGCCGATGAACAGAATCAGCAGGAGCCCGGTGAGGAAGGCAATCCCGAGCAGGCATCCGGCGAGGGGGAATCACCGTCAGGCCAGGCTCAGGCACCCGCCCCTATTTCTGAAACACCGCTGACTCAGAGCCAGGAACAATGGCTCAGACGGGTTCCGGACAACCCGGGCGGCCTACTGCAGCGCAAGTTCCTGCAGCAGTATCAACAACGCCAGACTCCATCCGACGAGGGCGATACACCATGGTAAAACGGCTGATTACACCCGCCGTCTGTCTGTTTCTGCTAACGGCACTCTTAACAGTAATCTGGCTGCCGGCCCAGGCACAGTCACAAACCCAGACACAATCTCAGCAATTGACCGTCGAGCCAGACCGCACCCGGCTCTACGAGGGCGAGGTGCTAACCCTGACCGTCAAGGGCAGCATGGAGATCGATATCAACCTCGGCAACCTGTTTGATTTCGATATGTCCAACCTGCCAAAACCCGATATTGAAAAGGTGGAACCGGATTTCGAGATCCTGGCCCGGAACCAGCAATACAGTATCCGCACCGTGAACAACCAGATGGTGGGCGAGATCACCTGGACCTACCAGCTTGCGCCGAAAACCACCGGCAAGCTGACTATCCCTGCGCTCACTTTTAAAGGTGCAGTTTCAGACCCGGCAAGGGTGGAAGTGGTGGATGGCTCACCACCGGATCAGGCCGCTCCGGGCCGCGACAGCTTTATCGAGCTGTCTGCCGACAAAGATGAAGTGTATGTGCAGGAGCAGCTGATTCTGACCGTTCGGCTTTTTTTCCGGGGCAACCTTATTCGTGGAGAGCTCTCCGAGCCGACCCATCCCCATGTCATCATTGAATCCCTGGGCAGGCAGCAGGAATTCTCCCGCTATCGCGACGGTGTCCGATACCGTGTTGTGGAGCGCCGGTATGCGCTCTTCCCCCAGCGTGCGGGGACCCTCAACCTTCCTCCTGTGCGTTTCGAGGGCCAGGCCAGAGACGCTTCCGGTAGCCTCCGTTTTATGCGGGACAGTGAGGAGCTGTTTGAGGTGCCGGTCAAGGATGTGCCCGCACAATTCAGTGGTAAAACGTGGTTACCGGCAACCGGCGTAGCGCTTGAAGAGTCCGGGCTTCCACCGTCTCTTGAAGTCGCCACCGGCGAAAACATTACCCGCAAAATCCGGCTGACGACCGCGGGACTGCCCGCGGAGGCCCTGCCGCCCTTGCCCGATGCCGTACCGGACGGGTTGAGAAGTTATCCCGAAGAGCCGGAGCGCCAGACCGAAACCACACCCGCTGGCCTCACATCCTCACTGAACCAGTCCGTAGCTCTGGTGCCTGTTGAAGCTGGACAGATGACCCTGCCAGCCATCCGCATCCACTGGTGGGATACGGAAGCAGACCGGGAACGTGTTGCCGTGATACCGGAGAAGACACTGACCGTGAAAGACCCGAATGCCATTGCCGCCGGCGAACTGCCGCAAGACGCTGATGGAGAGTCGGCCCCGGAACCGGACGTTTCCGCCACTGAAGCATCGGTTGAAACCGCCTCTGCCGAAAGCGGGCTCTGGCAGTGGCTCAGCCTGGTGTTGGGGCTTCTCTGGGCCGGCACCCTGTTGGCATGGTGGTGGTCACGTAAAAGCCAGACGGTCACGCCGATCTCGACCGACGACAGGCATGAAGATGCTGCCTTCGACCGTCTGATCAAGGCCGTAAGGGATGGCACAGCAGTAACACCGGAACTTCTGGTGGAATGGGCAAACCTGCACTCCCCCGGCCACGGCTTCCGTTCGGCGGCCGACGTTGTCGATCATTTCGGCGACGAGACCCTGGCAAAGGAACTCAGGCTGCTCCAGGCCAGGCTCTTTGCGCCCGGCCACGAGAACGACACCTGGGATGGTCGGCCATTGGCAAGGGCTCTTGAGCAGATCCGGAAGCACAGGCGGTCGCAAACCAGCGCGGACCTGCCTCCGCTCTACCCAAAAGGCCTGTCCTGAGGATTAATCGATCAGTTGCTGATCGATCACAACCGCTACCGGCGCGTCCTGGCTTTCGTTTACCGCTACGGGCGCGTCGGTGCTGCCCTGCCAGTCACCCGCCTGGGCGTTTACACTGCCGGAACGACTGAGACGGGCCGTCACGACGACCTGGTCAACACTGGAAATGGTGGCCTGGGGTGACATCGCATACCGGTCGTCCAGCCGGATTTCCACCGGCAACTGGTCTGCTGTCAGCCGCGCAACGGCCAGCGGAGGCCCCTGCCGGACATTGGCCTGACGCGCAAAAAGAAACAGCGTGGTATCCGCCGGCACCTGATCCTGCAAGTCCTCGGCGAGCGTTACTCGAACGGTAACGCCGACACCGGATGCTTCAGGTTCGGCCACCCGCGCCGGTGGCTCCTCTCCCAGACGGGTGTAGGCTTCACGAATCCCTTCCTGTATGGACGCGATCTGCGGGTGGTCTGGTGCCACGGTTTCGATCCGCTCCCAATAGTCGATCGCTTCCCGATAATTCTCCTGGCTGAAGGCATTGATGCCGAGCAACCCCAGGGCATTGACTTCATCCGGGTTCAACGAACGAGCCTGTTGAATGGCTGCGGTAACTTCGTCCGTCATGGCACCCTGACTACCGAAAAACAGCGCCTGGGCAGACAGGCCAAAAGCGACGGCTTCTGCCCTGTCATCGTCATTCACACTGTCCGCCAGCTGCCGGAACGCCCAGGCCGCATCGTCATAGCGCTCCAACCGCATGTAGGTGCGCCCAAGCATCGCCCAGCCCTCCGGATTATCCGGGCTGGCCTCCAGCCGCTCACGGAGCTGGCCTGAAAGCTCACTCATCTGGGCCTGTCTCGAACCGTCGGTGGCGCCCATTTCCTGCATGGTGATGAACTGCTCAACCCGGTCCATCGCCCCCCAACGCTCATACAGGTAAACGGTAGCCGCCGGGATCAGAAGAATCGACACCAGCGCCACTGCCATGGCGCTCCGGCGACCGCTGATCACGGGCCTCACCGGTTCCTGCTCCGGAACATCGTCCAGCATGCTGCCGGCGAGCTCCTCCTTGAGCTGGCGGTAGTTCTCGTCGTCCAGAATACCGGCCTCGTATTCGCTATCGAGCTCCTTCATCCGGGAGCGGTAGGCCATCAGATTCTGGTTTTTCAGGTCCGTCTGCTTCCTCGCACCAAGCCGATGAAAAAAGACCGGGTACAGCACAAACAAAAGGGCAAGAATGATCAGTACCGTTGCGGCAATCCAGAAAGTGTCAGTCATGGAGTTTCAGTCACAGGTTCAGAATTAAGAATGAAGTAGCGGCTCGAACATTCCGGGCGCAACCAGCGTCAGGACGATCTATCCTGGTCTGCCAGCATCTTGTCGACCCGGGCTTTTTCCTCGGCGCTCAGCGCCGGGCTTTCAGGCCCGGACCGCCGGGAGCGGATGACCACACCGGCCACCACCAGCAGCCCGCCGAAAACCGCAATGGCCGGTGTTGCCCAGAGCAGGAACGTCCGGCTGTCGAACTCCGGCTTGTAGCGAACGAACTCACCGAACCGGCCAACCAGGGACTCAACAATCTCCTCGTTACTGGCACCGTCGTTCATCATTCGGTAGACGACGTCCCTCATATCCTTGGAGATGGGCGCATTGGAATCGGCAATGTTCTGGTTCTGACATTTCGGGCAGCGCAGTTCGGCGATCAGATTCTGGTACCGCTGTTCCTCCGCCCTATCGGAAAACTCATAGACATCAGCCACGTCGGCCGCCGCGAAGGCAGGGAGAAGCAGTGCCAATACCAAACAGACGATTCGCACCATCAGCCATTCCCTCGAACGTCGTTGATCACCGGCAGCAACGTCTGTTCCCAGACTGTCTCGTTCACCACACCCACGTGGCGATATCGGACCACGCCACCGGCATCAATCACGAAGGTTTCCGGCGCACCGTAAACCCCCAGATCAAACCCGAGGGTGCCGCGGGGGTCATAGATGGTTTTCCGGTAGGGGTCACCCAAACGGTCGAGCCAAACCAGGGCATCCTCGCGATTGTCCTTGTAGTTGAGACCAATGATGTTGACGCCTTTCTCCTCGGCCAGCCACATCAGGTCGTCGTGCTCATCTTTGCAGGCAGGGCACCAGGTGCCCCAGACGTTCAGCAGGGAAACCTGCCCCTGAAACAGACTCTGATCCAGCATGGTATCCGGGTTGTGCAGATCCCTGAGGCTGAACGCGGGAACCGGCTTGCCGACCAGGGCCGATTCAAGCTTGGTCGGATCCTTGCCAATGCCCGCGAACAGCACGATGCCGACAACAATGGCAATCAACAGCGGGAGAAAGAGCAGGAAACGCTTCATGATGTTGCTCCGGCGGACGTCGGAGAACCGGACTCCGGCACATTAGTGCTGGCTTCCGCCTTCTGGTCGGCCCGCTCCCGGATCCGGTAACGACGATCGGCAATGGCCAGGAAGCCACCGGCGGCCATGAACAGGGACCCGAGCCAGAGCCAGCGAACCAGCGGCTTATATTGCAGACGAATGGCCCAGGCCTCATCGGTAATCCTTTCCCCGATCGCAACGAAGATATCCCGAGACAACCCGGCGTCAATATCGGCTTCGGTCATAACACTCATACCCACCGTATACTGACGTTTCTCCGGATGCAGAACCGCAACCCGTTCGCCGTCCAGCAGAACATCAAAGGTTCCATACTGTGCGGTGAAGTTTGGCCCCTGGCGCTGGCCAATGCTTTTGAACGCTACCTGATAATCGCCAACAGAAGCCACATCACCGGGGACCATGCGGACATCCCGCTCAATCCCGTAGTTCGAAACCACAGTTGCCCCTACCATGGTGATTGCCAGCCCCAGGTGCCCGAGCACCATGCCGTAATAACTGCGAGACTGGCGCTTGAGACCATGCAGACGGCCTTTTCTGGAGGAAGATTTGTCCCACAGATCCCAGAAAGTCGCCACGGTAACCCAGACAGACGCAAAAACGCCAAGGAACGCCCAGGTGGTGAAGCCCCCGTAGCCTACCAGGACGGCAGCCGTCACGAGCGTGCTTATGGCGAGAGGCCAAAGGAGCTTGCGACCCAGCCAGCCACCGTCTGTTTTCTTCCAGCGGGAGAAAATCCCCGCGCCAAGCAGAAGGCCTGCGGCAACAGCGAGAGGACTGAAAGTCAGGTTGAAGAACGGCTCGCCAATCGACAGCATTCCCAGCTCAAGGTAATCAAGAACAAGGGGGTAGAGGGTCCCGACCGCCACCAGAATCGTGGCGGACACCAACAGTACGTTGTTAAGAAGCAGGAAAACCTCTCGGGAAAACGAGCCATAGCGCGACCGGACGTGAACCACCGGCGCCCGGAACGCATAGAGCGCCAGGCTTGCGATCACTGTTACTGCCAGCAGGCCGAGCAGGAAGGTGCCCCGCTCCGGGTCCGCCGCAAATGAATGCACAGAGGTGAGCACGCCGGAACGGACCAGGAAAGCGCCCAGCAGACTCAGTGAAAAGGTGACAATGGCAAGCAGTACGGTCCAGCTCTTGAACACGCCGCGCTTCTCGGTAACGGCCAGCGAGTGCATGAGTGCGGTACCGGAGAGCCAGGGCAGCAACGATGCATTTTCGACCGGATCCCAGAACCACCAGCCGCCCCAGCCCAGCTCGTAGTAGGCCCACCAACTGCCAAGGGCAATCCCCAGGGAAAGGAATGCCCAGGCAACGGTTGTCCAGGGACGTGACCAGCGCGCCCAGGCCGCGTCTAACCGGCCGTTAATCAAGGCAGCAATGGCGAAGGCAAAGGCCACAGCAAAGCCGACGTACCCCATGTACAGCATCGGTGGATGCACAATCAGGCCGAAATCCTGAAGCAGCGGGTTCAGGTCCGCGCCATCCGCTGGAACATTCGGCAAGGTGCGGTCAAACGGGTTGGAGGTAATAACAATGAACAACAGGAAACCGACGCAGACCATCCCCAGCACAGAGAGCACCTGGGCGGTCATGACGTCCGGAAGGCGACGGCTGAATATCGCCACCGCCAGGGTCCATCCTGCAAGCATCAGAATCCAGAGCAGCAGGGAGCCTTCATGACCGCCCCAGACGGCACTGAATTTGTAGTACCAGGGCAGCAGGCTGTTGCTGTTATTGGCCACATAGGCCACGGAAAAATCATCAACCAGAAATGCATGCGTCAGCACGGCAAAAGCGATACCAACGAACACGAACATGCCCGAGGACAAAGGCCTGGAAAAGGCCATCAGGTTGTCTCTCCCGGCAAGGGAGCCCACCAGGGGCACTACCGAGAGCAACACCGCCAGCAAGAGCGCAAGTATCAGTGCAATTTGTCCGAACTCAGGATACATCGAAGCCCTCCAGAACCAGGCTGTCAGTTCTTGCGTTTAATAGGAAACGGTTTCCGCACTGTCGCCGGCCTTGTGTTGACCCTTCGAGGCCTTTTCCAGGGCTGCGGCAACTTCCGGTGGCATGTAGTTCTCATCGTGTTTGGCCAGAACCTGATCGGCAACGAGTCGACCGTTACCGTCCAACCGGCCCATAGCGACAACGCCCTGCCCTTCAGCAAACAGGTCCGGGAGAATTCCGATGTACTCGATGGGCACAGACGCGTTGAAATCGGTAACCCGGAACTCGACCTTCAGGCTATCCGGGTCACGCCTGACCGAGCCCTCCTCAACCATGCCACCGGCCCGGATCCTGACATCCACCGGCGCTTCGCCGGCGGAAATCTGGCTGGGGTCGTAGAACAGATTGATGTTCTGTCGCAGCGCATAGGTGGTCAGGCCCACAGCGATGGCCAGCCCCACCAACAGGAACAGGACAATAGTCAGCCGCTTTTTTCGGATTGGATGCATCAGATATCTGCCTTTCAGTCTTGGGAAACCTTGACGCGGGTGAAGGACGCTGCGGAAGCTGACGCAGCCCGCGGGTCCTGCCGACCTGCCCGGAACTCATATCCGCGACGGCAGGCCTCAATAGCGGCTTTGCGGCGGCGCAGGGACCAGACCATGAGGCCGATCATCAGCAGGAAAAATGCGGCGTAACAGGCCCAGACATAGGGCCCGTGACCTTCCATCACCATAAATGCCGAAAAGGAATCAAATGCCATACTTCAGCCCCTCCCGGCCAACACATAATCTTTAACCCAGCGCGTTCTCTGCTCGCGCAGAAGAATCTCGGTCTGCATACGCAAACAGGCAAGCCAGCCGAACAGCAGGTACAGCCCAAGTACAGAAAGGAGCAGCGGTACCCACATTTCCGCCGGCATGGACGGCTTTTCAGTCAGTTTGAACGTCGACGGCTGGTGTAACGTATTCCACCATTCAACGGAGTACTGGATAATCGGTATATTCACCACCCCGACCAGAACCAGCACCGATACAGCCCGCGCCGCGGATTTTTCGTCGTTAATCGCCCTGTCCAGGGCAATGACACCACCGTACAGGAACAGAAGAATCAGCATGGACGTCAGCCGGGCATCCCAGACCCACCAGGTACCCCAGGTGGGCTTACCCCAGACCGCTCCGGTAAACAGGGCAAGAAAGGTCAGCACCAGCCCCACCGGTGCAACCGACTTGACGAATACATCCGCCAGCTTCATGCGCCAGACCAGGGTGACGACCGCCGCCACCGCCATCATCACGTAGACCGACTGCGCGAGGAAGGCCGTGGGGACGTGGATGAAGATAATGCGGTAGCTGTTGCCCTGCAGGTAATCCTTGGGCGCAAAGGCCAGCCCCCAGACAATGCCTGCCATCAACAGCAGGATGCCACCTGCCAGTAGCCAGGGCATCAGCCGGGCTGCAATCCCGAAGAACCATTTGGGAGAACCCAGCTTGTGAAAAAATTGCCACATCAGATGGTTACCGTCCTACCGTTACCTTGTTTTACCCGTTAGACAGGCTGATACGCAGCGCCGCTGCCGATGCAAAGGGTGCCAGTGTCAGTGCCAGCACCAGAAACGCGCCCATCAGGGCCAGATAGGCTCCCACGGGAGCGCCCTCTGCGGCCGAAGCCACCGTACCTGTTCCGAAAATCAGGACGGGAATGTACAGCGGAATGATCAACAGGGACAAGAGCACCCCTGCCGACCGTAATCCAAGCGTCAGTGCCGCGCCGATTGACCCGATCAAACTCAGCACCGGTGTACCGATCAGCAGCGTTAGACACAAAACTCCGATGGAGTTCCCGTCAAGATGGACCATTACGCCCAAAACCGGCGTTAGTAGCACCAGCGGCAAGCCTGTTAACACCCAGTGCGCCGCCGTTTTCGCCAATACCAGCAGAAACAGGGGCTGGGGCTGAAGCACCAGTTGCTCGAGCGTGCCGTCATCAAAATCGTGGCGAAACAGATGGTCCAGTGACAACAACACCGATAGCAACGCCGCTACCCACAGGATACCGGCTCCGGCCTCCCGCAGAAATGACACTTCCGGGCTAACCCCCAGGGGAAAAAGGGTTACGACCATGACGAAGAACAACAGCGGATTGAGCAGATCCTGGCGCTGCCGGAAAGCCACCTTCATATCCCGGGCAAATACCGCCTGCATCGCCGCCAGCGCGCCGACGGTGTCTTGCCGCAAAGTCAGTGCCGGTCGGCAATCAGCATTCATCGGTCAATCCCCCGCCCAACACAATGCGTTGCATACCGGGTAATCTGAGATCGTGATGGGTCGTCACTACCACCGCACCTCCCTCGGCAGCCCGTTGTTGAAGCAGCTGTTCAATGGCGTTGACACCGCTGGCATCAATGGCGGTAAAAACTTCATCCAGAAGCCAGAGCGGCTCGTCGGCAATCAACAGGCGCGCCAGGGCTACCCGTCTTTGCTGCCCCGCCGAAAGATTGCGACAGGGCACATCCTGGAACCCGGCCAGTCCGGTACCCTCAAGCGCCTGACGCAGAACGCGATCTGGCAGCGGCCGTCGCCCTGCCGTCAGTGCCCTGAGATTCTCCATCGGTGTCAGTAATGGCTTGATGCCAGGCCGGTGGCCAAGATACAGGGTATTGCGGAGGAATTCTTCCCGCTGGC
The DNA here is from genome assembly GCA_964520755.1 of uncultured Marinobacter sp. Taxonomy (GTDB): domain Bacteria; phylum Pseudomonadota; class Gammaproteobacteria; order Pseudomonadales; family Oleiphilaceae; genus Marinobacter. The sequence goes on along the minus strand of CAZFQI010000020.1, from coordinate 5,484 downwards.
CGGTTCTGGACTTCCCGCACCAGAGCAGATTGCCGGACCAGGCGTCGTTCAGGCCGGCCAGCATTCGTAGCAGCGTGGTCTTGCCGGAGCCGTTCGGCCCCTCGACACGGGTGACCGTACCGGGCAGTATGGAGAACGACAGGTCACGGAACAGGATCCGTTCATCCCGCTCGCACTGCAGATCGACAGCCTGTAATAACGGCTCAGACATCAGGGCCCCGTAACCAGGACGATGCGCGTGAAGACGGCATCGGGTGCATTCGTGACAGCGGCGGCCATGAATATTGTTCGCGCATGACCTGCCGGCGCGGCGTATTATAACGAAAGCGCCGGCGGATTACTCTTGTCCAACATCAAATCAGTGACGATGAAACTACCCAACGGACAACAGCCCCCGACACCTCCAGCCCAGCCTGCAACGCAGACGTCCCGGCCTTCAGTCACAACCGAAGCGGCCCGCGAGCCCGTAACTGCATCAGCACGGCAACTGCTTGATCAGCTGCAGCTGAAGAATCGGGAAGCCACCCTGGCCCGGGTGGCTGAGATCATCAACCGCCAGGGCGGTAACAGCGCGGATCTGTTATTGGACATTCGCGGCAAGTCTCTTCTGGTTCAGGCCGCCGTCGGCAAGACCGAACTGGCAACCGGTGACTGGGTGAAAGTGATGCGGGCCGGCAACGAGCTGCAGCTGATGGGCAAACTGGCTCCCGCGCCCGAAGCCGGTATCGCCCGGGCCCTCGCCCAGCGACTGCCCTGGCAGCAAACCCTGGATGCTGGACTGGCAAGACTGTTGGGTACTCTCACACAGGGCCTCCGGCAAGACCCGCTACCAGGCCAACTGCCCTCATCGCGAGCCTCCCAACCTCTTCCGGAGGCCGCCAGGCAGGCTATTGAACAAATGGTGGCGAGGCTGCCTTCGGGGAACAGTCTTACTCCCGGTTCTGGCAGCCAGGACACGACATCGCAACAGGTCCGCCAATGGCTTTCGGAAAGTGGCCTGTTCGCCGAGTCGCGACTGGCCCAGGCACCCTCTGCCCAGTTACCCGATCTCAAGCTGGCGCTAGGCAGGGTGATCACCGCATTGCTTGCCCAACAGGGCAGTACACCGGAACACTTCAACCGGCTGACACCTATCTCGACGCCCGAGCTCATGCAGGCGCCACTGCAATTTCCGCAACCACTGGCCACACCCCAGGCCCCCGGCAGTGGCGAAGCGCCCAGCGTGGGGCAGATGCTCCGCCTGCTGGCCGGAATGCTCAACCGGATCACCGTCAACCAGTTGCACAGCCAGGCACTCACTGCCCGTGGCGGCGGCGATGCGGCCGGTCCCGCACCTGCGTCCACCCTCGTGCTCGATCTGCCATGGCTGACCCCCCAGAACGAACCGAGACTGGCTCAGGTCCGGATCGAACAGTACCCCGAAAACAGCGAGCCAGAAACCAGATCCGCGAAAACCACCACGGCCGAATGGCGACTGTCACTTACCATGGATCTGGATGAGGCAGGCCCCCTGCACTTTGATGTCTCCCTCCGCCAGCAGGCTGTCAGCGCAAGGGTCTGGGCCGAAAAGCAGTCAACCCTGCGCCAGGTGAACCAGGAGCTTCCCGCATTGCGGCAGAGCCTGAGCGATCTGGGCCTGGAAGTCACTGATCTGGACTGCCGCCGTGGCACGCCCCAGAGCAGCGTAACCCGACTCGAACACAGACTGGTGGATACCCGGGCATGACCTCAGAGACAGAACAGCAAAGCAGAGCCGCCGTTGCGCTCAAGTACGACGGCGAGAAAGCGCCCACCATCAGCGCCACTGGCACCCACGAGCTGGCGGAGGAGATCATCCGCATCGCCCGGGAGCACAATGTTCCGTTGTACGAAAATGCGGAGCTGGCCAGCATTCTGGCCCGCCTGTCATTGAACGAAGAAATTCCCGAATCGCTCTACAGGGTGATTGCGGAGATCCTGGCGTTTGCCTTCCATATTCGCGGGCTCACCCCCGATGATCGCAAACCCGGTGCACCGGATGATTCAGTGAATCAGTGAGCGCAGCGCCCACGCCTGCTGCCAGTTGTCGCCACGCCTTGGCGCCACTGTGGTTTCAAAGTAATGGCGCAATCGACGCCGGTCCTCGGGCTGGTCCTTCAGGGCCGAGCCGATGATGTGGTGCATCAGTTGCTCAACCGTGATGCTTCCGCCACCGTAATACCATGCGTTAAGGCTGGCCGCGTGAGCGACCGACACGGCTTCCGCCGTGGACAGTGCTGAACCGGCGAGGCGATCGGTGCTGCGTCCGTCCAGGGTCTGGCCATTGCGCAGCTCATGGAACATGGTCACCAGAATCTCGACCACCGATTCTTCCAGCGCCACCTCGATACCGGCCCGGACGTTGGCCTTACGAACCTCCCGGAGGACCACATCCATTTCATCTGCCAGGTTACGGATCGGCCGGATCTCTTCGAAGTCCATTCGCCGCTTGAGGGCGGCGCTCATTCGGTGAACGCCCTCGTCGATACTGTTGGACGTGGCGATGACGTTAAAACCTTCCCGCGCGAGCACCACGCCGTCCTCGCCCGCCAGCTCGGGAATCACCACCACCCTGTCGGACAGCACAGAGAGCAGCGCATCCTGCAGCGCCTGGGGGCAGCGGGCGATCTCTTCAAACCGGACCATTCGCCCTTCCATCATGCCCCGCAGCAAGGGGCTGGGTACCAACGCCTTCAGGCAAGGACCCTCGGTATGCAGAACCGCTTCGTTCCAGCTATACAGCAATTGCCCGACGCTGCTCACCGCCCCACCCTGCAAGGTTAACGTGGAGCTTCCAGAAATGGCGGCAGCCAGCAATTCCGACAACCAGGATTTGGCGGTACCCGGCTCGCCGACCAGAAGGCAGCCGCGGCTGGTACACAGGGAAATGATGATCCGGACCACCATGGCCCGGTCGGCAACGAATTTCCGTTCAATGCCGAGTTTCTCATCCCCCATCACGAACTTTTCCACCGCCCGAGGCGACATCTGCCAGCCGGGTGGCACCGGGCCATGATCCATATTGCTGAGCTTGTCCAGCTCCGCAGCGTAGACTACCTCCACGGGCTCCCGCTGGGCCGCCTTGTTAACAGATTGCTTGTTGCTCATTCCTGACTCCTGCGGCCGCCACGAACTTCCGGTGCCATGCGCTCCCTTGGGAGAATCCGCGGCAGTTCGGAAAGCGGAATAATGCCTTCAATCACATGGTCCAGGGCGCTGTCCCGCATGGTCACCAGGCCGGCATCAAGAGCGCGCCAGCGCAGTTCCCCGATGGGCGGTTGGCTGGAAATGGCGTTCCGGATGTCCGAATCGACTTCCATGTACTCGACGATTGCCACTCGACCCTGGGTACCGCGACCATTGCATTTATCGCAGCCAGTGCCTTCAAAGCAGCCAAAATCCGCCGGAGGGCCGTCCGGAAACACCTCGGACAGAATCACCGGATCCGGCTCTGCAGGCTGACGACAATGCTTGCAGATACGCTTGGCCAGGCGCTGGGCAATAACGGCCAACAGCTCACCAGCGATGGAATTCGGGTGGATGCCCAAATCGTACAGCCGTTGCAACGAATCCACCGCGTCGTTGCAGTGCAGCGTCGACAGGACCACGTGCCCGGTCTGGGAAGCCCGGATTGCTTCCAGTGCGGTTTCCTGGTCGCGAATCTCGCCCACCAGAATCACATCCGGATCTTCCCGGACAAACGCTCTCATGGCGTCAGCGAAACCAAAGCCAATTTCCGACCGCACCCGGGTCTGCTGGATGTTATCGATGGAGTACTCGATGGGGTCTTCCACCGTAATCACTTTCCGACGGCCATCATCGGCCAGGGTCTGCAGCCCGGCATATAAGGTGGTGGACTTGCCGGAGCCGGTCGGCCCCACCACCAGCACCAGCCCCGCCGGATTATCCAGCAGTCGCTGATAGCGTGCACCGATCATGGATGACATGCCGAGCTCGGCGATGGTCATGGCACGCCCTGTCTGGGGTAGCAGACGTATAACCGCATTTTCGCCATGGAGCGACGGCTGGGTCTGGATCCGCAGATCGTAGGCCATGTCGCCCAGTTGCAGGCGCGAACGTCCGCCCTGGGGCAGCCGGTGCTCGGCAATGTTCAGCTCTGCACGCAGCTTGATCACGTTGATCACCCCTTTGATCTCCCGGGGCGACAACTGGTATTGGGGTAGATCATGGAGGTCGCCATCCACCCGCAGGCGGATACGAATGCGTTCACCGTACTGCTCGATGTGAATGTCGCTGGCTTTCTCGCTCACCGCATCCAGCAGTATGGCTTCGTAGACAGACACCAGATAGGGACTGACGTGCTTGTTTGCAGGGTCTTTACCCAGCAGCTGATCGTTGCTCTTGGCCCTGCCCGACGCCGGCTCCGTAGCAACGCCGTGATCCGCAGCGAAACTGCGGCCCTTTGCAGTCAGATCGAGTGCCGACCAGAGACGACGGAAATCCGTTGGTGTTACCAGCAGGCAATCTACCACCTGATTGGGGCTCAGGCGCTCCAGCTGGTCTGTGCGAGCGTCCGGATCATCTGTTACCACGGTGATTCTGCCGTCATCCTCAGCAATGGGAATCAGGCGCGATAAGTCCAGAAACGTCCTGGAGAAGCGCCGGAACAAGGCTGGATGGAGATCCGGCAGCAGGTCATCCGCGTCAGTGAAGGTCATACCCCGCTGCCGGGCAAGGGAACGATACAGATCTATCTCTTCAAGGTTCAATTTGCGCCGAAGAACATCGAGCAAACGGCAATTCTGTTTTGCGGCCTCGAGCTTTGCCTCGGCCAGGAGGCTGTCATCGACAAGGCCCTGGTCAATGAGAATCTGTTCCACGTTACGGTTAAAGTCGACCCAACCCAGGGTCCGCACCCTCTCCAGCCTGGAGTCACGCCTGATAAACATGGCCAGGCTTGGCACTGGTCCGGCACGCCCTTCAAGGCAGACCAGGTGTCCGCCCTCCCGCAGCAGCCGGGCCAGGGCACCCCGCTCCGTGACGAACGTGGTGCACAGCACAAGGTCGCATAGCGGATCGGGCAGCGGCGCTTGTTCCGCACTGGCAACCAGAACATCCACATTATGCAAACCGAGCCGGAAGAAACGCTCCCTGGCCGCTTCCGCGACAACGGCATTTTTCTCCAGGTAGATCACGCGATGGGCGAGGCCTGATAGCACGGCGGCGAGATACCCGGAGCCACCGCCCACATGCATCACGACCTGATCCGGTTCGATCTCCGGAAGCAGGGAAAGGATATGACTGACGGTTTCTTCGCGGGGAATGGAGTGGCCGGTGATCGATGGAACCAGATCAGAGCCGGAAACAAAATCATGACGGGATACAGATCGGAGGGCCTCAAGGGCCCTCGGATAAACTCTCTTCATTCAGCAGCGTCCGTAACGGCATGGTATCAGGCCGCCTGACGTTTTCTGAGTGCTGACACCAGCTCGGCCTCGGGACGGG
>CAZFQI010000019.1:40211-43168 GCA_964520755.1 uncultured Marinobacter sp. | reverse complement strand
ATGCTTGGCTTGAAGCACCATCAGCCATTGGACATTACCCCACCCACGAATGCCGGGCGTGGATTGACGGCTACCCATAGCACAGCCGGACTTCGCTGGTTATTTGAACACCGGGAGCACTGGGGGCTGACTATGGATCAACTGGGAATCCTTCTTGGTGGCATTCGTCGCAGGACGCTTACAGATTGGCAGCAGCGGGTCAATCGCGGAGATGAAGTGGAAGTCTCACGGGATACCATGGATCGGATCAGCCTGCTCCTGGGCATTCACAAGGCCCTGACATTGCTTACGCCGGCCGGACATGAGCAACTGGCGTATGAGTGGTTCCAGACACCAATCGAGCTAATGGGCCTGCAGGGAACATCGATCCGCGACTACCTGCTTGAGCAAGGGTCCATGGATGCGCTCTATTACGTGCGCCGGAACCTTGACGCGATGCGCGGATGAAAATATCAAAGAGACAGGGAGTCTGAGTTGAATCGTGTAAAGCCTGAATGGAAGCATCACCGGATCATCCATAGCAAGCACCCTCCGATCGACTGCTTTGAAAGCCCTGATTCCATGCTTCTTGCGGAGCTGGAGGCCGCCACCAGCGACCGCATTGCGCATTGGCCCCGTTACGTCGATAAAGCAGACTTCCGGGCCGGCCCCGGCTGGAGCCCCGTCATGGCGTCCTTCTGCTACCCCGCTGAGGGGCGTTTCAATACCCGAAACCGTGGGGCTTACTATGCGGGCGATTCTGTTGAAACGGCACTCCGGGAATGGGTCTACCATGCCGGCAATGTATGGCGGGGCTTTGGTGTTGGGGACGATTTTTCAGCAGTGGTCCGTTGCTACAGTGGCCACGTGGCTAAACCACTGGTGGACCTTCGGAACCAGCACCAATACATGCATGACACCAACTATGAACCCGGGCAGAAGGTCGCCGCGGATCTTTTGAATGCTGGTGAATTCGGGGTTCTGTATAACTCAGTCCGTAACCCGGGGGCAGAAGCCGTTGCCCTGTTCCGGCCACCGGCAACGACACCCGTTGTTCAGGCTGGCCACTATACGCTCTACTGGGATGGCCAACGGTTTACCAAGTACGCCCGGCTTGAGGAGTTCAGACCGCTTTAGGCGGGTAACCTCAGGGCTCCTCAAGGTTCTTTTCCTGCCCTACCAGGATCAATTCATTCAGATCGAATCCTTCCGCCCTGGCTCGATCCCTGAACGCCTCCATCGCTTCGTCACTGACTTCCGGCGTGCGTGAGAGGAACCATAGATAGTCACGGTTGTAACCGGTCACATAGGAATACGAATACTCTTCCTTGTCGAGCTCGAACACCACGTAAGAGGCGTAAAAGGGCCCGAAGAAGGAGACCTTCAGATGGCCTGTGTTTTCGTCTTCGACAAATACGGCACGGCCGTCAGCTTCCTCCCATTGCTCTTCTTCGGCGTTATAGCCGCGGTTGATGACCTTTACGCTGCCGTCCTCGTTAAGGCTGTATTCGGCATAAACATTGGTTAGACCGCGCTCGAATGAATGGTCCAGGCGGGCGATTTCGTACCAGGTACCCAGGTACCGGTCGCTATCAAAACCGGTGACTGGCTCAATGTCCTCCGGAAGGCCGGTGCAGCCGCTCAGGCCGATAAGCCCGGCTATCAAAAACCATCTTTGCAACACTGCCATCATCGCCCATGCTCCATATTCGAATCTCAGATACGAGAAGGGCCAGCATTTGCTGGCCCTTTTTCACACGTTGTAGAAGTCCCGATACCAGTCCACGAACCTGGCAATCCCCTCCTCTACGGGAGTAGCCGGCTTATAGCCTACGTCGTTGATCAGATCGTCGACATTGGCGTAGGTGGCGGGAACATCCCCCGGCTGCAACGGAAGCAGGTTTTTCTCCGCTTTCTTGCCGACCCGTTCCTCAATAATCTCGATGAACCGGGACAGCTCAACCGGGTTGTTACTGCCGATGTTATACAACCGATATGGCGCCTTGCTGGTGCCGGGGTCCGGCGTTGCACCACTCCACTGATCGTTGGGCTCAGCGACATGATCGAGGGTCCGGATCACGCCTTCCACGATATCATCAATGTAGGTGAAATCCCGCCGATGGTGACCATGGTTGAAGACATCGATCGGCTCGCCGGCGAGAATCTTTTTGGTAAAGATAAACAACGCCATATCCGGCCGGCCCCAAGGTCCGTAAACGGTAAAAAACCGCAGGCCGGTGGTTGGCAGGTTGTACAGATGGCTATATGTGTGGGCCATGAGTTCGTTGGCCTTCTTGGAGGCCGCATAGAGACTCAGGGGATGATCCACGTTGTCGTGCACGGAGAACGGCATGGCTTCATTAGCGCCATACACCGAACTGCTGGAGGCATACACAAGGTGCTTTACCTTGTTGTGCCGGCAACCTTCAAGGATGTTCATGAAGCCAACAAGGTTGGCATCGACGTAGGCGTGGGGGTTCTCGATGGAATACCGCACGCCCGCCTGGGCCGCCAGATGCACAACACGCTCTGGCTTATGCTCGGCAAAAAGCGCTTCCATGGCGGCCCGGTCAGCCACATCCTCGCGGACCTCGGTAAAGCCCGCCTTGCCAGTGAGGCGTTGAAGCCGGGCTTCCTTCAGGTTCACGTCGTAGTAGTCATTGACGTTATCCACGCCAATGACCTCATCGCCCCGGTCGAGCAGGCGATGTGCCAGGTGTGAGCCAATAAAACCGGCTGTACCGGTAACAAGAATCTTCACGTTTCTCTCCTTGGAACGAATGCCGGCATCAGAAGGACACGCCAGCACTCACAAACGGCCCACCTATCTCGACATCCAGGCGGTCATTGCCGTCTTCGTAATCAATGGACATCTGACGGTAGCCAGCGCGCAACTGAATCAGCGAGATTTCATATTGGCCGTAGGCGTTGAAATCGTGCAGCGAGTCGCCATCGAAGCTGATGAAGTTGCCTTCTGC
>CAZFQI010000019.1:0-40111 GCA_964520755.1 uncultured Marinobacter sp. | reverse complement strand
AGGCGTTGAAATCGTGCAGCGAGTCGCCATCGAAGCTGATGAAGTTGCCTTCTGCACCAACCGACACGCCGGTTAACGGCAGATCAAAACGTGCCGCCAGATAGCCCATGGGAATCACCCCGTCCACCTTGGTCTCACTCGGGCTAAAGAGGCCGTCAGTGTCTTGAACAACCAATTCGCCGGACAAATCGCGGGCCGTAATGCCAAGATCCAAATTCACCCAGTTATCCAGAACCTCGTAATAAAGGGTCAGATCCAGCTGGTCGAGATCGAAGTCAGATTGAACCTCAACGCTGCCCGGAATACCGACGAATCCGGAGGTACCGAGGCGGCCACGACCACTTTGCTCGATTACGGTGTAGTTAAGGCGAACATTGGGCAATAAGGGCACCGGATGTTCCAGATACAAGGACGCATTGGCATTGGAGTCGCTATCAAGACTCAGATCGTTTTCGACGTCGACCACATCACCATTGTTGGCCGCCTGGCCGGACAGATCAGAATCCCAGTAACTTACGCTGGCACCCAGACCCACTATATCCGCCTGGGACAGAGGCGCCACCAGGATCAGTGAACCACCTACAGCAAGCATCAGTTTACGCATGACACACCTTTCGAATTTGTTATAAGTTTCAATCAGTCGAACTGGATTCCCAAACGGCGCCCGACTTCCTCGTAGGTTTCGATAACGTCGCCCAGCCCCTGGCGGAAGCGATCCTTATCCATCTTCTTGCGGGTTTCCTTGTCCCAGATCCGGCAACCGTCCGGGCTGAATTCATCGCCCAGCACGATCTTGCCTTCACTGCGACCGAACTCGAGCTTGTAGTCCACGAGCAGCATGCCAGCGTCATCAAACAGGGCCTTGAGCACGTCGTTCACACGGTAGGTAAGCTCTTTCATCTGCTCCAGCTCATCGGCTGCAGCCCAGCCGAAGCTCACGGCCAGAGATTCGTTAACCATGGGATCGTGGAGAGCGTCGTTCTTCAGAAACAGTTCGTAGGTGGGCGGATTCAGTTCCTGGCCTTCTTCCACTCCAAGACGGCGGCAGAGGCTGCCGGCAGACACGTTGCGAACCACGCACTCGACCGGAATCATGTCCAGTTTTTTAACCAGCGACTCAGTGGAAGACAGCAGCCCTTCAAAATGGGTCGGTACACCCGCCGCTTCCAACTTCTCCATAATGAACGCATTGAACTTGTTGTTCACCATGCCCTTGCGGTTGAGCTGTTCCTTTTTCTCGCCATCAAAGGCGGATGTGTCGTCACGGAACTCCAGCACAAAGCGGTCGGGGTTGTCAGTCCGGTAGACGGATTTTGCCTTACCGGCATACAGTTCTTCGCGTTTTTCCATTGGGGGTCTCCGAAAAGCGGCCACCGTTGGCGGCCTCTTCCTGAATCAGTATAGGTAATCGAACAGTTGCGCGAGCAGATCCGGCGTCGTGCGGCTGCCCGTGTAACCCGGAACGTCCTCGGCAGAGATGACGATTGCGTCACTCTGCTGGCTGAGGTTAACCGTGTGGGTATGCTGGGGTGCTTCTTTGTCGCTGAACCAGCTGAACCAGCCCGGATCCCGCTCGTCTTCGGTGCGGAAGTCGACATGGAACCAGCCTTCACTGCGGTTGAGATCAACAACCGGAATACCCGAGTCTGTCAGAGCCCGGCTCACTTCAGCCCAGGAGCGACCGTAATCAAGGTCCATGCGGATCGCGACCGCCTCATCATTTTCTGAAATCAGGCGAACGAGAGGATCGCTGACCATTCCGGATGCGGCGCGGGAAAAGGACTTGGTTTCCTCTCGGGCCCTGAGAAAATCGCCCAGGTCAGTCAACAGGCGCCTTTGCAATTCCAGTGATTGCTCCGAAGGATCGGTCACTTCCGCCCAGGGAATCAGCTCGTCCGGCTGATCAGCAACGTCCACCCTGCGCAACTGAATTTCGGTGGTCTTGCGACGAACGCCAGGCGCCATACGCACCTGGAGAACCACTTTCTGCTCATCGGCAGACGGATTATCAGACAGTTCCACCAGATTCCGGGCGCGCTTGCTGAAGTTGGCCAGCTCGGTCTGCAGAATACCCAGTTGGGGGCTATCGAAGCCGACACCCAGACCACGCTCTGACAGGTAGCTGTTCACGGCCGGCCAGATTCTTCCCGGCACGTCGTTAACCAGCAGCCAGAGCCGGCCATCGAGCTCTTCGATCACATAGTTTTCATCCAGAATGTCCGAGGTCATGTCCGGCGGACGCGGTATATCGGACGGATACATCTTGCTGGCATCGGCCGGCTGGACATCACGAATGGGCATGGTCTGGCTGAAGCGGGAATCGTCGGCAGTCGCCGGCAGTTCCAGCGGCTGCCCTTCCGTGGCATTCACATAACGCTCGGAGCGGTCTTCTACCAGACTGCATCCCGAAGCTGCTGCCAGAAGCAGCAGCCCGGAACCAACAACAATGGGCTTCAACATCAAGGTACTACCGGTTCCTTTTAGAACCTGCATCAGGTTACTCCGGGGATGGGATGATTTAAGCAAACTCAGAGTACACCTGAGGCCTTGAGGGCATCTTCCACTTCGCTATGGAACTTTTCGCTAAGCGGTGTCAGCGGCAAGCGAATGCCTTCTCCAATCATCCCCATGCGATGGAGTGCCCATTTCACCGGAATCGGGTTCGCCTCAAGAAACAACTTCCGGTTCAGCGGCATCAATAGCTCGTTAAGACGCTCTGTCTCCTCGCGGTTGCCGGCAACGGCCGCTTCGCACAGCTGCGACATTCCCCTGGGAGCAACATTGGCAGTAACAGAAACGTTACCCTTGGCACCGGCCAGCATTAGCTCGGCCGCCGTGGCGTCATCACCCGAGTACACAGCCAGACGGCCGTTCAATGCTTCGATCAGTTCGGCGCCCCGGGGAATATTACCGGTGGCATCCTTGATACCCACGATGTTCGGGATATCGGCAAGCCGGAGCACGGTCTCGTTCAGCATGTCGCAGGCGGTTCGACCGGGCACGTTGTACAACATCTGGCTCATGCCGGGGACGGCTTCGGCGATGGCCTTGAAATGCTGGTACAGGCCTTCCTGGGTCGGTTTGTTGTAGTAAGGAACAACGAGCAGGCAGGCGTCGGCGCCAAGTTTGTGGGCTGCCGCAGTCAGTTCAATGGCCTCACGGGTACTGTTACCGCCCGTACCCGCAATAACCGGGATTCGGCCATCAACGCGTTTGATGATGTGGCCGATGGTCTGGCAATGCTCTTCCGGGTCGAGCGTTGCGGATTCGCCGGTGGTGCCCACAGCAACAATGCCGTGCGTGCCGTTTTCAAGATGAAAGTCTACCAGCTTGTCCAGATCCTCCCAGTGGATGTCACCGTTGGGATGCATGGGCGTGACCAGTGCGACAAGGCTACCCGTAATCATAAAAGCTCCGTCCGAATAAAACCGATATGGTAATGTTGGGCACGAACTGACACAAGGGAATTAAAGGAGATGTCATGCCATCCGTCGAGTTAAACAAACCCGTTCCGGATTTTGAAGCCGCAGCCACCGGAGACCAGACCATCCGGCTGGATGATCTGAAGGGTCAGAATGTTGTGATTTATTTCTATCCAAAAGATAACACTCCCGGCTGTACCACCGAAGGCCAGGACTTCCGCGACCGGATGAAGCAGTTTGAAGAGATGGATACGGTCATTCTCGGGGTATCCAGAGACGGCCTGAAAGCCCATGAGAATTTCCGGGCCAAGCATGAGTTTCCCTTCCACCTGATTTCAGACAAGGACGAGGCGCTTTGTAAGCTGTTTGACGTCATCAAGCTGAAAAAGCTCTACGGCAAGGAATACATGGGCGTCGATCGCAGCACCTTCCTGATCGACAAGGACGGGGTACTGAGGGCTGAATGGCGTGGCGTAAAAGTCAAAGGCCACGCGGACGAGGTCCTGGAGGCTGTAAAGGCGCTTTAAGCGCCTTTCAGGCTTCGCTGGTTTCGGTCAGCGGCGCAGACTCCTTTACCGGCCAGGCGGCAAACACGGCCTTGAGCATCGTTGCCAGCGGAATCGCGAAGAAAACACCCCACAAGCCCCAGATGCCCCCGAAGAACAAGACCGCGACGATAATCGCCACCGGATGGAGGTTGTTCACCTCCGAGAAAAGAATGGGCACGAGAACATTGCCATCAAGAGCCTGAATGACGCCATAGATGACCATGACCCAGATAAACTGACTGCCCCAGCCAAAAGCGAACAAGGCAATCACCGCAACAGGGATGGTTACAACAGCGGCACCAATGTAAGGAATAACAACGCTCAGGCCCACCAGCAGTGAGAGCAGTGCCGCATAGGGCATGCCCAATAGCTTGAAGGAAATATAAGTGGCACCGCCAACAATGAGAATCTCCACCGCCTTGCCGCGGACATAATTGGCGCACTGAAGATTCACCTCATGCCAGATCTGCAGCATCATCGGGCGTTGAGGTGGCAGCATCCTGGCTATGGAGCTGAGAAGAACCTCACGATCCTTGAGGAAGAAGAACACCAGAATGGGTACCAGCACCATATAGATCAGCAGCGCCACCAGATCCGGAATGCTCGATAACGAGAAAGACACCAGCCACTGGGTCAGATGCCCCACTTCGGTACTCACCTGGCTGTAAACCGTAGTGACGGCCTCTCCAGATATGAGGTGCGGGTATTGCTGCGGCAGAAGCTCCAGATAGGACTGCAGCTCCCGAATGATTCGCGGTGCCTCACCGGCCAGGTTACTCAGCTGGGTCCAGATCAGCGGCAAAAGCCCAAACAGGAAACCGACGAGCACACCGAGGAACACCAGGAACACCCCGATGATCGACACTGCCTCCGGCACACCCAGCTTGTTGAGCTTCGTTACCAGGCCCTGCAAAATGAAGGCGATGATCAGGGAGGCAATGGCCGGTGCAAGCATGGCACCGAACCAGATAACGAAGATGGTCCCCGTTACCAGTATCAGGAACAGGATGACCGCTTCTTCATCCGAGAAGTATTTATGTGCGAGACCGCGTAGTGTCCTGATCATTTACAGCTCCGAAACTTTATCCGCCGCACTTTATCACAAACCGGTACTGCCCGGCGGCTTCGGAACTGCTCATCAGCTTGTGATCGGACAGCTCCAGGAAAGCCGGGATATCGCGGGCCGAACCGGAATCCGTGGCAATCACCTCCAGCTCCTCGCCGGGCGCCATGCTGTTCAGTTCCAGCTTCGTTTTCAGCAGCGGCATCGGGCAGCGCAACCCGGAGGCATCAAGCGTTCGATCAACCATACTAGCGATACACCATCACAAAATAATAAGCGGATTTAACAAGCGGGCATTATGCCGACAGTGATAATGTATTGCATCACAATCCTCTTCAAGCAGGGGATCCGAACTTTTTCTCGTAAACCGCTGTCAAACGGCGAATCAGACCACAGGCACCCGGCACTACATGATTGTTAACCAACCCCGACCCCGCACGCTCCCGGCACTGGCCATCTCCGCCCTGCTGGCACTGTTGCTTGTCTCCTTGCCGACTCATGCCCAGGAAAGCAGGCTACCGAGCATTGGCGGCGCTGGTGGAGGCCTGATTGCGGGTCAACAGGAATCGGATATCGGCCAGCAGGTTATGGTGTCGATCCGACGGTCAGCACCGAGGATCAGTGACCCGCTGGTCTATGATTACCTGAGCGCCATCACCTATCGTCTCGTGCCCTCGGCGCCACTCCAGAACCGGGACCTGACCCTTGCGCTGATCGACAGCCCGGCCATTAATGCGTTTGCCGTGCCCGGTGGCATCGTTGGCGTTAACGGCGGCCTGTTCCTTAATGCCGCCACCGAGCAACAATTTGCCTCCGTCCTGGCCCACGAGCTTGCCCATCTTAGCCAGCGGCATTTTGCCCGACGCATGGAACAGCAGGAAACCAGCGCGCCCCTCACACTGGCGGGCATGATCGCCGGCATCGTGCTCTCCGCGGTCACCCAGTCGGACATTGGGTTCGCCGCCATTGCCGGGACCCAGGCCCTGGCAGCCCAGAACATGCTCGCCTACAGCCGTTCCCATGAGCAGGAAGCTGACCGGGTCGGGCTCGATATTCTGGCCAGCGCTGGCATGGACCCTCGCGGCATGCCCGAAATGTTCGAGATCATGATGCGCCAGAACCGTATGCAGGGAAATCGCCTGCCCGAGTATCTGTCCACACACCCATTGACCCAGAGCCGGGTTGCCGACACCCGCAGCCGGGCCGAGCAATATCCAGACGAAAATATCAGAGACGGCCAGGAGTATCACCTGATGCGCAGCCGGCTCCAGGTGCACTATGCGCCCTCACCCGACGTTGCCGTGGAAACCTTCGAGGCCTACCTGGATCGACCGGATGTCCAGCGAAACGACGCTATCCGATACGGTTTGTCCGTGGCCTATCTGGAGGACAGACAATACGACAAGGCCGTGGCAGTGCTGAACGATCTGCTGGCCAGTAATCCGGGGCGGATCACGTTTCAGGTGACCCTTGCGGAAGTCAGGCTGGCCCAGAACCGTATGGACGAGGCGCGGACTATCCTGAAAGACGCACTGGCCAGGAATCCGGGGAACTATCCGATTACCCACACCCTGGCCCGCACGGAAATAGCAGATGGCAATGGCGCGGCAGCGGCTGAATACCTGAAACAGCTGACCCGTCAGTTGCCCGGGCAGGAACACCTCTGGCTGAAACTCGCGGAGGCCGAGGGCATGGCAAGAAACATCGTCGGTGTGCATCGTGCCCGCGCAGAATACGATGTCCTGATGGGCGATCTGGAATCGGCCCAGCGTCAGCTCAGGCAGGCGCAGGAGAAGTTGCCGGCGGGCGCGCCGCAGCGGCAGATTGTGACCGAGCGGCTGGCGGAAATCACTAACCGCCTGCACGCCCGGGCCAACAGCTGATCAGGCGTTGCCAGCAGCCTTGAGATTCATGTTGGCGGTAAAGTCCAGCATGCGCTGCAGAGGCTGCAGTGCTTTCTTTCTCAGTTCCGGATCCACAAACACTTCCTGATCGCCCCGCTCCAGCACCTGCAACAGATTCTGCAGGCCGTTCATGGCCATCCAGGGGCAATGGGCGCAGCTACGGCACGTGGCGCCATTGCCTGCGGTGGGCGCCTCAATCAGCGTTTTGTTCGGAGCCAGCTGTTGCATCTTGTAGAAGATGCCGTTGTCAGTGGCAACGATGAACTTTTCGTTGGGCAAGGTCTGGACAGCGTGAATCAGCTGTGAGGTTGAACCCACAACATCCGCCATCTCAACCACAGCATCCGGTGATTCCGGGTGGACCAGCACCGCCGCGTCCGGATACAGGGCTTTCAGATCCTCCAGCCCGCGGGATTTGAATTCCTCATGGACAATGCAGGAACCATCCCAGAGCAGCATATCAGCGCCCGTGGTTTTCTGGACGTAGTGCCCCAGATGCTTGTCCGGTGCCCAGAGGATTTTCTCGCCGCGGGCGTCCAGATCTTCAACAATGGCCTGGGCACAGCTTGAGGTGACCACCCAGTCTGCCCTCGCTTTCACCGCAGCGGACGTATTGGCATAGACCACGACCGTGCGGTCTGAGTTCTGGTCGCAAAACTCGGCGAACTCGTCTGCAGGACAACCCACATCCAGCGAGCAGGTTGCCTCAAGCGTTGGCATCAGAACACGCTTTTCCGGGTTCAGGATCTTCGCGGTTTCACCCATGAACCTCACGCCGGCCACCACGACAGTGGAAGCCGGGTGCTGGTTGCCAAACCGGGCCATCTCCAGGGAATCCGCAACACAGCCGCCGGTTTCCTCAGCAAGACGCTGAATGTCTGGATCGGTGTAGTAATGGGCCACAAGCACCGCATCCTGATCCTTCAGGGCCGATTTGATGCGAGCCTCCAGCTCGGACTTTTCGTCCTCGCTGAGCGGCTTTGGCTCGGCGGCATGGGCCAGGTGTTCTTGAACAAGGATACGGTCTTCGGCGTATGTCATTACTGCGTCTCTGTATTGCGTGAACCGGGGCATTATAGCATTCACGCCCCGGCCTTAATGTTTCTGAAACAGTGCTATCACAAACTTGTGATTGCTTTTTCTGTTACCTGTTTACCTAGGTAGGAACGTATACGCAAAAAAAAAGAGCCCGGAGGCTCTTTTTTCACAAAAACCCGCAGGTTCCTGTTATTTGGTGGGTCGTGAAGGATTCGAACCTTCGACCAATTGGTTAAAAGCCAACTGCTCTACCAACTGAGCTAACGACCCTGAACTGCTACTGAAGCCGAGGCTTCAATCCATACCGAATGACTCAGCCCACCCGGTATTTCGTGTTTGGTGGGTCGTGAAGGATTCGAACCTTCGACCAATTGGTTAAAAGCCAACTGCTCTACCAACTGAGCTAACGACCCAAACGAGGCGCATATAGTAATGATTTTTGGCCGTTGATCAACCCCTTTTTTTCAGGTTTCTCAACATTTTTGCCACGCCCGGCAATCAGCTGTTCTGGGACTCCAGAAACTTCCTGGCCAGGTCGGCAGCGCTGCTGGAGGGGTAATCCTCAATCACGGTTTGCATGCTGCGTCGGGCCTGTTCCTCTTCACCCAGGCGATCATGGGTCACACCCAGCTTGTAGACGGCATCCGGTGCCTTGCGGTGATCGGAAAAACGGGTAGCAACAATGGTGAACGCCTGCTTGGCCTGTTCCAGTTGCGGCTTGACCAGATACACCTCACCCAGCCAGTAATAGGCGTTAACCGTCAGATCACCCTCCGGGTATTCATCGATGAACTCGTATATCCGGCTGATAGCCTCATCGTATTTTTTCTGGTTGCGAATCAGATCCTGGATCTGCTCGTAGGCCTTTCGTTCCTCGGCATCCGGCTGGCGATATTCCCTGGTCTCCGGAGCTGGACCGGACCCGGAGGAGGCGTTGCCAGCACTGGCCTCGGGAGCCGGTTGCGAAGCCACTTTTTCCGACAGGTCCAGAATACGCTGGTCCAGATCGATATAGCGGTCCCGACCCTGTTGCTGCAGTCGCTCAATCAGGTGCCTCTGCTCCTCCACTTCACCCTGGAGTCGCCTGACTTCGCCCTGAAGCTGCTGGATCATGTAGAACAGTTCAGACGTCGCCTGGCTGTTATTTGCGTTGCGCTGGCTGTCCGGGGCTGATTGCGCCAGGGCTGCTCCCGCGTGCCCGAGGGCAAACGGGAGCACCACTGTCGCCATGAGTGCTTTTCTCATGGTCCTTCCTGTGTGATTACTCAAATACGAGTTCCACACGACGGTTCTGGGCCCATGCGCTTTCGCTGGAACCCATCACTGCCGGCTTCTCTTCACCATAGCTTACGGTTTCGAGCTGGCCACGTGAAGCGCCATTAACGATCAGGAAACGCTGTACCGCGTTGGCACGACGCTCGCCCAGAGCCAGGTTGTATTCCTTGGTACCGCGCTCATCGGCGTGGCCTTCAATGCGAACATTCTGACCCGGGTTATTGGCGAGGAACCTGGCGTGGGCCACCAGCACGTCGCGGGCCTCCTGTTTGATTTCGGCAGTGTCGAAATCAAAATAGAACACGGTAACTTCGCGCAGAGCCTGCTGCTCTGCCTGTTCGCGCGCTGCCATGCGCTCTTCTTCGGTCATGGCTGAAGAAGAAACACCATCCTGGTCATCACCGCCATAAACAGTGGAGCCGCCTTCCTGATCGACCGCAGCAACATCGGAGCCGTACTCACCGCCTTCCTCCGACGTACCACCAGTAGAGCTACAGCCAGCGACGAAACCGACAGACAGCAACAGTGCGAATGCTTTTGATTGAGCCGAAAAATTCATATTTCCTTCCTTTCAGTTGATTGGCTTAATTACTTGATTAACTTCTGACGCCGGAAAAGCCCGGCAATCAACGAACCAAAGGTCCCCAGGCGGGCTCGCGGACATCGCCTTCGGATGCTGGCAGGCTGTAGGCTGCCCCACCATCCGCGGAAATAACCGTGAGCACGTTGGTGCCGTTCTGCCGGGTAGCGTAGATCAGCATCCGGCCGTTGGGCGCAACACTGGGAGACTCATCAGACTCCGTCCGGGTAAGGATGGTCTCCTCCCCTGTTTTCAGTTCGGTACGGGCGATGTGGAATGCCCGATCCCGCTGGTGAACGTAATACACATACTCTCCGTCATTGTCGGGCCTCGGTCGGGCGTTGTAACGGCTACCGAAGGTAATACGACGGGGCTCGGCCCCCGGTGTTTCCATATGGTAGATCTGCGGGCCGCCCGAGCGATCCGAGGTGAAGAAAATTCCCTCGCCACTGGCGTCGTAGGTCGGTTCGGTATCGATGGCCCAGTGGTTGGTGAGTTTGGTCAGTTGCCGGCTTTCCAGGTTCATCCGGTAGATTTCGGCGTTGCCATCCTTTGAAAGGGTCATCAGCAGCGACCTGCCGTCGTCGGACCAGGCCGGCGCGGAGTTCAGCCCCGGAAAATCGGCCACCTTGCTACGCTTACCGGTCGCAAGTTCATGAACAAAAATAACCGGCTTTCCAGTTTCGAACGAGACATAGGCCAGCTTCTCACCATCCGGTGACCAGGCCGGAGACAAAATGGGCTCCTGGCTTTCCAGGCGTATCCGGGCTCGCTTGCCATCGACATCACTCACCTGAAGCCGGTAACGGGGCTTGCCATTGGCAGTGTCCAGCGTCACATAAGCCAGCTTGGTTGAAAAAGCGCCGGGCACACCAGTGATCGCCTCATACACCTTGTCGCTGATGTGGTGCGCAAGAGAGCGTATATTGGAAGCAGGTGCAGCCGCTGTCTCGCCAAGAATTCTTTCTTCGCGGTTCACATCGAACAGCTCATACCGCGCCTGGACACGATCACCGCTTCGGGTGAGCGCGCCGACCAGGACGTAGCGCTGGCCGAGCAGACGCCAGTCGCGGAAATACACTTCTTCACGCCTGGATGGCAGACTCAGCATTTTCTCCGGAGGCAGGGTACGAAACTCCCCCGTCATGGTCAGATCGGCCTGAACAATACTGCCAACCTTGTCTCCAGCTGGCATTTGGCCGGACTCGGCGAAGGGCACCACCGCAACAGGAATGGCGGAACCCGCACCTTCAGTAATCCGGATCAACAGCTCGGCGCGTGCTCCTGATACCACAAAAAAGATCAGGGCAATGGCGGCGAGCAGGGCTCTGGACGGTCTATACCAAATCCAATGTGTCATGGTGTTATCCGTATCCTTATCTCAACCGGCGTGGGTTGAATTCAATCGTAAACTGTCGGAAATACCGTTCAAAGGTATCCCGATCATTGGGTATCGGGTAACGGCTCAGTGAGCGCACTGCCCCCAGAGCGGAATTATCAAACGCAGTGTTGCCACTGCTACTGACCAGACGCACTCCGGAAAGCTCGCCGGTCGGCAACAGGGTGATCTGGAGCCGTGCAGTCATGTCCTCCGTGGCCGACGATGGCGGATACCACGCCTGGCTCAATCGCTCCCGAATGAGTGCCTGGTATTTCTCACTCTCCGACAGCATTTGAGCTTCCCGGGCCTTCGCGGCAGCGGCCTCCTGCCGGCGACGGGCTTCCTCTTCCCGAGCCCGCTGGGCCGCCTCGGCCTGGGCCTCGAGCTGCTGCTCCCGAAGCTTTCGCTCCGCCTCTTCACGCTTACGCTCAGCTTCCTGGCGGGCCAGCTCTTCCTGGCGCTTGCGCTCCGCCTCTTCACGCTTGCGCTGTTCTTCCTGTCTTCGCTTCTCTTCTTCGGCCTTTCGCCTGGCCTCTTCCTGACGGCGCTTTTCTTCCTCGGCTTTCTGTCGAGCACGTTCTTTAGCTTCCGCTTCCGCCTTTTTACGGGCCGCCTCTTCTTCACGGGCTTTCCGGGCTTCCTGTTCCTTCGCCGCGGCTTCCTGGCGCTCTTGCTCTTTCTGCTGCTGAAGTCGTTTCTGTTCTTCCTGGCGCTTCTGCTCGGCGATGCGGCGGGCTTCTTCCTCCTGCCTCTGACGCTCTGCTTCTTCCCTCTGGCGCTGCTCTTCGGCACGGCGCTCTTCATCACGCTTCTGCTGATCGACGGGATCCACCACAGGGCTTGGCTCAGGCTCCTGCTGGGTAATCAACCGTGCCGATATGCTTCTGGGAGACGGCTCCTCAACAGGACTGGTCCATGACCAGCCCGCCAGCGCGATACCCAGAATCAGCAGGTGCAGCGTCACCGAAAGCGCCACCGGTGATTTCCACGGCGGCACTCCGGTTGTGGTTACTTCGCGCTGGTGATCTCTCACAACACTCCTGCCCGCACTGGTCTCAATTGTCGTCCCGGGGTGATTCGGTAATCAGACCAATACTACTGGCCCCGGCACCCTGGAGTTCCGCCATAAGACGTACGACCGTGCCGTATTCAACATGTTCATCACCTCGAACGAGAATCTCGCTGGACGTTCTCTGGGACAGTATCTTGGCAATTTGTTCCCGAACCTCACCCAGAGACATCGGGTCACTGCCCTCATCACCAATCTCGACGTAGTACGCACCGTTCGCATCCACGGACACAATAATGGACTCAACATCCTTATCGGCCTGGATCGGATCCGAGGTCGTCTGAGGCAGATCCACCTTGACCCCCTGGGTCAGCATCGGCGCGGTGACCATGAAAATAATCAGCAGCACCAGCATGACATCAATGTACGGAACCACGTTGATCTCCGACATTGGCTTGCGCCGGTTCTCCGGCATCATTCCCATGCCTTTCATAAAGCAGTGCTCCTAAACCGATCCCTGCCCCTGAATTCCGCGATCATCATGCCGCACCCTTTTCGCTCTGATGCACGCGACGGTGGAGAATGCTGGAAAACTCATCAGCAAAGGTTTCATAGTTCTTCAGCAGCGCATCGGACATGGCCGAGAACCGGTTATAGGCGATAACGGCCGGTATGGCGGCGAACAGGCCCATGGCGGTCGCAATGAGGGCTTCCGATATGCCGGGCGCCACCGTGGCCAGGGTTGCCTGCTGAACCTGGGCCAGGCCGCGGAACGAGTTCATGATGCCCCAGACAGTACCAAACAGGCCGATGTAGGGACTGGTGGAGCCCACCGTGGCCAGAAACGGCAGACTGGCCTCAAGCCTCTCGTGCTCCCGGGAAAAGGCTACACGCATTGCCCGCTGGGTACCTTCCATGACCGCATCGGCGTCCCGGCTTTGCTGGCGCAACCGGGAAAACTCCTTGAAACCGGCGCGGAACAGGGATTCCATGCCGGAGAACGGCGTCGGATCGGCATTCACCTCCCGGTACAGCTGGCCCAGATCCATACCGGACCAGAAACGCTCTTCAAACGCCAGCTGAGCCCGCTTGGCTTTGCGGAATACCTGCAAACGCTGGAATATCAGCGCCCAGGACATGATCGACGCCAGGGCCAGCAAAAGCATGACCAGCTGCACCAAGACACCGGCATTTGCAATGAGGTACCAGACTGAAAGTTCTGAATCCACTTCTTACTCCTGGCTCGTTCTGTTTATCGTTTCAGTGGGCTGGACATTCCTGGCCAGCAAATCCTGCATGTTTTCCGGCAAACGCCGGGGGCGGCCGGTATCGAGCGCAACGCAAGCGACCCGCACATTGCTATCACTCAAAAGCTTGCGGTCGGCGGCCCGCAGGACACGCTGCCGAAAGTCCATCCATACCCGGCCAAAGGCCACCGGTTCGGCGGTAGCAAGCAGCTCATCATCAAGCTTTGCGGCTACCGCGTAATGAATGTCCAGGCGCTGCACGACATAACTGATGTTGTCTGCCAGCCCCGCCCTCAGGCCAACTCCGCAACTGCGTACCCATTCGGTTCGGGCCCGCTCCATGTAATGGAGATATTTGGCGTGAAATACGATGCCGCCCGCATCAGTGTCCTCAATATAGACCCGGATCGGCAGTTCGAAACTTGCTTCTGGCGTCTGCTCAACCAAAAAGATCGTCCTCCCTGCCGGACTTCGGCGCAATGACGCCAAAGTGCTGATAGGCGTTGGAGGTCACCATCCGTCCCCGCGGGGTACGGACCATGTAACCCTGCTGTATCAGGAAGGGCTCAAGCACATCCTCGATCGTACCGCGCTCCTCACTGATTGCCGCCGCAAGGCTCTCGACACCCACAGGCCCACCGTCGAACTTTTCGATCATGGCCAACAGCAGACGACGGTCCATATGGTCGAAACCCTGGTTATCCACTTTCAGCATGTTCAGGGCCTGATCGGCTATGTCGGAAGTAATCCGACCGTCGGCGCGGACCTCCGCAAAATCCCGCACGCGGCGCAACAAACGGTTGGCAATCCGCGGCGTGCCCCTTGACCGGCGGGCAATTTCAAACGCGCCCGCCTCATCAACGGCAACCGAAGAGAGTCGCGCTGAACGCAAAATGATGCTGGTGAGGTCTTCGGTGTTGTAGAACTCCAGCCGCTGCACGATACCGAAGCGGTCCCGCAAGGGCGATGTCAGCAAGCCCGCGCGGGTGGTGGCCCCGACAAGGGTGAACGGCGGCAGATCGAGCTTGATGGATCGGGCCGCCGGGCCCTCACCAATCATGATGTCGAGCTGGTAGTCTTCCATCGCCGGATACAGGACTTCTTCGACGGCGGCGCTGAGACGGTGAATCTCGTCAATGAAGAGAACGTCACCTTCTTCAAGGTTGGTAAGCATGGCTGCCAGGTCCCCGGCTTTTTCAAGCACCGGACCGGAGGTGGTCTTGATGGACACGCCCATTTCGTTGGCAATGATATTGGCCAGGGTTGTCTTGCCCAGACCGGGCGGGCCAAAGATCAGAACGTGGTCCAGCGCCTCCTGACGGCCACGGGCGGCGGATATAAAAATATCCATCTGCTCACGGACCGTAGGCTGGCCAACGTATTCAGCCAGCAGAGTCGGGCGAATGGCCCTGTCCTGCACTTCCTCGTATTCACCGGCCCGGGCCGAGATCAACCGGTCGGATTCGATCATGGCATCACCCATAGTGTGGGAATCAACATCGTGCCTCACGTTTGCCCGCTATTCCAGCGCAGCCCCAATTGTACAAAGGGGTTAGCAGGTGTCACGTTACGCTCTCTACAGGTTCGCGACAGAGTCTGGCGATCAGGCCGGAATCATGTTTCGCAGGGCCAGACGAATGAGAGTTTCGCTGCTCATGCCCTCCTCGGCCACTTTGCTGATCGCCTTGGTGGCCTCCTGTGGCTTGTAACCCAGTGCGATTAGTGCAGCTTCTGCCTCTTCGGTGGCAGCAGGACCGCCAGAGCCGGCTTGTCCGCCCACTTGGCCCAGCCCTGTCGTCTCAGGCGACGCTGGCACAAATTGCCCTTCAAGTTGCCCTATCCGGTCTGTCATTTCAATAAGAAGCCGTTCTGCGGTTTTCTTGCCAACACCGGGGAGTTTGACCAGCGAGCCGGAGTCGCGGTTCTCGACACAGCGAATAAATTGCTGGGCGTCCAGACCGGAAAGAATGCCGACCGCCAGTTTCGGACCAACACCGTTAACCTTGATCAGCAGCCGAAACAGATCCCTGTCGAGGCTGGAAGCAAAGCCATAGAGGCTCTGGGCGTCTTCGCGGACGGCAAAATGGGTATGCAGGGTCACTTCATCGCCGGTTTCCGGCAGATGAAAGAAGGTGGTGTAGGGAATGTCGACTTCGTACCCCAGCCCGGCGCATTCCACCAGCGCCTGGCCCGGAGCCTTTTCAACCAGAATACCTCGGATACGACCAATCAAGCTGAATCTCCTGTCGCTCCTGGGAGCGGTTTATTGTTGTCGCACGCGACCGCTTCTAACCTTTCCTGCGCCACTGGCCACCCGCAGAATACTCTGGCTCATGTGGGCATGGCACATGGCAATTGCCAGCGCATCGGCCGCATCGGCCTGGGGCTTGCGTGAAAGCGAGAGCAACACCTGAACCATGTGCTGCACCTGGGACTTGTCAGCGCCACCCTTGCCGACGACCGCCTGCTTAACCTGCCGGGCCGAGTACTCATGAACCGCCAGCCCGCTGTTGGCGGCACTGACAATCGCCGCGCCACGGGCCTGGCCAAGCTTCAGGGCGGAGTCTGGATTGCGGGCCATGAACACCTGCTCAATGGCAAATTCTTCCGGCCGATATTCTCCAATCAGGGTGGCAAGGCTCTGGAAGATGGTCTGGAGGCGCTCTGCCATGGGCTTCTCGCCCACCCGGATACAGCCGCTATCGATATACTCGATGTGTCGGCCATCGGCCCGAATGACGCCGTAACCGGTAATTCGTGATCCCGGATCAACGCCCAGAATTATCGCCACATCAATGCCCCTGACTGGTCAAAGCGATTCCATGATCTCGCCGGAGATATCCGCGTTGTGGTAAACATTCTGAACATCATCCAGATCCTCGAGCATATCGATGAGCTTGAGGATGGTTTCTGCGCCGTCCCTGTCCAGCTCAACTCGGGTGGATGGAACCATGGTTACTTCGGCATTGTCCGGCACCAGCCCCGCATTGACCAGCGATTCCTTGACGTCCAGGAACTGATCGGGCGTGGTGACAATTTCCCAGGAACCGTCGTCCTGGGCCGCAAGGTCTTCGGCGCCAGCACTGAGCACGGCTTCCACCAGCCGGTCCTCTTCCCACTCCGGACCGTAGCTTATGATGCCCTGCTTGCTGAACAGGTAGGCCACCGAACCGTCAGTGCCGAGGTTGCCACCCATCTTGTTAAATGCGTGACGGATTTCAGCAACAGACCGGTTCTTGTTATCGGTCATGACTTCCACGAAGATCGCCACGCCGCCCGGGCCGTAGCCTTCGTAGGTCAGCTCTTCGTAGTTGTCGTCATCGCCGCCACCGGCGCCACGTTCTACCGCGCGCTCGATGGTGTCTTTTTTCATGTTCGCGGTGAGCGCCTTGTCGATGACCGCGCGCAGACGGGGGTTATCATCTGGGTTCCCCCCGCCCTGACGCGCGGCTACGGTCAGCTCACGAATGATTTTGGTGAAGATCTTGCCCCGCCTGGCATCCTGTGCCGCCTTGCGGTGCTTGATGTTGGCCCACTTACTGTGACCCGCCATACAGCTCCTCCCTTAAATCACTGACTTATTCGTTGCCCTCGCCGGCTTCCGCCTTGTTGCCTTCGACCGGCTTTGACGGCTTGCGCAGGCGGATATGCAGCTCTCGCAGCTGCTTCTCATCCACTTCGCCCGGCGCCTGGGTCATCAGGCAGGTGGCACTCTGGGTTTTCGGGAATGCGATTACGTCACGGATGGACGTGGCACCAGTCATCAGCATCACCAGACGATCCAGGCCAAACGCGAGACCACCATGGGGCGGGCAACCGTACTTCAGGGCATCCAGCAGGAAGCCGAACTTGGCGCGGGCCTCTTCCTCTTCAATACCCAGAACACGGAAAACCGTGGACTGCATTTTTTCGCTATGGATACGAATAGAACCGCCGCCCAGCTCGGTACCGTTAAGCACCATGTCATAGGCACGGGAGAGCGCCGTGGCCGGGTTGGCAGCAAACTCTTCCGGGCTGCAGGCCGGGGCCGTGAACGGATGGTGAATCGCCGTCAGGGAGCCATCCGGCAGTTCTTCAAACATCGGGAAATCAACCACCCACAGCGGCGCCCATTCACTGGTCAGCATATCCAGGTCGTGACCAACCTTGATCCGCAGCGCACCCAGTGCCTCGTTCACCACCGTGGTCTTGTCCGCGCCGAAGAAAACGATGTCGCCATCTTCTGCGCCAACCCGTTCCATAATTCCCTGCACGACCTCTTCGCCCAGGAACTTGATGATCGGAGACTGCAGGCCTTCGACGCCCTTGGACAGGTCATTAACCTTGATGTAGGCGAGACCTTTGGCACCGTATATACCGACAAATTTGGTGTAGTCGTCAATCTGTTTGCGGCTCAGGTCGCCACCTTTCGGCACCCTGAGGGCGGCCACACGGCCTTTGGGATCTTTGGCCGGACCGGCGAAAACCTTGAAATCGACACTTTCGACCAGATCCGCCACATCAACCAGCTCCAGTGGAATGCGAAGGTCCGGCTTGTCACTGCCGTAACGCTGCATGGCCTCGAAGTGCGGCATACGGGGGAATGCTGGCAGCTCAACATCCAGTACGTCCTTGAACAGGGAACGAATCATGTCCTCGTTCAGGCCCATCAGGATCTCCTCGTCAACGAAGGAGGCCTCGATATCCACCTGGGTGAATTCCGGCTGACGGTCTGCTCTAAGGTCTTCATCCCGGAAACACTTGGCAATCTGGTAGTAGCGATCGACGCCCGACACCATCAGCATTTGTTTGAACAGCTGGGGCGACTGAGGAAGCGCGAAGAAGGAACCTTCGTGGGTACGGCTCGGTACCAGATAATCCCGCGCACCTTCCGGCGTGGCTCGGGTCAGGATGGGGGTTTCCACATCCATGAAGCCGTTGCTGTCCAGGTAGTTACGGATATAACTGGTTACCCGGGAACGGAAACGCAGGCGGTTGATCATTTCCGGGCGCCGCAGGTCCACAAAACGGTAGCGAAGACGCACGTCTTCGCCCACGTCGACATGCTCATCCAGCGGGAACGGCGGCGTTGCGGCGGCGTTCAGGATGCTCAGTTCCTTACCCAGAAGCTCAACCTGCCCGGTCGGCATGCTGTTGTTCTCGGTGCCGGCAGGACGACGACGTACCCGGCCGGTTACCTTGATCACGAACTCGCTGCGGACTTTTTCCGCAAGCGCGAAGCTCTCAGGGGTATCAGGATCAACAACCACCTGCGACATACCATCCCGATCCCGCAGATCCAGGAAGATAACCCCACCGTGGTCACGGCGGCGGTGGACCCATCCGCAAAGTGTGACTTCCTGATCGATGTGGGATTCGTTAATCCCACCGCAATAATGACTGCGCATACCGGTTCCCGTTACGTTTAATGTGTTCGAAATTGGTGCTTGTAAGTGCCCGCTCAAAAAATGAAGCGACCATAGCGGAAAAGCCGCCCATTATAAACACAATGACGCTGAAAATCAGGCGTACTGGCAAGCAAATCAGGTAGCCGGATGACTGCACGTTTGCAGCCGGCTAGAATGCTTTCTTTTCTAAAAGCGGATGGAGTCTGACGTTGGCAACCAGAGCGGAGCAGAAACTGAAAACCCGGCGGGCACTGATGGATGCGGCGCTCTCGCAACTGAGTGCGGATCGGGGCTTTGGCAGCCTGAGCTTGCGGGAGGTTGCCCGGGAGGCGGGCATCGCCCCTACGTCTTTCTACCGGCACTTTGCGGAGCTTGATGAACTGGGGCTCGCTCTGGTGGACGAAGGTGGCGTTGCGCTAAGGCAGCTGATGCGGCAGGCACGCAAGCGGATTGCCCGGGACGGTGGCAGCGCCATCTCCACTTCCGTAGAGACCTTCATGGAGTACCTGGGCAACAACGCGAATCTGTTCCGGCTGATGTTGCGGGAACGAACTGGCGTATCCAAACCCTTCCGGACAGCGGTGAAGGCCGAGATTGATCATTTTGTCACCGAACTGGCGGATGACCTTCGGCGGATTGCAGAAGAACAGAACAAGCCACTCTCAGAGGCCAGGCTGGTGGCCGAATCCATGGTCACACTGGTGTTCAATCAGGGAGCTGAAGCCCTGGATGCAACGGCGGCGGAGCGTGAAGAGCTGAAAGCCAAGCTGAAAACCGAACTCAGGATGATACTGGTCGGCTCCCAGACCTTGGCGAAACGTCAGTAACCTGCCCTGCGACTAAACGCCGGCCTGGAGCTCGGCAAGCACCGGCGCAAGCCGTTTCCGGACCTGCTCCAGCTCTTCCTCGGTATAGGGTACCGGAGCCTGCTTACCCCAGATCGGGCCCGGCCATGCCGGATCGCCCTCAAACCGCACGATGTGATGAAGATGAAGCTGGGGCACCATGTTGCCGAGCGCAGCGACGTTCATCTTGTCGCCACCGAAAACATCCATCATGGCTTCACTGAGGGCCGAGGACTCGCGAACCAGCTGGTGCTGCTGATCCGCCGACAACTGGTATATCTCCCGGATCCCGGCAACCGCCGGCACCAGGAGCACCCACGGCCAGGTACTGTCGTTCATCAGCCGGATTTCGCACAGCGAGGTGCGTCCAAGGCCGA
Organism: uncultured Marinobacter sp.; assembly: GCA_964520755.1. Classification (GTDB taxonomy): domain Bacteria; phylum Pseudomonadota; class Gammaproteobacteria; order Pseudomonadales; family Oleiphilaceae; genus Marinobacter. Next base: position 20,035 of record CAZFQI010000019.1, on the reverse strand, counting down.
TTGTGTCGGCCTCCAGTCGCTCATGTAACCGGAAAACCACCGGCTCACTCATGATCCCCTCCCGTTATCGGTATATCAGTCCGAGTGGAACTGGGTGCGGCCACGGCCAATGGCGTAGTAAATGAGGCCGTAGCGATCCAGCATTTCCGGTTCATACAGGTTACGGCCGTCAAAGACCACCGGCTCACGGATGGTCGCGGCAATGGATTCGAAGTCCGGCGAACGGAATTCTTTCCACTCGGTGCAGATAGCGAGGACGTCCGCCCCCTTGAGAGCCTGCTCCTTCGTGCCGCACAGGGTCAGGCCATCCTGGTCACCGTAGAGTCGCTGGGTTTCCTCCATGGCCTCCGGGTCGAAAGCCTGGACTCTGGCGCCGGCTTTCCAGAGATCTTCCATCAGGGTGCGGGAGGAAGCTTCGCGCATGTCATCGGTGTTGGGTTTGAACGCCAGCCCCCAGATGGCAACAACCTTGCCATTCAGATCGCCCCCAAAATAATGGCTGATCTTGTCGAACAGCACGTGTTTCTGGGCGTAGTTAACGCCTTCCACGGCATTGAGCAGCCGCGCGTCGTAGCCACAGTCACTGGCGGTTCGGGCCAGAGCCTGAACATCCTTCGGGAAACAGGAACCGCCGTAACCGCAACCCGGGTAGATGAAGTGATAACCAATCCGCGGGTCGGAACCAATGCCCCGGCGCACCGCTTCAATATCGGCCCCCAGCCGCTCTGCCAGGTTGGCGATTTCGTTCATGAAGCTGATCTTGGTGGCCAGCATGGAGTTGGCCGCATACTTGGTGAGCTCCGCGGACCGCAGGTCCATAAAGATCATACGGTCGTGATTGCGGTTGAACGGGTAGTAGACTTCGCGCAACAAATCAGCCGCACGCTCGCTGTCTGTGCCGACAATAATACGATCCGGCTTCATGAAATCGTTGATGGCCGCCCCTTCCTTGAGGAACTCCGGGTTGGACACCACATCAAACTCCAGCTCCAGACCTCGACGGTCCAGCTGGGCGCGAACCGCCGCTTTTACTTTGTCGCCGGTACCGACCGGTACGGTGGACTTGTCGACCACCACCTTGTAGTCCTCCATGTGCTCGCCAATGGAACGGGCCACAGCGGTAACATATTGTAGGTCGGCAGAGCCGTCTTCGTCGGGGGGCGTGCCTACGGCAATAAACTGCAAGGTTCCGTGGCGAACCGCTTCTTCTGTATCGGTTGTGAAGGAAAGGCGACCCGCTTCAACGGTGTGCTTTACGATACTTTCCAGGCCAGGTTCGTAAATAGGGATGTGACCGTTTTTCAGCTTCTCAATCTTGCCCTGGTCAACATCCATGCACAGAACGTTATGACCAACATCGGCCAGACATGCGCCCGTTACCAGGCCCACATAGCCTGTTCCAAAAATCGTTATTTTCATCCTTTAAATCCCGATACAAATACAGAAAAGTTATTGGGTGTCGTCTGCTTTTTTCTTCTGCCAGATCGCTTCCCACGCCAGGGCCGTGCCGACAATGGTATCCAGGTTGTCATAGTCCGGCTGCCAGCCCAAGGTCTGGCGAATCAGGGTGTTATCCGCCATCAGCGCCGCTGGGTCGCCGGCACGGCGGCCGGTTTCAGTTACCGCAAAATCGACGCCGGATTGCGCCTTGACCACGTCAATCACTTCCCGAACGGTAAAGCCACGACCATAACCACAGTTCATGACCTTTGAATGACCACCATCTGCCATGTAGTCCAACGCCATTACATGGGCCTTGGCCAGATCTTCCACGTGGATGTAGTCGCGAATGCACGTGCCATCACGGGTATCGTAATCGGTGCCGAACACACTCATCCCCTCACGCTGGCCGGTCACGCATTCGCAGGCCACCTTGATCAGGTGCGTGGCTTCCGGTGTGGCCTGGCCAAGCAGGCCTTCCGGGTTGGCGCCCGCCACATTGAAGTAACGGAGAATCACGTAGTTGAGGCTGGAGGCTGCAGCGAGATCCATGATCATCCGCTCGCTCATCATCTTGGATGCGCCGTAGGGATTGATGGGGGCGAGCGGCAGGTCCTCGGTGAGCACCGTTTGCTCTGGCATGCCATAGACGGCCGCAGTGGAGGAAAACACCATGTACGGTATTTCGTGTTTTTCGACCGCTTTCAGCAGGTTCAGGGTATTGCGGGTGTTGTTGCTGTAGTACTTCAGGGGATTGGCGACGGATTCCGGCACCACAATGTTGGCCGCGAAATGCAAAACCGCCTCAAACCGGTGACGGGAGAACAGATCCTCGACGGCCGCCTCATCGGCCAGATCACCCACCACCAGCTCGCCGGCGGTCACCGCCCAGCGGTAGCCCGTGGAAAGGTTATCGAACACCACGATATCGTGACCGGCCTGGCCCAGCTGACGGACCACGTGACTACCAATATACCCGGCTCCGCCGGTAACGAGGACTTTCATAGGCGAGAACTACTCCTTCCCTGAATTCTGTTTGCGCAAACGCCGGATCTCTGCCCGGCGCCGACTGAAAAACTCACTGATCACCTGGCTGCACTGATCCGAGAGAACACCGCGAACAGCTGCCACATCCCAGTTCAGGTGGGGCTCCTCCAGCGTTCGACGTGCAGATTCTATCGCACCTGCCTTGGGCTCACTGGCACCATACACAAGCCGGCTGACCCGGCCATGAACGATGGCACCCACGCACATGGTACAGGGCTCCAGAGTAACGTAAAGCGTGGCACCGGGCAGCCGGTAATTGCCCACCCTGGCGGCGGCATCTCGCAGGGCCCGGATTTCCGCATGGGCAGTGGGGTCGCAGCCGGAAATAGGCGCATTAAAACCAGCGCCGATTTCCTTGCCATCGCGGACCACGACAGCACCAACAGGCACTTCGCCCTTTGCTGCAGCTTCACCAGCCAGCTGCAGTGCGCGGTTCATCCAGTGTTCGTCTTCCGCTGTCACCTCAGACATCGGACCCGGTCACCCGCCGATTATTCCCACTCAATGGTTGCCGGCGGCTTGGACGAAACATCGTACGTTACCCGGGAAACCCCAGTGATCTCGTTGATGATCCGGTTGGAAACGGTTTCAAGAAGATCGTATGGCAGATGTGCCCAGCGGGCGGTCATGAAATCGATGGTTTCAACAGCACGGAGAGCCACCACGTATTCGTAGCGACGGGCATCCCCGACCACACCTACCGACTTGACCGGCAGGAATACCGCAAAGGCCTGACTGGTCTTGTGGTAGAAGTCCGCACGGTGGAGCTCTTCCAGGAAGATGGCATCGGCCTTGCGCAGGATATCGGCGTATTCCTTTTTGACCTCGCCAAGAATACGTACGCCCAGGCCCGGCCCCGGGAATGGGTGACGGTACACCATGTCGTACGGCAAGCCGAGCTCGAGACCGATCCGGCGCACTTCGTCCTTGAACAGCTCGCGCAGGGGCTCCACCAGCTTCATTTTCATGGTTTCCGGCAGGCCGCCCACATTGTGGTGGGACTTAATCACATGCGCCTTGCCCGTCTTGGATGCTGCAGACTCGATGACGTCCGGATAGATCGTGCCCTGGGCCAGCCAGTTCACGTCACGGATGGTCGCGGCTTCGTCATCAAACACATCGATAAAGGTGTTGCCGATGATCTTGCGCTTCTGCTCGGGATCATCGACACCCTTGAGCTTCGATAGAAACAGGTCCTCGGCATCAACCCGAATCACCTTTACACCCATGTTGCTGGCGAACATGTCCATCACCTGGTCGCCTTCGTGAAGACGCAGGAGGCCATTGTCCACGAACACGCAGGTTAATTGGTCACCGATCGCCCGGTGAAGAAGTGCCGCCGTTACCGACGAGTCCACACCGCCGGACAGGCCAAGCAATACCTTGTCAGTGCCGACCTGTTCACGAATCTGCCGAACCGCATCATCCACGATCTTGGCCGGTGTCCAAAGTGCTTCGCAGTTACAGATATTCAGGATGAAATGCTCGAGAATCCGCTTGCCCTGCAGGGTGTGGGTGACCTCGGGATGGAACTGAACACCGTAAAGGTTGCGGCTGAGATCCTGCATTGCGGAAATCGGCGCGCTCTCGGTGGAGGCCAACAGCTCAAAGCCCTCGGGCATCGCCACCACCTTGTCACCGTGGCTCATCCACACATCCAGCAAGGACTCCCCGGCCGGGGTCAGATGGTCGGTGATATCGGCCAGAAGCGGGCCCTTGGCTCGCACTTTAACCTGGGCATAGCCAAACTCACGCTTCTCGGAGCTGGCCACGCGGCCTCCAAGCTGTTCGGCCATGGTCTGCATGCCGTAACAGATGCCAAGTATCGGAATACCGCGCTCGAACAGCCCTTCCGGCGCCCGGGGACCGCCCAGTTGAGTTACCGACTCCGGACCGCCCGCAAGAATAATCCCTTTGGGATTGAATTCATCAAGTTCTTCATCGGTGATATCGAACGCCTTGATCTCACAATAGACGCCAATCTCCCGTACACGGCGGGCAATCAGCTGCGTGTACTGGGAACCGAAATCGAGAATCAGGATGCGGTGGTCATGAATGTTCTGGGCCATGGAGTCCTCGGAGCTGAATAAACAACGCGGCCCGAAGTGGGCCGCGTGTGGTAAGGCAGTTATTAACCGACGCGGTAGTTCGGCGCTTCTTTGGTAATGGTCACATCGTGCACGTGACTCTCACGCATGCCAGCGTTGGTGATGCGAACAAATTCCGGTTTGGTACGCATTTCTTCCATGGTCGCGCTGCCGGTGTAGCCCATCGAAGCACGCAGGCCGCCAATCAGCTGGTGCACGATGTTGCGCATCGGGCCCTTGCAGGCAACGCGACCTTCAATACCTTCCGGAACCAGTTTCTCGATACCTTTGCTGGCGTCCTGGAAGTAACGGTCGCTGGAGCCCTGCCCCATGGCACCGATTGAGCCCATGCCCCGGTAGGCCTTGTAACTGCGACCCTGGAACAGCTCAACTTCACCCGGAGCTTCATCGGTGCCAGCCAGGAGGCTGCCAATCATGACGCTGTGAGCACCGGCAGCAATCGCCTTGGCGATGTCGCCGGAGAACCGGATGCCGCCATCAGCAATCAGTGGTACGCCACGGTCCTTCAGGGCTGCTGCGACATTGGATACCGCAGAAATCTGGGGAACACCAATACCGGCAACGATACGGGTGGTGCAGATGGAACCGGGCCCAATACCCACCTTGACGGCATCCGCACCGGCATCCGCCAGGGCCAGAGCCGCGTGTGAAGTGGCAATGTTACCGCCAATCACCTGAACATCCGGGAAATTCTTTTTGATCCAGCGAACGCGCTCAATAACACCCCTTGAGTGACCGTGGGCTGTGTCCACCACGATTACGTCTACACCGGCCTCGGCCAGCGCCGTGATCCTTGCCTCGGTATCACCTCCGGTGCTGACGGCCGCGCCAACTCGCAGACGACCCTGATCGTCCTTGCACGCCAGCGGATAATCCTTGGCTTTCTGGATGTCCTTCACGGTGATCAGGCCGCGCAGCTCGAAGTTGTCGTTTACCACGAGGACCTTCTCGATCCGGTGGCGATGCAGCAGCTCTTTCACTTCGTCGAGGCAGGCACCCTCCTCGACCGTAACCAGCTTGTCCTTCGGCGTCATGATGTCCCGAACCAGCGTATCCATACGGCTTTCGAACCGGATGTCACGGCCAGTCACAATACCTACCAGGTCGTGACCATCGACGACCGGCAGACCGGAGATGCTGTTGGCCATGGTGATATCGACGAGTTCACGAACCGTGGTCTCCGGCGATACGGTGATCGGATCCTTCACAACACCACTTTCGAACTTCTTGACCTTGCGGACAGCCGCCGCCTGTTGCTCGACGGTCATGTTCTTGTGCATGATGCCGATGCCGCCTTCCTGGGCCATGGCGATGGCCAACTCTGCGTCGGTAACGGTATCCATAGCGGACGACAGAAGAGGAATATTGAGGGTGATACCCTTGGTCAGCTGGGTCTGCAGGCTGACCTCGTGGGGCAGAACTTCTGAATATCCGGGAACCAGCAGAACGTCATCAAATGTGAGGGCTTCTTCGGCAATTCGCAGCATTGGGATCCGCCTTTTGATCGTGCTAAGTTGGGAGTTTCCGTGCCGTACCCGCGGCGGTACGACAAAGCAAAATCCTTAATCGATCTATTATAATGGGGCTCTCGGGGACAGTAAACCGGCCCGTTTTTAAGGTTCGATTGCATCTTTTTGAAATTTCGCTATTTTTACCCTTCCTTTTTTCGGCTATTGCGTATGTATAACGACGGATCAGGACCGGCAACGCCGCATCTTCAGGACACCCGGCCCCGGGCACTCAGTGTCAGTGAGCTCAACCACCAGGCCAGACATCTGCTGGAGTCCAGCTTCATGCAGGTATGGGTGGAAGGCGAACTCTCCGGATTTTCACGCCCCTCCTCCGGACATTGGTACTTCTCGTTGAAGGACCGCAAGTGCCAGGTTCGCTGCGCTATGTTCCGGGGCATGAATCAGCGAATCCGCGCACTCCCGAAAGAGGGTGATCAGGTCCGGATCCGCGGCAAGGTGACCCTCTACGAGAACCGGGGCGACTTCCAGATCATCGTTGAGCATATTGAACCGGCGGGGCTCGGCGCTTTGCAGCAGGCCTTCGAGGAGCTCAAGCGCAAGCTGCTGGCAGAGGGCCTGTTTGATCAGGCCAGGAAGAAACCACTGCCGTCCCTGCCCCGACATATCGGTGTGGTTACCTCACCGACAGGCGCCGCCATACACGACATACTGACCGTCCTGGCCCGTCGCTGCCCCGCCATTCCGGTGACACTTTACCCGACGGCTGTGCAGGGCAAGGCCGCTACGGCTGATATTGTTGGCGCCATTGAAGCCGCGCAGAGCCACGGGGTTGCCGATGTGCTGATTATCGGCCGCGGCGGTGGCTCCCTGGAAGATCTCTGGTGCTTCAACGAAGAAGCGGTTGCCCGGGCCATTGCCACTTGCCGGATTCCCACCGTGAGCGCGGTTGGCCACGAAGTGGATGTCACCATTGCGGATTTCGTGGCGGATCTCCGGGCGCCGACACCTTCGGCGGCGGCGGAAAAGATTTCACCGGACCAGTCTGACTGGCTCAGACAACTCCGCGAGCGGGAATTCCGTCTTTCCAACGCCATGAGCCTTGCACTGAAGCGCCTTGGTACTCAGTTAGGGCACCTGGGTGCACGTTTGCGGGACCCGCGACGGGAACTTCTGGAGAAAGCCCAGCGCATGGATGAACTGGAGCTGCGACTTCAGAAGGCTATCCGACAGCGCCTGACAACGGTGGGCGTGCGCAATGATCACCTGCGCCAGAGACTGGTCATGCAGTCACCCCGCCGCCAGCTTTCGGAGAGCCAGGAAGCGCTGCGCCGCGTGAGCGAACGCCTGGCCTATACCATCCAGCAGGGCCTGAAGCAGCGCCGGGACGACCTTGAACACGCGGCGCAGACCCTGAACGTGGTCAGCCCCCTGGCAACCCTTGGCAGGGGCTATGCCATAGTACGCGACAGCCAGGGCAAGATTATCCGGGACACCTCGGAAGTCGGTCCGGGCGATACCATTTCCGCCCGGGTTGCCAGTGGTGAAATGACGGCAAAGGTGACTTCGGTCAAATCTGCAGACATAAACCCGCCAGACTAAGCCAATGGTCTACTAGTCCATGATTTCAAACGGCCTAAAGTTGTCAGGAAACGTATTAAAACAACAACAGGCACGATGAGGTGGAATGTATGGACTACCACTCAGAGTTCCGGCGGTCGATAGACAAACCGGACGATTTCTGGCGTGAACAGGCGGAAAAAATTGACTGGATTGAACCGCCCAAAACCATCTGGCAGCCAACCGACAATGGCCATGGGGAGTGGTTTCCCGATGGCACCCTGAACACCTGCGATGTCGCCCTGGATGCGAACATCCGGGCAGGCCGGGGCGATCAGAAAGCCCTGATCTACGATTCTCCGGTTACCGACACCCAGCGCTCCTATACCTATAACGAACTGACCGACGAGGTTGCACGCTTCGCCGGCGCCCTGAAAGATCGGGGCATCACCAAGGGTGACCGGGTCATCATCTACATGCCAATGATCCCGGAAGCGGTCGTTGCGATGCTGGGCTGCGCGCGGATCGGCGCCATTCACTCGGTTGTGTTCGGCGGGTTTGCAGCTCATGAGCTTGCGGTTCGCATTGACGATGCCACACCGAAGGCCGTGATTACCGCCTCTTGCGGCATCGAAGTCACCAAGCTGATTGAGTACAAGCCTCTGGTCGACAAAGCCATCGACCAGGCCAGCCACAAACCGGAAACCTGCATTGTTTACCAGCGCCCCCAGGTAAAGGCCGACCTTCAGGCTGGCCGCGACCATGACTGGAACGGGTTGATGAAGACCGCTGCACCGGCCGACCCGGTGCCCGTCAAGTCAACAGACCCGCTCTATATCCTTTACACCTCAGGCACTACCGGTAAGCCCAAGGGTGTGGTGCGTGATAATGGGGGTCACGCGGTTGCGCTTAACTACAGCATGCAGCTTGTCTACGATGCCAAACCCGGTGATGTTTACTGGGCCGCCTCCGACGTTGGCTGGGTCGTTGGCCACAGCTACATCGTTTATGCCCCGCTGTTTGCCGGTTGCACCACCATCATGTATGAGGGCAAGCCGGTGAAAACGCCGGATGCCGGCGCATTCTGGCGGGTGGTTCAGGACCATAAGGTCAACATGCTGTTTACCGCCCCGACCGCGTTCCGCGCCGTCCGCAAGGAAGATCCGGAAGCGGACCAGCTGTCACGCTACGACATCAGTTCACTGAAACGCCTGTTCCTGGCCGGCGAGCGCCTGGATCCGGCCACCTATGAATGGCTGAAGGAACATACCGGCCTGCCGGTTCTTGACCACTGGTGGCAGACCGAGACCGGCTGGGCCATCTGCTGCAATCCGGTGGGTATCGAGATGATGGCCACCAAGCCGGGCTCGGCGACCGTGCCCTCCCCCGGCTACAACGTTCAGGTCGTAGACATGAACGGCAGCCAGAAACCCGCCGGCGAGCAGGGCCAGATTGCGGTGAAACTGCCCCTTCCGCCGGGCTGCATGATGACGGTCTGGGGCGACGACGAGCGCTTCCGCAAAACCTATCTGGAGCCCATACCGGGGTTCTACAGTTCCGGCGACGGCGGCTTCATTGATGACGACGGCTATGTGTTTGTCATGGGTCGCACCGATGATGTAATCAACGTGGCCGGGCACCGCCTTTCCACTGGCGAGATGGAAGAAGTCGTAGCCTCTCATCCCGCCATAGCCGAGTGCTGCGTAGTGGGTGCTCACGATGACATGAAAGGGCAGATCCCCATCGGGCTGGTTCTCATCAAGGATGGTGCAACCATCGACCATGACGAACTGGAAGACGAGCTGGTGGAAATGGTTCGCGACAAGATTGGTGCCATTGCCTGTTTCCGACGCGCGCTGGTCGTGGATCGACTGCCCAAGACCCGTTCCGGCAAGATCCTCAGACGGGTTATCCGTCAGATCGCTGATGGCGAAGAGTACTCGGTACCCAGCACCATTGATGATCCGGCCATTCTGGAAGAAATCAGCGAGCAATTCCGCCACTGACGGAAGCGCCCTGTACCCTGCCCGCCCCCAACAAACGGGAGGCGGGCATTTTTTGTTCAACTGAATTCCAACCCGTTGTTTTTGCCCAGATTAAAACCCGCATAAAAGGTGCAAAAATTTCGTTGACGCCCCCCAAAGTCGGTCTATACTGAAATTGCTGTGAAAATACAGCGGTATTTGGTGAATGCGTTTCAACGTCCTGCCGAAGTGCTCTTCGTTGCCCCTTCCTCAGTACTCTCTGGATTTCTCAGCAACGATTCCATGTGGAATTTTGAAGGTCCCGTGAGGGCAAATTACAGAAAGACAGGAAAGATCAATGTCCGATACTAAAACCGGCCACGTTAAGTGGTTTAACGAGTCCAAAGGCTTTGGCTTCATTGCTCAGGACGGTGGCAGCGACGTGTTTGTTCACTACAGCGCAATCAATTCAAGCGGTTTCCGTACCCTGACCGAAGGCCAGCAGGTACAGTTCACCGTAACACAGGGTCCGAAAGGCCCGCAGGCGGAAAACGTTACCCCGGTCTGAGGGTCTACGCTCCGTCCTTTGCCCCTCACGGGCATCGGAAAACTAACAAGCCGGCATTCGTGCCGGCTTGTGTCGTCAGGATGGCAGGTTTTCAGGCACCCGCCGTTTCAGCCTCCGCTTCCGTTTCAGGCATTTCAACACCCACTGCCTGGGCTACCGCCGAAAACAAGGCCTGCAAGGTAGCAGACGTCGTGTCTTCTGCCAGTGCCGCTGCACTGCAATGCATATCGTTTGCGGCCAACCGAATACAGGCCAGGGCGTTGGCATTGGTGCCCTCACCCAGGGCAAACTCGTCGTAAGCTTCGACCGCAATGGAGATGCCAAAACGCTTCTCCAGCGCTTCCGATACCGCCTCAACAGCGCCCAGCCCATGACCATCCAGGCGAACCGGTGACGCATCGCGACCCACCGACACCTCGGCGTGAACGCCGTCTTCGTCCCGGTGCAGATCATAGGAGCGCAGCGCCCAATCGGCATGGACTTTCAGATAGCGATCCTCGAACAGGCGATGAATGGTCAGTGAGTCGATCTCACCACCGTTGGTTTCCGCCTCTCTCTGGACCACCTTGCTGAACTCGATCTGCAACCAGCGCGGCAGGCTGATGTTGTAATCCCGCTCCAGCACATAGGCGACACCGCCCTTGCCAGACTGACTGTTGATGCGAACCACTTCCTCATAGCGGCGGCCGACGTCAAACGGATCAATAGGCAGGTAGGCGACATGCCAGGTCTCGCCATCCTTGCGGCGTGCCAGGCACTTGCGAATGGCATCCTGATGGCTGCCGGAAAAGGCGGTGAAGACCAGTTCGCCAGCGTAGGGATGACGCGGATGGGTGGAAATCTCGGTACAGGCCTCAACGACCTCGGTGATTTCCGCCATGCCAGACAGATCCAGAGTCGGATCAATGCCCTGGGAATAGAGGTTCATGGCCATGGTTACCAGGTCCATGTTGCCGGTGCGCTCACCGTTGCCCATCAGCGTTCCCTCAACCCGGTCGGCGCCGGCCATCACCGCCAGCTCGGCGGCGGCCACGGCGCAGCCACGATCGTTATGGGTGTGCACGCTGATGCTGATGTGCTCCCGGCGCTGGATGTTGTCGCAGATCCATTCAATCTGGTCCGCGAACACATTGGGTGTCGCCATTTCAACGGTGGCAGGCAGGTTAATGATCATCGGCTGGCCGTTTTCCGGACGCCAAACCTCGCTCACAGCGTCAATCACTTCCGCGGCGAAATCCAGCTCGGTACCGGTGAAGCTTTCCGGCGAATACTGGAAGGTCCACTCGGTCTCCGGGTGGCGCGCGGCGATGTCGCGAACCACTTTTGCGCCATTGACGGCAATCTCCCTGATGCCATCGCGATCCAGACCAAATACCTGCTCCCGCTGCACCGTAGAGGTGGAGTTGTACACGTGGACGATTGCCTTGCGGGCACCGGCCAGGGCTTCGTAGGTGCGTTCGATCAGTTCAGGACGGGCCTGGGTCAGCACCTGAATCTTCACATCCTCAGGGATGCGGTTTTCCTCAATGAGCTTGCGGCAAAAATCAAAATCCGGCTGGCTGGCTGCCGGAAAGCCGATCTCGATCTCCTTGAAGCCCAATTTCACCAGCAATTCGAACATCCGTGTTTTCTGGGCAACAGACATGGGCTTCACCAGCGCCTGGTTGCCATCCCGAAGGTCCACGGCACACCAGGTAGGCGCCTTCTCGATAACCTTGTCCGGCCAGCGACGGTCGGTTTTGGCAACAGGTTTGAACGCAACGTATTTGCGATGATCGAAAGCCATGCGTGTAATTCCTTGCGGTTTCGGGAATGAAATTATCAATGCGTACAGGTTAACGCGATAAAGCTGGAATTTGATTGCGAACTTCCAATGGAAAGCGTACTTTTTAGTTTATAAATTGCTTACCAGGCAGATTTTGCAGAATTTTATGGCTGAAAATCAGAAAACCCTCGTCAAAGTTGACAAGATGGACCGTCGAATCCTCGAGCACATCCAGCAGGATGGCTCCCTGACCAACCAGGAACTGGCGGAGAAAGTCGGGCTGTCACCCTCACCCTGCCTACGCCGTGTCAGGGCGCTTGAGGAAGCAGGCGTTATTGTCAGTACCGTCACTATCCTCGACCACAAGAAGCTAGGCCTGTCCCTGACGGCAATCATACTGATTGGTATGGACCGGCATACGCCAGAGCGATTCGCGGCCTTTGAGGAGCAGGTGGCCGAGTACCCGGAGGTGCAGGAGTGCTACCTGATCACCGGCCAGGACGCCGATTACATGCTCAAGGTGGTGGTACCGGACATGGACCACTACCACCATTTTCTGTTGAATCGTATTACCCGCATTCAGGGGGTCAGCGGCGTACATTCCAGCTTTGTACTCCGGAGAGTGATCGACAGTACCGCCCTGCCCCTGGGGTATCTTTCCTGATTCAGGCTACAAGCTCGCGAACGTAAGCCCGGGCCATGCACTTGAGCTCCTCAACCAGTTGCCGGCCCTGGGCCTCCGGCAGCGTCACTGCCAGCCGCAGAACAGTGCCCGCAGACCGTGGTAGCAGCAGGCTTGCTGTCCAGCGCCGGTCGTCCGGGATCTGGGGGCATTCCTCCCTGAGCTTTTCGTCCAGGTCGCGGGCGTTGGTGTAGAGCTCTCTCAGGTCCAGCTCCCGGAGTTCCGGCATGGCCTCCACGCCGCTCCAGATAGCTGAATAGGCAGGCTCATCGCGATAGAACTCGTAGAACTGATCAATGAGAACGTCCACTGCAGCAATCAGGCTCAGTTCCTGTAAACGCTCCCTCAGAGCACGCTCCATCTTCTCCACATGCTGTTCGGCAATGGCATGAACAATGGCCGCCTTGTTGGGGAAATACCGATACAGGGAGGCCAGGGACATTCCCGACTGCCGGGCAATGGCTGACATGCTGACAGCCTCGACGCCGCTTTCGTGAAAAATGGTGGCGGCATGGCGAAGGATGGTGTTGACGCGCTCCCGGCTGCGCGCCTGAACCGGCCGGCGCCGCGGGGCCACATCAATAGATTCGTCGGTCATCATCTGTACCTTGTGCAACAGGCTCCGTACAATAATGGCCACTTTACGACAAATAAAGGCTTCGGCGGGCCAACCGCCGCCTGTCCATTAGTCTAACACTTCAGATTTATCACAAACGGAAGACACGATGCGAGCAAGCCGTTACCTGATTGCCACCCAGAAAGAGACCCCCGCCGACGCCGAGATCATCAGCCACCAGCTGATGTTGCGTGCTGGCATGATCCGCAAACTGGCCGCCGGGCTATACACCTGGCTGCCGATGGGCCTGCGCACCCTGCGCAAGGTCGAGCGGATTGTACGCGAAGAAATGGACAAGAGTGGTGCTCAGGAAGTATTGATGCCGGCGGTTCAGCCAGCCGAACTCTGGGAGGAATCCGGCCGCTGGACCCAGTACGGCGGCGAACTGCTGCGAATGAAAGACCGCCACGGCCGGGATTTCTGTTTCGGACCGACCCACGAAGAGGTCATTACCGACCTGATCCGGAATGAGATCAGCAGCTACAAGGAATTGCCAGCCAACTTCTACCAGGTCCAGACCAAGTTTCGGGACGAGCGCCGCCCCCGGTTTGGCGTGATGCGCGCCCGGGAATTCCTCATGAAGGACGCCTATTCCTTCCATGTGAACGCCGAATCCCTGAATGAAACCTACGAATTGATGCACCGCACCTACTGCGCCATCTTCGACCGGTTCGGTCTGGATTACCGTGCAGTACAGGCGGATTCCGGCGCCATTGGCGGCAGCGCATCCCACGAGTTCCATGTACTTGCCTCTTCAGGCGAAGATGACATCGTGTTCAGCACCGGGAGCGATTACGCAGCCAACATCGAGAAAGCAGAGGCCGTAGCCCCGAGTGGCACCCGCCCTGCCCCGGCCGAGGAAATGAAGGAAGTCGCCACCCCCGACCAGAAAACCATTGAGGCGGTATCACAGCTGCTGGGCATCGATGCGATCCGCACGGTCAAGACTCTGCTGGTGAAGGCCGAGGCGGACGAAGAAGGCAACTCCGGCCTGGTTGCACTGGTTCTGCGCGGCGATCACACACTTAACGAGATCAAGGCCGAAAACCTGGCCGGTGTCGCCGAGCCCCTGACCATGGCCACCGATGAGGAAATCGAACAGGCCGTTGGTTGCAAGGCCGGTTCTATCGGACCGGTAAAGCTCAACGTACCGGTCATTGTTGACCGCAGTGCTGCCCATCTGGCGGACTTTGTCTGCGGCGCCAACCGGGAAGGCTTCCACCTTACCGGCGTGAACTGGGACAGAGACGCAACGCTTGACCGTGTGGAAGACCTGCGCAACGTGGTTGAGGGAGATGCCAGCCCGGACGGCAAGGGCACTCTGGAAATCCGTCGCGGCATTGAGGTCGGCCATATCTTCAAACTCGGGAACAAGTACAGCACCGCCATGAACGCCACAGTTCTGGATGAGAATGGCAAAACCGTGATCATGGACATGGGCTGCTATGGCCTGGGCGTTTCCCGGGTTGTTGCTGCAGCCATTGAACAGAACCACGACGACAACGGCATCATCTGGCCGGACGCTATTGCGCCTTTCCAGGTGGCCATCGTGACCCTTAACGCCCACAAGTCACCCACGGTTGCCGAAGCTGGTGAAAAACTCTACGAGCAGCTTCGCCAGGCCGGCTACGACGTGCTTCTGGATGACCGCAAAGAGCGCCCGGGTGTGAAGTTCGCCGATATGGAACTGATCGGTATCCCGCACCGGTTTGTGGTGTCCGAGAGAGGACTGGCGGCAGGGACCCTGGAATACAAGGGCCGAAGAGATGCGGACAAACAGGATGTGCCGGTGGCCGAAGCGCTGCCATTCCTGGTAAATGCCTCGCCCCGCAAAGGACTTTGAAAGGATCTTTGAATCCGTGCCCGCCTTCGGGCGGGCTTACCTCTGGCTACCCACGATCCCCGGCTCCATTTCCAGCGTTACCCCGAAACGGTCGGCCACCGATTGACGGATCGTCTCCGCAAGCTCGAGTATGTCGGCGCCAGTGCCGCCCGAGTGGTTAATCAGGACCAGTGCCTGCCGGTTATGAACGCCCACCCGGGCATTACGAAATCCTTTCCAGCCACTTTGATCAATCAGCCAGGCTGCGGCCAGTTTGACGCCATGCTCCTGAGGATAGGCCACGATATCGGGGTTCCGTTCCCTGAGAGCCTCAAAGGTTGCACTATCCACCACCGGGTTCTTGAAGAAACTCCCCGCATTCGGAATGATGTCAGGATCCGGCAGCTTGCGTCGCCGGATGGCCATAACCGCCTCCGCCACATGCAAAGGATCAAGAGAGCTATCCGGCGTATCACCGAGGTATTCCTGAAGATCCCGATACCCCAGCACCAGGGGCCGTGAGCGGGACAGGACCAGACGAATTTCGGTGATCACATAACGACCCGGTGTCTGTTTGAACAGGCTATCGCGGTACGCAAACCGGCACTCCGCGTTTTCCAGAACAACCAGCTCGCCCGTATCGCGGTCCAGCGCCGTGACAGACTCCAGACAATCGCAGAGTTCCACTCCGTAGGCACCGATATTCTGCACAGGCGCGGCACCCGCGGTTCCGGGAATCAGTGCCAGATTCTCGATACCGCGATAACCAGCCCGGGCCGCGTAAAGAACCGCCTCATGCCAGTTCTCACCGGCGCCGAGCACCAGAGTGGCCCCGTGATCCTGGATGCGCTCCCAGCGGCGTCCACGAATGGCCAGACGGACTACCAGGCCCATAAAGTCGCCAACCAATACCAGGTTGCTGCCACCACCGAGAATCAGCACTTCCTGGTCTTCGGACGCAGCCCAGTCCAGGGACCGCGCCAGCTCATCCGCGCTGTGAACCTCCATGTAAAAACGAGCCCTGGCCGGCACATGCAAGGTGTTCAGTGCCTCCAGTTCGACGTTTTCCCGGATCTCGGGCTGCTGACTCAAGCCAGGTGCCCCCTGATGTCCGCCAGCAGCCCCTCGCCTGCCTCATTTATCAGATCAAGAACTGTTTCGAACCCTTCGTCACCGCCGTAGTACGGATCTGGCACTTCCTTATGCGCCGAGCGGCCATACTCCAGGAACAGTGCTGGCCGGGTGCCGCCGTTCTGATGCCAGACATCCTTGATGTCGGCCAGGTTTTGGCGATCCATTACCAGCACGTAGTCGAAGGTGTCCAGGTCCTCAGGACTGAACAGGCGCGCCCGCAAACCGCTGATATCGATGCCCCGGCGCAGGGCGGCCTCCTGGGCCCTGGTATCAGGACTCTTGCCAATGTGCCAGTGGCCGGTGCCACAGGAATCGATGTGAACCTTATCCGCAAGGCCAGCCTGCTCCACCAGGGAACGAAAAACCCCTTCCGCACTGGGTGAGCGACAAATGTTACCCAGACAAACAAAAAGCACTTTTACTGGTTCAGCCATTGTCGATATTTCTCCTTTCCAGCCAGTTGCGGACCCGTTTCAGGTCAGCTTCTGTGTCAATACCGCCTGGTGGGTTCACGGCAGCCACATCCACGTGGATCCGGGCGCCGTTGTAGAGCGCCCGCAACTGTTCCAGGGATTCGGTAACCTCTGTGGGCGCAGGTGCCCAACTGACAAACTCACCAAGCACTGACGCCCGGTAGCCGTAGATACCGATGTGCCGGAAATACCCGATGTTGTCTGGCAGGGACCTATCCACACCCGTCAGCGGTGTGCCGTCCTGCCACTGGTCCCGGGCCCACGGAATCGGTGCCCGGCTGAAGTAATGCGCCATCCCCTGATGATCAAACACCACCTTGACCACGTTGGGGTTGAAGACCTGCTCCGGGTCATGAATTCGCTCGCACAGAGTGGCAATGGCGGCCTCTGGATACAGCTCCAGGTTGTCAGCCACCTGATTGATCAGTTCCGGCGGAATCAGGGGTTCGTCACCCTGAACATTGACCACCCGGTGGTCTGCCTGGAACCCAAGCGCCCGGGCAACTTCCTCGAGTCGGTCGGTGCCACTGGTATGATTCGGGGATGTCATGACCACCTCGGCACCAAAGCTCTCGCAAGCGGTGCGGATTCGATCGTCGTCGGTGGCCACAACCACCCGATCTGCCCGGCTTTCGGCAGCACGCTCACAGACGTGCTGGACCATGGGCTTTCCGGCAATTTCCGCCAGTGGCTTGCCTGGCAGGCGACTGGAGGCATAGCGGGCGGGGATCACAACGGTAAAAGACATGAGGCAACTACCCTGATGGACTTGGGTTCAGCGCTTGTGCAGACGCTCATCGGTGGACAGGGTCCTGGCCTCTGTGGCCAGCATCACAGGAATTCCCTCGCGAATCGGGAACGCCATGGCGTCCTGATAACAGACCAGCTCGGTTCTGTCCTCGTTGAGCTTCAAATCACCCTTGCAGACCGGACAGGCCAGCATTGCCAACAGTTTTTTATCCATGTTGCTTACTCACTTGATATCACGAAGTTATAGGCTCGGAACACTGTCGAACCCGGGCCAGAAACGCATCCCGGAACTGTTCCGGCAATCGGGCCTCAACCACCAGGCTCCACGCATTCTCGGGCGCGAACTCCCGGCATTTCACCGCATCCTTTGCCGTCATGACAATCCACTCATCGGTACCGGTTGTCAGGTCCTCCGGGCGGAACCGGTGATGATCCGGAAAAGCCGCCTCGGTGACCGAAGCACCCAGGGCCCTGAGCGTATCGAAAAACCGGGCCGGATTGCCGATGCCCGCGACGGCCTTAACCGGTTTCCCCTTCAGTTCTCCGACAGCCCTGGACGCCCCCGATTTAAGATGAATCAGGGTCGCGGGCTCCAGAACCATGGAATAAATGGCCGGGTGATCAACGCCGACAAAACTTTCCAGAGCCTGCTCCGAGAGTTGCTTGTCATTTACGATAACAAAATCCACGGAAGCGAGCCGGGAAACCGGCTCTCGCAGGGGACCGACCGGTATCAGGGCGCCGTTGCCGATGCCCCGCTGCCCATCAAATACCGAGAGCTCGAGATCCCTGGGCAATTTGTAATGCTGGAGACCATCGTCGCAGATCAATACATCTCCGAGATTGTTCTCGAGAGCATAATCGGCGGCGCGGCGACGCCGGGGATCAACAACGACCGGGCAACCCGTGCTGAGCGCCAGCATGACCGGCTCGTCACCGGCTTTGGCGGGGCTGGTATCTGCCGCGACTTCCAGCGGGTATTGGCCGGCATCCCCGCCATAGCCCCTGCTGAGGATGACCGGCCGCCAGCCAGCAGATGCCAGTTCAGAGACCAGCCAGGCGGTGAGCGGTGACTTCCCGGTTCCACCGGCGGTGATATTGCCAACCACAATGACCGGGACAGGAAGCGTGGCATCCCGTGCGTCCCAGGCAGCGCGGCGACGGGCTTCTGCGATGCTTCGGTATAACCAGGACAACGGCGCCAGAAAGCCCAGGGGCCGCTTGCTGCCATACCAGAGACGTTCAACCAGCGAACTCATGGCGGATTGCACCGCACTCATGGCTGCTCGCTGAACTGCATCTGGTGCAGCTGGGCGTAAGCGCCGCCAGCAGCAAGGAGTTCGTCATGGCGGCCGGACTCTGCGATCCGTCCGTTATCCATCACCAGAATCCTGTCGGCTTTCTCGATGGTGGAAAGCCGATGCGCGATGACCAGTGTGGTACGTCCCTGCATGACCGTTTCCAGCGCTTCCTGAATATGGCGCTCGGATTCCGTATCCAGCGCCGATGTGGCCTCATCAAGGATCAGGATTGGCGCATTCTTGAGCAGTGCCCGGGCGATCGCGAGCCGCTGTCGCTGCCCCCCCGAGAGCATTACGCCGTTATCGCCGATCATGGTGTCCAGGCCTTCGGGCATACGGTCGATAAATTCGAGCGCATGCGCCTTGGCGGCGGCCTCGCGAATTTCTTCGCGAGTACAATGCCGGAGCGCGCCGTAAGCGATATTGGCGGCGATACTGTCGTTGAAAAGCACCACATTCTGGTTTACCAGTGCAATCTGGGAACGGAGCCCTTTCAGGGAGAACTCCTTCAGCGAATGACCATCAATACGAATATCGCCGCCGGTGTATTCATAGAACCGAGGAATGAGACTCACCAGGGTGGACTTTCCGCTCCCTGAACGACCGACGAGTGCCACACTCTGGCCGGCAGGAATGCTGAAGGAGATACCTTCCAGGACATTGTCGAGCTGGTCCCGGTACCGGAAAGACACCTCATCAAACTCAATGTCGCCCTCAACCCGATCCGGAGAGTAAGTACCCGGATCCTGTTCCGGGGATTCATCAATGGTTTCGAAGACATCGTAGGCTGCTGCGACACCCTTCTGGATCTTGGCATGGACCGAAGTTACCTGACGGATCGGCTTGGCCATGGTGGTCGCGGCAGTGATAAAGGCAACGAGCTGCCCGGTGGTCATTTCGCCACGAATTTCCGGCGCGAGCATCATCCAGACCAATCCGGCAATGGCGATGGCCACCAGTACCTGAATCACCGGAACACTGATGGCCTGAGTGGATGCCATCTTCAGACTTTGCTTGAGGTTTTTATTATTAACCTCTTGAAAACGATCGCGTTCATAGTCCTCACCACCAAAGGTACGAACAACGCGATAGCCGGTAATCGATTCCGATGCCACATGGGTTATATCGCCCATGGAGCCCTGGATCCGCTGGCTGATCTTGCGGAAGCGTTTGCTGGCGTAACTTACAACCGCGGCAATGAGCGGCCCCACCGCCAGGAAAATCAGCGTGAGTTTCCAGTTGGTATAGAACATGTAACCCAGCAGGCCGACGATGGTCAGACCTTCACGGAGCGTAATGGTCACGGCATTGGTCGTCGCCTCCGCCACCTGCTCAA
>CAZFQI010000018.1:0-43780 GCA_964520755.1 uncultured Marinobacter sp. | reverse complement strand
TTAACGACGGCAACGAACTCCTCAACCGACCTGCGGAGCGCACCTACGACATCATCCTGGATTCCGGCTATCTGAAAGTCGGCGTCTACGAGAATTTCCCGCCCTACTCCTATCAGGTGGATGGTGAGCCAAAGGGCATCGACATCGAGCTCGGTCGGCGGATTGCCGAGGAGATGGGCGTCGAATTCAAGGTGCACTGGATAATCCCGGATGAAAACCTCGGCGACGACTTGCGCAACAACGTCTGGAAAGGGCACTACCTGGCCAAACAGCGGCTTGCCGATGTGATGCTTCGGGTGCCCTACGACAAGACCTACGCCTACATGCAGGATTCCACAGGCGAGTACATCAATGAACAGGTCGTTTTGTTCGGCCCCTATCAGCAGGAAACCTGGCAGATTGCCTACAACCCCGAAAAGCTCGATTCCGTCGAAACCGTAGCGGTTTTTCAATACAACCGTATTGGTGTCGAGATCGATACCTTGCCTGATTTTTATCTGACCTCCGCGTTCGGGGGCCGCATGCGGGAACAGGTTCGTCATTACACCAACGTGTCGGATGCATTCGAGGCGATGCGCGAGGGTGAGGTGAGCGCTGTCATGGGCATGCGGTCGGAAATTGATCACGAGCTGGCCAAATCCGAAAACGCATCGTTCAAAGCCGCCGGTAATGGGTTTCCGGGCATCGGCAAACAGGTCTGGGATGTGGGAATGGCCATCAAACACACCCATCGTCAGTTGGGCTATGCCCTTGAAGCGATCATCGACAGGTTGGTGAAGACCGGCGAGATGAACGAGCTGATGGCTAGCCAGCAACTCCGCTACAGCGTGCCGGGTTACTACCGGGAATTTCTGGATGAACAGGCTATCGCCAGGGCTGAAGGGGATCTCTGATGATGCGGTCGGTGCGCCCGGGCCGGAAGATCCGGGGTAGTCGTACTACCAAGTGATGAGAAAACCTGTTCCGGCGAGCAATTGTTGGTTTTTTCCACAAAGCGAAGAATCGTATCAGAGGCGGGAAAAGTTCCCGGTTCGGCCTGAAACGAACTCTAGAAAACTGAAAACAAGAGACTTGGAGAGCGCAACCATGAGAACCAACAAGTTCGGGATTCGCATTGCGGCCAGCGCCCTGGCGATGGCAGTTTCCTGCGGGGCCCATGCGGTAACCGACGAAGACATCATCAACGATCATAAGACCCCTGAGGACATTGTCAGCTACGGCATGGGTACCCAGGGACAGCGCTACAGCATTCTGGAAGACCTGAACACCAGCAACGTGCAGTATTTGCAGCCGGCCTGGGCGTTTTCCTTTGGCGGCGAAAAACAGCGTGGCCAGGAATCCCAGCCCCTGATCAAGGATGGCGTCATGTACGTGACCGCCTCCTACTCCCGCATCTATGCGATTGATGCCAGAACCGGTGAGGAAATCTGGCAGTACGATGCCCGCTTGCCGGACGGGATCATGCCCTGCTGTGATGTGGTGAACCGTGGCGCTGCCATCTACGGTGACAAGGTGATCTTCGGCACCCTGGACGCCAAGCTGGTTGCCCTGAACAAGGACACCGGCAAGCCAATGTGGATCAAGAAGGTGGCCGATTACCAGGCCGGCTATGCCATTACCGCCGCGCCGATGATCGTGAAGGGCAAGGTCATTACCGGTGTGTCCGGTGGTGAATTCGGTATTGTCGGCAAAGTTGAAGCCTATGATGCCAATACCGGTGATCTGGCCTGGACCCGTCCGACCGTAGAGGGCCACATGGGCTATATCTACAAAGACGGCAAGAAGATCGAGAACGGTATTTCCGGTGGCAAGGCTGGTGTTACCTGGCCGGGCGAGATGTGGAAGAATGGCGGCGCGGCGCCCTGGCTGGGCGGCACTTACGATGCGGATACCGATTCCCTGTTCTTTGGCACCGGTAACCCGGCGCCCTGGAATTCGCACCTGCGTCCTGGCGATAACCTGTTTTCCTCAAGCCGCCTCGCGATCGACCCGGATGATGGCAGCATCAAGTGGCATTTCCAGACCACGCCCAACGATGGCTGGGATTATGACGGCGTCAACGAGCTTATCTCCTTTGACTATGAAGAGAGCGGAAAAACCGTGAAAGCGGCTGCCACGGCCGACCGCAATGGTTTCTTCTATGTTCTGAATCGTGAAAACGGCGACTTCATTCGCGGCTTCCCTTTCGTGGACAAGATTACCTGGGCCGAAGGCCTGGATCCGGAGACGGGTCGTCCGATCTATACCGAGGGAGGACGCCCCGGAAATCCTGCTGACATGGAAGGTGGCAAAGGTGAAACGGTTCTGGCTCAGCCGGCCTTTCTGGGCGGCAAAAACTGGATGCCGATGGCCTACAGCCAGGACACCGGTTTGTTCTATGTGCCGTCCAACGAATGGTCAATGGATATCTGGAACGAGCCTGTCTCCTACAAAAAGGGCGCGGCCTTCCTGGGGGCCGGCTTTACCATCAAACCGGCCAACGATGAGTATATCGGCGTGCTGCGGGCCATGGATCCCAAGACTGGCGAGGAAGTCTGGCGCTATGAGAATCCTGCCCCACTGTGGGGTGGCGTGATGACCACTGCCGGCAATCTTGTGTTTACTGGTACGCCCGAGGGTTACCTCAAGGCGTTTGACGCGAAGACCGGCGAAGAGCTGTACCGCTTCAACACAGGCTCTGGCGTTGTCGGCACACCGGTGACCTGGACCATGGACGGCGAGCAGTATGTCTCCGTTTCAACCGGTTGGGGCGGTGCGGTTCCACTCTGGGGTGGTGAAGTGGCCAAGGTGGTCAAAGACTTCAACCAGGGCGGTACCGTCTGGACGTTCAAGCTGCCAGGTGATCGCGTAGCCAGCAACTGATCCAGACCCATATCGGCCTGGCGCCGGTATATCAAAAGGGGCTGCCTTCGGGCGGCCCCTTTTTTCGTTCAGGCCGCCTGATTCCTCGCGGTTTCTGCTACTGACTGATTGATATCATCGAACAGTTTCCGGTCCGTCTGCCCAATCGGCAAATCGTAGGTGATGGTGGCACCAAACGCCTGTGGATCATGGGGATCGTTCCGCACCTTGTCGAACACCAGCAGTCGGGTCCCCAGGTAAAACCCTTCCTTCAGATCGTGGGTCACCATGAAGATGGTGGTGCCGGTCTCCTGCCATAATTTCAACAGAAGATCGTGCATGTCACCGCGAATTCCCGGGTCCAATGCGCCGAAGGGCTCGTCCAGCAGCAGAACCCGTGGGCGCATGATCAGGGACTGGGCAATGGCGAGCCGCTGCTGCATGCCGCCGGAAAGTTCGTGGGGCCATTTGTTGGCCGACGGGCTTAAACCCACTGATTCCAGCATGGCGTCCACCTTCTCAAGCGCTTCCTTGCGGGCGCTGCCGAACAGCTTGCCCAGCCAGGGTTTCTGTTCCAGTTCCAGGCCCATCAGCACGTTCTGGCGCACCGTCAGGTGGGGGAATACCGAGTAGCGCTGGAATACGATACCCCGGTTACGGTCCGGCTCGCCGGGAAAGGCCTCACCCTCCAGTAGCAGTTCGCCCCGGGTCTGGGTTTCCTGGCCCAGCAGCATTTTCAGGAAGGTGGATTTGCCACAACCGGAGGCGCCCACCAGAGTGCAGAATTCGCCCTGTTTCACGCTCAGGTTCAGGTTTTCCAGGAT
Source organism: uncultured Marinobacter sp. (assembly GCA_964520755.1). Taxonomy (GTDB): domain Bacteria; phylum Pseudomonadota; class Gammaproteobacteria; order Pseudomonadales; family Oleiphilaceae; genus Marinobacter. The sequence goes on along the minus strand of CAZFQI010000018.1, from coordinate 40,115 downwards.
CACCTGGTCACCATATTCCTTCCAGAGATTGTTGACGGTAATAAAGCTCATCAGTGGCCTCCTGCGTTGTACCAGGGGAACAGCCTGCGGTTTGCCAGACGCAGGCACTGGTCGATAACAATGGCGAGAATGGTGATCCAGATGACATAGGGCAGGATCACATCCATGGCCAGATAGCGCCGAACCAGGAAGATCCGGTAACCCAGGCCTTCGGTGGAAGCAATCGCCTCGGCGGCGATCAGGAACAGCCAGGCGGGACCAAGGCTCAGGCGCACGGCGTCGATCAGGCGTGGCAGGACCTGGGGCAGGGCCATGCGGGTGATCACCTGCCAGGAATTGGCGCCCAGGGTCTGGATCTTGATCAGCTGCTCGCCGGGAAGTTCGCGAACCCGCTGAGCCACATCGCGCATCATGATGGGGGCGGTGCCGATCACGATCAGCATGACTTTGGAAAGCTCGCCCAGCCCGAATACGATGAAGAGGATAGGTAATATGGCCAGCGGCGGCACCATGGAAAGCGCAGAAACCAGCGGAGCCAGGTTGGCCCTGACCAGTGGCAACACGCCATTGAGAATGCCGACCACCAGCGCCAGCGACGCGGCGATGCCAACGCCCATTCCAAGGCGCGCCAGACTGGCGGTCGTGTCCTGCCACATCAGGTAGTCGCCGCTGCGACGGTCCTCCTGAAAGGCCATGCGATCCACGGCCGCGGTCATCTGCTCCAGACCTGGAAGAAGTTTGTCGTTGGGGTTTTCCGCCAGGCGCTCCTGGGAGGCCAGGCTGTACACAAGCATGATCAACAGGAAGGGCAGCAGGCCCAGCAGGGTGGCTGAAACGCGCCCGGGGTGATGGTTGATCATTCGCATGAATCGTCTCCTCTGGTTACACAACACGGCAAGGTCATCGCGGGTAACAGCGTCCCTTGCGATTCAGTCTCCCGGGCTTTTGTCCCGCCGTGTAACCTCCCCAGAGGTCGGTAACTCTCGGACCAGCCATCCGGGAATCATGCCTGCCCGGACCGGAACCCTAGTCACCCATTGTGTCCGTTGTGTTCGCCGCTCTGTCTGCGGTGTTGTGAACAGTGCTGTAAACGGATCGGGGTTTTGAAAACCGTCAGTTCGATACAGTGCAGATGGCATGCCAGATCCGGCGAGCGGGCGAAAACGGGTCATTCCGGCGAAGGCGCTGGCAAAAATGTGCACCGGATTGGTGCGATAGAGGTTCGGGTGCTCAATCATGACGCCTGTCCTGACAGTAAAGCCCGGGCGGCCGCCAGGATGCGTTTGTGGCTGGCGGCCTCCCTGCCCGCGCCACCGGCAAGGTGGCCCCAGTCCGAGTTCAGTGGTTCCACGTTTGCACCGGGCATCCGGCGACTGTCGTCTCTTGCGTCTGCTTCGGTAAAGTAGAGATCGGTGCTGCCGGGCATCACCCGGGTTGGCATGGTGATGGCGGACAGCGCCGCTTCGTAGTCTTTGCCAAACATCGGGTTGTCGCTGATATCGCCCCTTTGCCAGGTGTTAAGGACGGTGAGCAGGTCATTGGCGTCCTGGCCCAGATGGTCCTGCTCCCAGAACTGCAACAGGTCTTCAATTGAGTCAAACCCCAGATCGCGCCAGAGCTCGTGACGGAAGAACGCCTGGCTATAGGCCCAGCCGGCGTAAACCCGGCCGAAGGCACGGAGTCCGCGCTCGGGTGGTGTCCTATAGCGGCCATCCTCGAATGCCTGGTCGCAGGTCAGGGCCGCTTTTACCCCCTCCAGAAAAACCTGGTTGTGGGGATGACATCGGGCGGTGCAGCAGGTGGCCAGCACCGCGCGCACTTGCTCCGGGTAAAGACAGCCCCATTGAAGTGCCTGCATGCCGCCCATGGACCAGCCCATGACCAATGCGATCTGGGCGTCTCCAAAGACTTCCGCCAGCAGCCGTTTTTGCAGCATGACGTTGTCGTACAGGGACACGGCAGGAAAGCCCGGACCGGACTGTTCGCCGGGTGTGTTTGAAGGGGAGGATGATTCACCGGCGCCTAATAAAGTAGGAATAACAATGCAGTATCGGTCCGGATCCAGTGGGCTGGTGCTTCCAACCCACGGGTGATTACCCGCCGCTGCACCACCATAGTACGTGGGCAGCAGGATAAGGTTGTCTTTTGGTGCGTTCAGCTCGCCGATCCGGTGATACCGCAAACGTGCGGAGTAAAGGGTTTCGCCGGAGACCAGAGCCAGGTCACCCGCTTCGAAATCCCCTACAAGCCATTGCTTCGCCGACATTTTGTCCTCTCTTTCAGGTTGTTTGTCCGCCTGAAGTTTCCCGCTTTCGCTCTTATACATACACGCTGGCATGTATGTTGAATGACAAAAGCAAAGAAAGAAACGTGCCAGAACCCAAACTGATTGCCCGCATGACGGGCCGGAGAAAAAACAGAATGACGGAATTGACCAACACTCAGGCCCTGAAAGAGAAGCTCAGTGATGCAGGCGTGAAGTACGCCATTGCCAGCTACGTGGACATCCACGGTGTGACCAAAGGCAAGTTCGTGCCCGTGGCTCATCTTGGGCAGATGATGGAAGGATCGGAGCTGTATACCGGCGCTGCCCTGGATGGCGTGCCCCAGGATATCTCCGACGACGAGGTCGCCTCCATGCCGGACCCGGATGGACTGGCCATCTGCCCCTGGAACCGGAAGCTGGCCTGGTTTCCGGGCAACCTGTTCCTGAACGGGGAACCGTTTGAGGCCTGTTCACGGAATATACTCCGGCGTCAGCTGAGTGCCGCTGCTGATATGGGGTATCGATTCAATCTGGGCATTGAAACCGAGTTTTTCCTGTTCCGGGATACCGAAGACGGTGGCTTTGCGCCTCTGAGCGACCGAGACAATCTGGGTAAACCCTGCTATGACCCCCGCACCCTGATGGACAATCTGCCGATCATGGATGAGCTGGTGGACGCCATGAACGAGCTGGGCTGGGACGTGTATTCCTTCGACCACGAGGATGCCAACGGCCAGTTCGAGACTGACTTCAAATACACCGATGGCCTGACCATGTCTGACCGCCTGGTATTCTTCCGGATGATGGCGAACGAGATAGCCCGCAAACATGGCGCTTTCGCGAGCTTCATGCCCAAGCCCTTTGCCGATCGCACCGGCAGTGGCGCCCACTACAACATGTCGCTGGCGGACCTGAGGACCGGCGAAAACCTGTTCGAGCCCAAGGGCGACGATCTGCACAACTGCGGCATCAGCAAGATTGCCTATCACTTCACTGCAGGTGTGCTGAAACATGGCGCTGCCATCAGTGCCGTGATCGCGCCGACGGTGAACAGCTACAAGCGGCTCGTTCGCCAGGGCAGCATGTCGGGCTCCACCTGGGCACCGGTGTTCATGTGTTATGGCTCCAACAACCGCACCAATATGATCCGGATTCCCGGCATGGGCGGTCGCATCGAATGCCGTGCCGCAGACATTGCCTGCAATCCGTACCTTGGCAGTGCCCTGATACTGGCCGCGGGCCTCGAAGGCATTCGGGAAGGCCTGGATGCGGGCGCGCCCCACCACGAGAACATGTACAACTACAGCGATGCGGAAATCGCCGAGCAGGGCATCGAGTATCTGCCAAGGAACCTGGGCGAAGCGGTGGAGGCCTTTGAGGCCGATCCCCTGGCCAAAGAAGTCTTCGGTGAAGCCATGTTCAACAGCTTTATCGACTTCAAGAAAGGCGAGTGGGAGAGCTATCAGAACCACGTCTCTTCCTGGGAAGTGGATCGTTACCTGAAGATGTTCTGATAGCCCGCCTGCCGCTTATTCCATGGCGGCTTCGGCATCCTTGTAGAGCGACTTTACCGGCTGGGCAAAGACCTTGCGTACCATGGGTTCGAAGAACTCCAGGGGCAGGGTTTCGCCCTCGGGATCAAAGGCCGGGGAATCGTATTTGCTGACAAACTCGATGGTGCGCTTGAAGTGGGGATGGTCCCGATACTCGTTACGCATGTCCCGGTCCATGCCCAGGTAGTGAAAGAAGTAATAACCCTGGAAGATGGCATGGTGCTTCACCATCCAGTGGTTGGCCTCGCTGACGAACGGCTCGAGCAATACTGCTGCCACATCGGCGTGGTTGTAGGTGCCCAGGGTGTCGCCGATGTCGTGTAGCAGCGCGCAGACCACGTATTCGTCATCCTTGCCATCGCGGTGAGCCAATGTGGCCGTTTGCAGGCAATGGGACAGCCGGTCAATCTGGAAGCCACCAAAATCGCCCTCCAGCAGCTTCAGGTGTTCGATAATTCGGTCTGGCAAGGTCTTTGCCAATTTGCCGAAGGACTGGGCAATGATCTGCCAGTCCTCCGCCGTGCCGTCTTTCATATGGGTGAACTTCGCCTGGGGCGCATTGGCGTCACTCATGATGTATTTCCTCCGAAATTAATCTCTGAAACCGGGATCAATGCGATCCAGTTTGCGCAGCAGTCCCGGCCAGGCGAGGTTGCCGCCCATGCCCTTGGTGACCTGCTTGGCCTGTTCACGGATCGAACTGAGAATGCTGTCCGGAATCTGCACCAGCGGCTGTCCTCCGGACATGGCCTGGATCTGGACTTCGCAGGCACGCTGGAGGATGTACATGCCCAGGAAGGCTTCGGCGACGCTGGGCCCGGTGGTCAGCAGGCCGTGGTTGCGCAGGATCATGAAACGGGCGTTGCCCAGATCTGCCTGCAGGCGCGCTTTCTCGTCCTCTCTCAGAGCCACGCCTTCGTAGTCGTGGTAGGCAAGACCCGAGAGCGGGAACAAGCTCTGCTGGGACAACGGCAGCAGTCCTTCCTTCTGCGCTGACACGGCTACACCGGCAGTGGTGTGGGTATGCATTACGCAGGCGGCATCCTCACGAATCGCATGGATGGCGCTGTGAATGGTGAAACCGGCCGGGTTGATGTCGAAATCGTCAGGGTTGACCTTGTTCCCTTCCTGGTCGATGCGTACCAGGCTGGAGGCCGTGATTTCCTCGAACATCATGCCGTAAGGATTGATCAGGAAATGGTGCTCGTCACCGGGAATCCGCAGGGAAATATGCGTGAAGATCAGATCGTCCCAGCCGTAGAGGGCAATCAGGCGGTAGGCGGCGGCAAGATCAACGCGCAGTTGCCATTCTTCAGCACTCACCTGTTCTTTTTTTGACGGAATCGATAAGGGTTCAGACATTCGGGTGACCTCTGGGGTGTCCGGTTGTTGTTGGAATGGAACAGCTCCGAGTCTAGGCCTATTTATGGTCAACAAACTGTCAAATGGTTTACATTTGGGGGAGTTGTCTTGCCAGTTTTCGGAGATTGTTGATGGCGGTGCCAGACGTTGAAGCGGTGATGCGTTCCTGCCCTTTATTGGCGGGCTTTCCGGATACGGCTTTTCGGGAAGTGGCGGCCATGGCCAGAACGCGACGGTTTGGCGCCGATGATCCCATTTATGATCGGGGATCGCTGCAGTCAACACTCTGCGTGATTGCCAGCGGAACCGTGCGGATCACCTCGGTGAATGCAGCGGGACGCGAGGCGACGTTGATCATCTTTGATGCCGGATCCTGGTTCGGGGATACCGTGTTCTCGCCGGGCATGCCCAGAGTTTATGGAGCGACGGCCCACGAGGAGGCTGTCATCGTCGAGTTGCCTGGCGAAGGGTTCCGGCAACTCATGGCAAGCTATCCTGAGAGCTATCCGATTGCTCTGGACCTAGTCAGCCGACGACTCTGGTCAGCCATGTCGATTATTGAGGACGACGCCCTGCGAGGCGTGACCGCCCGTATTGGGCGGCGCTTGCTGTTCCTGGCTGAGATCCAGGGTAGGGGGACCACGTCGACAGAACCGGTCACACTGAAGCTGACCCGGGAACAGTTGGCCAATATGATGGGCATGACCCGACAGGGCGTGCACCGTCGTATCAAGGCGCTCCAAAGCCTGGGGTTGCTCGCCCTGAGCTACGGACAGATCACCATTTGCAGTCCCCGGGCCTTGCAGACTCACATCCAATCGCTTGATTAATTACGTGTGATCACAGCAAGAAACGGATGGCAGCGCCGGCAGCAAACGCGCATCCTTTCACTGAATGGTCGGATGCAGATAGAGGAGTCATCACATGGCCCGGAATGAACGCTCGGCGGTGGACCGCGAACCGGAACTGTCTGCCAGTGCGCCAGATAAAATGGTCGAGCTGGTGCGGTTTATAGAAAGCCGGCCAGATGAGCGTCTGACACTCGAAGACATGGCGGCGTTCATAGGGCTCTCGGCATCCCATGTTCAAAGGGCGTTCAAGAAAACCTTCGGAATTTCGCCAAAGGCCTATCAGGACGCATTACGCCTGAGGACCTTCAAAGAGGCCCTCAAGCATGGTCAAACGGTGACCGACGCCATATACGATGCCGGTTTCGGGTCCGTCAGCCGCGTTTATGGCAAATCTGATCGGCAAGTCGGCATGCCGCCATCCCGTTACGGCAAGGGAGGGGAAGGCGAAACCATTACCTATGCCTGCCGGCAAACCTCACTCGGCCTGTTGATGATGGCCGCCACCGATCAGGGCGTGTGTTTTGCCGAATTCGGGGACGACGAAGCGGCGCTTCAGGATCAATTGCAGAGAGAGTTTCCGAAGGCCCGACTGGTTCCTTCTGGCGCCACGGCATCGCCGGAGCTGGATGCCTGGATTGCCGCTCTGGACGAACACCTCAGCCAGAACACGCCTCGCCCGGATGTCCCCCTGGATATCCGCGGCACCGCTTTCCAGACACGCGTCTGGAAACTCCTCCTGAGCGTCCGTGAAGGTGAGGTGTTGAGTTATACAGAGTTGGCAAAGCGACTGGGCGAGCCCAAAGCCGTTCGAGCTGTGGCCTCCGCTTGCGGACGAAACCGCATCGCCGTGCTGATTCCCTGCCATCGGGTGTTGCGCAGTGACGGCTCCCTGGGCGGCTACCGCTGGGGCCTTGATCGAAAGCAGCAGTTGCTCGAACAGGAACGCTCAGCCGCGACCCAGTAACACCCAGAACTGTCGCTGAAAAAACGCCGTTTCCTGTTTCAGCGAAAACAGCTTCGGTGCAAACAGCCAGGTCTGGGTAATCCCCATCAGATAGGTATAGCTCAGCAGCCCCAGATCCTCCGGGTCTTCTTGCGTACTGATCAGACTCCGCTCAGCGGCCTGGCCCACCAGATCCCTGAACATCGTAATAATCGACTTGGTCAACGCCCGTTCCCTTTTCAGCGTCCGGCTCATGGCATCGGTCAGCTCGGTCTTGTTCAGCAGAATCTCGAACGACTGACGATATTTACGATCATTGGCCAGCAGGCCCAGCCAGCGCTCGATGAAATGGTCCATGGCCTCAATGGGCGTTTCCCGCATGCCCGAACACTCCGCGACCAGGGCTTCCAGGGGTTCCTGAGAATAGGCGAGTACGGCCTCGTAAAGATCATCCTTGTTCTCGAAGTGCCAGTAGATCGGCCCACGACTGCACCCGGCTTCTTTGGCAATACGGCTCAAAGTCGTCAGCGAGTAACCGTCCCGGCTGAACAACTTGAGCGCGGCCTCAAGCACGGTCTGGCGGGTTTTCTCGGCATCTTCCTTGGTACGGCGCATAAATCCAATCCACCTCCGAAGCCCACAAAAAAAGGGCACGAACATCGTGCCCTCGGCTAACCATCAAGGCAAGCAATCAGAGACTCAGATCTCCCCGTCTGCCGCCATCTCCATGTAGCTGTCGTTAAACCGCAGCTTCACGTTGCCAGAGTCACCCATGATTGACCCATCGGGGAACTCAATGCCTACGAAGTCCGGGCTCATGGCGCCCTGGCCCAGCAGGCCCTTCTCGAAGGAGAACTCACGTACGCTGTCCATGGCTTCCCGCGCTTCTTCGCTGTTGATGAAATCCACCGACATCTGCGGTTCCCAGAACATCTTCATGCCTGCCAGCTGGGCTTCGTAACCAGCCTGGTCGGTACCGGAAAGCTCGCCGAGAAATGCCCGCGCTTCCTGACCTTCCTCACTGTCGGAGGCGAGAATGCTCATGGTTTCATACCAGGCGCCTACAAGCGCCTTGCCCAGCTTCGGGTTATCTTCCAGGGTTTCCGTGTTCACCAGGGTCAGGTCCTTAATGTGGCCCGGAATCTGGCTGGAATCAAACAGCTTGGTGGCACCCGGGTAGGCTTCCACTTCCGCCAGCAGCGGGTTCCAGGTTGCGACATGGCGGACATCATCGGTCTGGAATGCCGAGACCAGATCGGCGTCGGAAATGTTCACCACGCTGATATCCCGCTCTTCCAGACCGACGGTGTTCAGCGCACGGACCAGCAGGTAATGGGAAACGGACAGCTCAACAAGGTGCACGGTTTCGCCTTCCAGGTCGGCAATGGATTCCGCATCCTTGGATACCAGGCCATCGTTTGCGTTTGAGTAGTCACCGACGATCAACGCGGTGGTGTCCACGCCAGAAGCTGCCGGGATCGACAGACCATCCATGCTGGTGGCAACAACACCGTCAAACTGGCCGGCGGTGTACTGGTTGATGGACTCGATGTAGTCGTTCACCTGCACGATATCGACTTCGATATCATATTTGTCCGCCCACTTTTTCATGATTCCGTAGTCCTCGGCATACTGCCAGGGCACCCAGCCGGCATAGATGGTCCAGGCGATGCTGAAGGAATCCTTTTCCTGGGCCATTGCACCCATGGACAGGGAGGCCGTGAACAGACCGGCCGCCAGACGTTTGGTGATGTCGCGTGTATTCATGGTGTCTCTCCTCGGGCCTTGCCCGTGTTTGCAGGTTTGGTCTTTCTTCAGTTTTTTTGGGGTTGCTGGCATTACTCGGTAATCTCTTCGACAATCACGACCGGCGTTCCGGGCGAGACCGCCTGTCCCGCTTCCCGACGCACGTCCACCACACGTCCGGTTACGGGGCTCAGTAATTCGATTTCCATCTTCATGGATTCAATAACCGCCACCGGCCGCTGGGCATCGATGGTGTCGCCTGGCTTGACCAGGCATTCCCACAGGTTGCCGGCTACGTGGCTTTCCACCGCGTGCTGGCCTGCCGGAAGGTTGGCAATGTCGTCCTCGCCGGTCTCCTCAATGGGCGCCTCGGAGCTGAAGTTGATCTGGCCGGACTCGATCCAGCGCTGTAGTTCCTCGTCGAAGGCCTGTTTGCGCCTGGCCGTGAAGGTCTGGATTTCGTCGTCGTTGTTCGCCAGAAACTGCTCGTAGTCCTTCAGGTTGAAGCGGGTTTCCTCGACCTTTATCGGGTAGTCGCCGTTGGGGAAGTCCCGGCGGATCTGTTGCAGCTCTTCGGCAGTTACTTCGTAGAAGCGCACCTGGTCAAAGAACCTGAGTAGCCAGGGCTTGCCGGGCTCGAAGAAGTCGGTGGTGCGGTAGCGGTTCCACATTTGAAGGGTGCGACCAACAAACTGGTAGCCGCCCGGGCCTTCCATGCCGTAGATGCACAGGTAGGCGCCGCCGATGCCAACGGAATTTTCCGCCGTCCAGGTTCGTGCCGGGTTGTACTTGGTGGTCACCAGGCGATGGCGCGGGTCGAGTGGTGTGGCCACCGGCGCGCCCAGATAGACGTCGCCGAGGCCCATCACCAGATAGGTCGCCTCGAAAAGTGTCTTCTTGACTTCATCGATGCTGTCCAGCCCGTTAATGCGGCGGATGAACTCCAGGTTGCTGGGGCACCAGGGGGCGTCCTTACGCACTGACTGCATGTATTTGGCAATGGCGGTCTGGCAGGCCTCGTCATCCCAGGAAAGTGGCAGGTGCACGATGCGTGCGGGCACATCCCACTCGGGCTGTTTTTCCAGTTCCTTTTCGGCGCCGATCAGCAGATCCAGCAGCGTGCGCTGGTTCAGTTTCTGGCTGTCGTAATGCACCTGCAGGGAACGAATGCCGGGGGTCAGCTCCAGAATGGCGTCGTGATTCTGCTCGCGCAGCCACAACATCAGGGCATGGGCCCGGAAGCGCAGGCGGATATCCAGCTCCATCGGGCCGTACTCCACCAGCACGTATTTGTCACCGGCGGCCCGATAGACCACGCCGGTTTCGTGTTCATCGTCACTGAGTGACGCCAGAATCGGGGAGGTTGGCGCGATGGGTTTGATATGGGCGGTCGCTGCGGTCAGGGTGGCGATGGACTCGTCGATGGCTTCCCGCAGGGCCACGGCCTGGTCCTGATTTACCGGAACAAATCTAACCTTGTCACCGGCTTTCAGCTGGCCCAGTTTCCAGAGGTCAGCGCTGATAACCGTCACCGGGCAGACAAAACCGCCCAGGCTGGGGCCATCGGGGCCGAGAATCACCGGCATATCGCCGGTGAAATCCACAGTGCCGACGGCGTAAGCGTTGTCATGAATGTTAGACGGATGCATGCCGGCCTCGCCGCCGTCACTTCGGGCCCAATGCGGTTTCGGACCAATCAGGCGCACGCCGGTGCGGCTGGAGTTGTAGTGGATCTCCCAGTCGCTGGCGAAGAAGGTGTTGATGTCCTCCTCGGTAAAGTAATCCGGCGCGCCATGGGGCCCATAGGTAACGTGCAGTTTCCAGGTCTTGCCGATGGTCGGTTTCAGTTCGGCAGGAAGGGCGGTCAGGCCGGTTGGCTCGGACTCCGCCAGGGCCAGCACATCGCCGGCCCGCAAGGCGCGGCCACAGTGGCCGCCGAACTGGCCCAGGGTAAAGGTGCTACAGGAGGTCAGGTATTCCGGGCAATCCAGCCCGCCCCGAAACAGCACATAGGCCCGGGCGCCGTCGGCGGTGGTGGCGCCCAGCTTCAGGGTGGCGCCGGCGGGTACGTCTATCACCTGCCAGAAGGCGACCGGTTCATCGTCCAGCGTGGCGTCCAGTTCGGCGCCCGTCAGCGTAATCTGGGTAGCGCGGTTGAAGGTCAGCACCGGCCCTTTGAGGGTGATTTCGAGGCCTGGAGCGCCTTCAGCATTCCCAAGCAGGCGATTGCCAAGGCGGAAGGAATAGCTGTCGAAAGGCCCTGACGGTGGCACGCCGATTTCCCAGTAGCCGATGCGGCCGGGATAATCCTGAATGGTGGTCAGGGTGCCCCCGCTGAGCACATCCACCGTCGCCGGCTGGTAATGGAACTCGTTGAGAGTGCGGGTGAACAGGCGGCCCTCGGCAAAGCGTGGGTCGTCCAGAACCTGGCGAACATACTTGAGGTTGGTCTCGATGCCATAGAGCTGGCTGTCATCCAGGGCCTGCATCAGCCGCTGGCGGGCCGACTCACGATCGGACTCATGCACGATCACCTTGGCCAGCATGGGATCATAGAGCGGCGACACCTCCGTACCCGGTTGGATCCAGGTATCGATCCGCAGCCCCTTGTCGGAGGGCCAACTTACATTGGTGAGCAAGCCGGCGCCCGGCTGGAAATCCTTGTTGGGATCTTCCGCATAGATCCGGGCCTGGATGGCGTGGCCAGAAGGCGCAAGGTTGCTGCCCAGTTCTGAAAGGTCGGGCAGGGTGCCGGCGCCCAGCTCCACCATCCAGCGCACCAGGTCAACACCGTAAACCTGCTCGGTAACACCGTGCTCCACCTGTAAGCGGGTATTCACTTCCAGGAAGTAGAACTCGGTGGTGTCCGGGTCGTAGATAAATTCCACGGTGCCGGCACTGCGGTAGGCAATGCTCTCGCCCAGCTGACGGGCGGTCGCGTGCATGCGGGTTCGGACGTCTTCGGTGAGCCCGGGTGCCGGAGCTTCTTCAATCACCTTCTGGTTGCGACGTTGGGCGGAGCAGTCCCGCTCGCCCAGAGCCAGCACCTGACCTTCGCCATCGCCAAACAGCTGCACTTCCACATGGCGGGCATGTTCCACGAATTTTTCCAGGAACACGCCGCTGTTGCTGAAGTTGTTCTGGCTCAGGCGCTGGACGGACTCGAAGCTCTTGCTGAGATCGTCCGGGCCGTAGCAGCGGGACATGCCGATGCCGCCACCGCCGGCCGTGCTTTTCAGCATCACCGGGTAGCCGATGGTGTCGGCGGCTTTTAGCGCTTCCTCCAGATTGGTCAGCAAGCCGGTGCCCGGCAGCAAGGGCACGCCGGCGTTCTCGGCCAGGGAGCGAGCGGTGTGTTTGAGGCCGAACTGCTCCATCTGTTCAGGTGTCGGGCCGAGGAAAATCACACCTTCGGCATCGCAGCGCCGGGCAAAGTCGGCGTTTTCGCTGAGGAATCCGTAACCGGGGTGGATGGCGCCGGCCCCGCTTTTTTGGACTACCTCAAACAGCTTGTCCTGGTCCAGATAGGTGGTCGCTGCCGGGCCTTCGCCCAGGGAATACGCCTCATCCGCCTGCCGCACGTGCAGGGAATCGGCATCTGCTTCGGCGTACACGGCTATGGAGGTGAGCCCCATGTCACGCAGGGTTCGGATCACCCGGCAGGCAATGGCGCCGCGATTGGCGATCAGGACTTTGTCGGGGTTATTGAGGGCGCCGTTCAGCTCCATACCAGCACCTCTATGGGCGTCGGGTTCCAGCCGTTGCAGGGATTGTTGAGCTGTGGGCAGTTGGAGATCATCACCAGCACGTCCATCTTCGCCTTCAGCTCCACGTACTTGCCTGCATCGGAAATGCCATCGGCGAAGGTCAGGCCGCCGTCGGCGGTCACCGGCACGTTCATGAAGAAGTTGATGTTGTGGGTGATGTCCCGCTTGGTCATACCCAGCTCTTCGTGCTCGGTCACCGCCACCAGCCAGCTGTCCCGACAGGCGTGCATGCACTTTTTCTCAAGGGCATACCGGGTGGTGTTGCTCTCGGCGGCACAGGCTCCGCCCAGAGTGTCGTGACGACCGCAGGTATCGGCGGTGATCTCGAGCATGACGTTGTTTTCAGAGGACATCAGTTTCGAACCGGCAGTCAGATAGACATTGCCCTGTTCACGGACGGTGTCGACGGCGCTGTAGCGCTCGGTCGGATTGTGGGCGTTGTAGAACAGGGTGTCGGCGGCCTGGTTGCCTTCCAGGTCCAGGATCCGGACGGTCTCGCCGGCCTTCACCACTTTCAGGAAATACTCGCCCGCCGGAACGGTTTCACGGAAGGCGGCGTCTTCAGGCTTCAATACGCTTTGCTTGATCATTTCCGGCCTCCGTTACTGGAACAGGTGATACAGGGCGTTATTGGCGAAGGCCCGGGTGGCCTCGGGGGACGACGTCTTACAGGGATCGGCATCGGTTACCGGGGCCGCCTTGAAGAGCTGATATCGCAACGGATGGCTGGGGTACTCGCTGGCCGGGTTCATCGGATGCGGGCAGGTGTGCAGCACCACGATGGTGTCCATCTCGAATCGCAGATCCACCGTGGCGCCGGCGTGGGAGTGACCCTCAGCGAAGGTCATGTTGCCGTCGTCGTCGGTTTGTACCTTGCTGAACCAGTTCAGATTGGCGGTCAGGTCTTTCTTGCCGAGGCCGTACTTGGCCAGCTCGTTCAGGAAGCTGTTGAACCCGTTTCGGTGGTAGTGGTTATGGGCTTCCTGATAGGTCTTTTTGCCCCAGCGCTTTTCCACCAGATCGGCATTACAGGTGCCAGCGACGGTGTCGTGCCAGCCAAGATCATCGCGGATGATGGAGGCAAACACCCGGCCCATGTCCGAGAGCAGCACGTGGCCTTTGGTGAGCAGGAAGGTGTGCTGGTTTTTCAGGGTGTCCGGCATGTTGTAGCGCTCGAGCGGGTTCTCGGGGTTGTACATCAACATGCCGACGTTGGTCCCGCCGGTTTCATCAATCAGGCGCAGCACGTGGCCGCGGCGCACGATAAAGGACCAGTGGGATCCGCCGGGAATCAGATCGTCGTAGAGGGGGGCTGCGGTTTGCAACATGGCCTTTTCCTCCTGGTTAGGCAATTAAAAAGCGAGAGGCGTCAGTAACTGAGCGATCCTCCCGGGCTTTTGTCCCGCCGTGTAACCTTGGAAAAGGTCGTCAACTCTCGGACCAGTCGCCTGCGTTTATTGGTTGCAGACCGGAACCCTAGTTGACCATTGGTCAGATTGTGGCGCTTTGATTGTGGTTTCAGTAACCGACGTCTCGCTGCGTAGTGGATACTTTGCAGAGTCCATGCCAATCGCCAACCTGTTGATTTTATTGTGGTAGAAATTCAAGAGTGGGGCACGGGTGCTTCCTGGTTGGGCGAGTGCACTGTTTCTGTGCATTGAGCAGTGCCTTTCCTGTGCATTTATTTTCGGAGAGTGATTTCGGAGCCGCGCCAATGGTGGCATGGCCTTCAAGCCATCTACTACCAAGGGAGGAGTTTTTCACCTCCATCGCATCATTCAAACCTTGGGAATTGGGGTCTACATTGAATGGGTAAACGCGAAAGGCCGCGTTGCCCTGCGACAAACACAACAAGAGGTCGAGATCATGATCTACGCACAACCAGGAAAGGATGGCTCCGTCGTTTCTTTCAAATCCCGTTACGAGAACTACATCGGTGGCGAGTGGGTTGCCCCGGTAAAAGGCCAGTATTTCGAGAACATCACACCGGTGACTGGCAATGTGATCTGTGAAATTCCGCGCTCCAGTGCCGAAGATATTGATCTGGCCCTGGACGCAGCACATAAGGCGGCACCTGCGTGGGGCAGGACTTCACCCACCGAGCGCTCCAACATTCTGTTGAAAATTGCGGATCGTATCGAGGCCAACCTCGAGAAGCTCGCAGTCGCTGAAACCTGGGACAACGGCAAGGCCGTGCGCGAAACCCTGAACGCCGACATTCCTCTCGCGGCTGATCACTTCCGCTACTTTGCGGGTTGTCTGCGTGCCCAGGAAGGCCACATGGGCGAGATCGACCACAACACCGTGGCGTACCACTTCCACGAGCCGCTGGGTGTCGTTGGCCAGATCATTCCGTGGAACTTCCCGATTCTGATGGCGGCCTGGAAACTGGGCCCCTGTCTGGCTGCGGGTAACTGCACCGTGTTGAAGCCTGCGGAGCAGACCCCTGCCAGCATTCTGGTCCTGATGGAAATCATTGGCGACCTGCTGCCGCCGGGCGTACTGAATATCGTAAACGGCTATGGCATTGAAGCTGGTCAGGCCCTGGCCACCAGCAAGCGCATCGCCAAGATTGCTTTCACCGGCTCCACTCCGGTTGGCTCCCACATCCTCAAGTGCGCGGCTGAAAACATCATCCCGTCTACTGTTGAGCTGGGTGGCAAATCCCCGAACATCTACTTCTCCGACGTGATGAAAGCCGAGCCGGAATTTGTCGACAAGTGCGTGGAAGGTCTGGTTCTGGCGTTCTTCAACCAGGGCGAAGTCTGCACCTGTCCGTCACGGGCGCTGGTTCAGGAAGACATGTTCGAAGAGTTCATGCAGAAGGTGGTTGAGCGCACCAAGTCGATCAAGCGCGGCAACCCTCTGGACACCGATGTCCAGGTTGGCGCCCAGGCGTCCAAGGAACAGTTCGACAAGATCATGTCCTACCTTGCCATTGGTAAGGAAGAGGGCGCCGTGGTGCTGACTGGCGGCGACCGCGAGCATCTGGACGAAGAGTTCAACAACGGCTTCTACATCCAGCCCACCCTGTTCAAGGGCGACAACAAGATGCGCGTGTTCCAGGAGGAAATCTTCGGGCCGGTTGTCGGTGTTACCACCTTCAAGACCGAGGAAGAGGCCCTGGCCATCGCCAACGACACCGAGTTTGGTCTGGGTGCTGGCGTATGGACCCGCGACACCAACCTTGCCTACCGCATGGGCCGCAACATTCAGGCCGGTCGGGTCTGGATGAACTGCTATCACGCCTACCCGGCCCACGCAGCCTTCGGCGGTTACAAGAAGTCTGGCGTTGGTCGTGAAACCCACAAGATGGCGCTCGAGCACTATCAGCAGACCAAGTGCATGCTGACCAGCTACGACACCAACCCGCTGGGTTTCTTCTGAATCTGTGAGCGGTAAGCGGGCCTCCCACACGGGCCCGCCTGTGAGTCAGCACAGTGGATGTGCACCTTCATTCCCCGGTGTCTGGCCGGGGCGGCTCTCTGACGAGAGTTCGGGTTTTTCTGTCACTCTCTTTTGGCCCTTCCCAGGGCCTTTTTTCGTTTCAGGCCAGGGCGCCCGTCTGCTGCTGGTTTTTGCGACCTAGGGAGGCACCAAAACAGTTCCAAAGTACCATATTGGCCCCTTGCCCCGGCCGATAGGATGGGAACTGGGTTATCGGCAATGTCGTTGATTCACCCGCAATGCGCTAACAATCATGACAATAGAGGTGAGCATTATGTGGACCAAACCAGCCTACGAAGATCTCCGCATCGGTTTCGAAGTCACCATGTACTTCGCCAATCGCTGAGTGCTGAAGCGGCCAGCCCTGAGCTGGCCGTTTTGCTTGTGGAGTGACCCACCATGTTGATTCACGTTCTGGGCTCCGCCGCCGGCGGTGGCTTTCCCCAGTGGAACTGTAACTGCGCCAACTGCGACGGCTTCCGCAAGGGCACCCTGAACGCCCGGGCCCGTACCCAGTCTTCCATCGCCATCAGTGAAGACGGCGAGCACTGGATCCTGTTTAACGCGTCCCCCGACATTCGCGCCCAGTTGGCTTCTTTCGAAGCGATGCAGCCGGCCCGTGCTCTGCGGGATACCGGTATTGATGCCATTGTGCTGATGGACAGCCAGGTGGACCACACCACCGGCTTGTTGTCACTGCGCGAGGGACTGCCGATGGACGTCTGGTGTACCGAGCAGGTGCATGAAGACCTCAGCGGTGGTTTTCCGCTGTTTGCCATGCTCAAGCACTGGAACGGTGGACTGAACTGGCGACGCATTGAAGCGTCCGAACAGACGCCCTTTACCATTCCCTGCGCGCCGTCCATCGAGCTGACCGCCATTCCGCTGCTGAGCAACGCACCCCCGTATTCACCGCGCCGGGACAACCCGCACCCGGGCGATAACATTGGCCTGTTCCTGAAAGACACCCGCACCGGCCAGAACGTTCTGTATGCCCCAGGCCTCGGCGCGCCGGATCAGCGCATTCTGGATTGGATGACAATGGCTGACGTATTGCTGGTGGATGGCACCGTCTGGCACGACGACGAAATGATGCGCCAGGAAGTGGGCACCAAGACCGGTCAGGCCATGGGGCATCTGGCTCAGAGCGGCCCGGGTGGCATGATCGAGGTGCTGGATAGCATGCCAGCGGGTCGCAAGATTCTGATCCACATTAACAACACCAACCCGATCCTGAACGAGGACTCGCCGGAGCGGGCGGAACTGGCCCGCCACGGCATCGAGGTGTCCTGGGACGGAATGCACATCGACCTGTCGGGGCAGCCATGAACGCCAAAGCCAACACCGCCATGAACCGGACGGATTTCGAGCAGGCCCTGCGCGCCAAGGGCCAGTACTACCACATCCACCACCCTTACCATAAAGCCATGTACGGCGGGCAGTGCACGCCCGAACAGATCCGCGGCTGGGTGGCCAACCGGTACTACTACCAGATCAAGATTCCCCAGAAAGATTCCGCCATCATGGCCAACTGTCCGGACGCCGGTGTGCGCCGGCTCTGGCTGCAACGGATTCTGGACCACGATGGCCACGACGGGGATGTCGGCGGCATCGAAGCCTGGCTGTCCCTGGCCGAAGCCGTGGGCCTGAGCCGGGACGAAGTGATCGACCAGCGCCACGTGCTGCCGGGTGTCCGTTTTGCGGTGGACGCCTACCTGAACTTCGCCCGCCGGGCGACCTGGCAGGAGGCGGCCTGTTCGTCCCTGACCGAACTGTTCGCCCCGGAAATCCACCAGTCCCGACTGGACAGCTGGCCCGCCCACTATCCCTGGATTGAGGAGGGCGGCTACAGCTACTTCCGCAAGCGCCTGTCCGAAGCCCGCCGGGACGTGGAACACGGCCTGACCATTACCCTGGACCACTTCACCACCGAGGCCCAGCAGGCCCGGGCTCTGGAGATCCTGCAGTTCAAGCTGGACATCCTCTGGACCATGCTGGATGCCATGACCATGGCCTACGGCCACCGCACCCCGCCGTACCACACCGTGACCGACGAACAGGTCTGGCACCGGGGGCTGTAATGGAGGTTGGTATGCATGAGGTGCCGCGTTTTCGGCGAGGGTTCCGGTTCCAGTGGGAGCCGGCCCAGGAGAGTTATGTGCTGCTCTATCCTGAAGGAATGGTGAAGCTCAACGGCAGCGCCGGCGCCATTCTCAATGAGGTGGACGGCCAAAGCACCGTGGCTGACATTGTCGCCAGCCTGGAACAGCAGTTCCCGGACGCCGGCTCGCTTGGCAAGGACGTAAGCGATTTCCTCCAGGACGCCCGGCAACAACACTGGATCGAATTGTCATGAGCAGCACCGATGCCTCCGAACTGATCAAGCCGACCAACCCCCATAACGCCGGGCCGCCCCTGTGGCTGCTGGCGGAACTCACCTATCGCTGCCCGCTGCAATGTCCCTATTGCTCCAATCCGCTGGACTTTGCCCAGACCCAACAGGAGCTGACCACCGAGGAGTGGGTGAGTGTGCTTCGACAGGGGCGGAAAATGGGCGCCGCACAACTGGGCTTCTCCGGGGGCGAGCCACTGGTGCGTCAGGACCTCGCGGAACTGATTGCCGAGGCGCGGACCCTGGGGTACTACACCAACCTGATCACCTCCGGCCTTGGTCTGACGGAAGCCAAGGTGGATGCTTTTGCCGAGGCCGGGCTGGATCATATCCAGGTCAGCTTCCAGGCTTCCGATCCAGAGCTGAACAATGCCGTGGCGGGTTCCCGCAAGGCCTTTGACCAGAAGCTGGCCATGGCCCGGGCGGTGAAGGAAGCCGGCTATCCCATGGTGCTCAACTTCGTGATCCACCGCCACAACATCCACCAGATGAACGACATCATGGATTTGTGCGAGCGGCTGGGAGCCGATTACGTCGAGCTGGCCACCTGCCAGTATTACGGCTGGGCTTTTGAAAACCGGGAAGGGTTGATGCCCTCCAAGGCGCAACTGGTCAAGGCAGAGCAGGAGGTGAATCAGTACCGGGAACGGCTGCAGCAATCCGGCTCGGCCATGAAGCTGATTTTCGTGACGCCGGACTATTACGAAGAGCGCCCGAAGGCGTGTATGAACGGCTGGGGCAATCTGTTCCTCACCGTGGCGCCAGATGGCACCGCTCTGCCGTGCCACAGCGCCCGACTACTGCCCATCGATTTCCCCAATGTGCGAGACATGGATCTTCAAAGCATCTGGTACGACAGCCCGGGGTTCAACCACTACCGCGGTGACAGCTGGATGCCGGAGCCCTGCCGTTCCTGCGATGAGAAGGAAAAGGACTTTGGTGGCTGTCGCTGTCAGGCCTATCTTTTAACCGGTAATGCCGATAACGCAGATCCAGTATGCAGCAAATCGTCGTATCATGATCGAATACTGGCAGCGAGGAAAGCTGCCGATCATGCCACGGCCGGCCTGACTGAACTGGTTTATCGAAATGCGGACAATTCACGGCTTTTCTTCCGGGGCTAACAACTCCGTCATTGATTCGACACTGGGCGGCCATCACCACGATAAAACGGTGCTGAGTGCCTATGAAGCCTGCTCGGCCCATATCCAGCGCGGTGAGCTAACGGTGTCACCGGCGGGTGTGTTCTGGCTGGAGACGGATCCGGCACGTGGCTGCAATACTCTCTGGCATCTCACCGATCACGGGCCGGCTCGTCTGGGTCCGCAGGATCTTGGCATCCGCAGCCGGGTAAACGGCTACGGTGGTGGCGCCCTGGCGGCTGCCGAAAACGGCGCGTTCGTGGTTGGTGAGGATCAACAGATACGGTTTGTCAGTCTGGCCAGCGGCGAGTGCGTTTGCCTGACGGATGATCCTGAGGCGGCCTACGGTGGGTTGGTCGCTGACCAGTTCCGTAACCGAGTACTTGCCGTGCGGGAAGCGGAAGGTCAACAGCAGCTGGTTGCCGTCTCCATGCATGGCGAACGCACGGTCCTTCACGCCGGACTGGATTTTTACAGCGCGCCGGCGGTCTCAGCCGACGGCAACCAGGTTGCCTGGACCAGTTGGCAGCTGCCGGATATGCCGTGGCTGCGTACCTGGCTTTGGACCGCAAATCTTTCTGGAGATGGGCTGCTGGAGCAATGCCGGGAATGGCCCACACCTTCTGAGGCGTCGGTACAGCAGCCGGTATTCGATGGCAACCAACTCTGGGTTTTGTCAGACCATGAGGGCTGGTGGCAACCCTGGCGTATCGACACCTCGGGCGAGGGCGGTTGGCTCGCCATTGAATCACCGGCCCGGGATCATGCCAACGCGCCCTGGCAATTGGGCGAATCCCATCACTGCCCGACAGGCAACGGCAGCTGGGCCCGGGTTCGATACTGTAATGGTACGGGCGAGCTCTGGCTCAGTACCGGCGACACGGGCGAAGAAACCCGGATTGCCCGGGACTTTGGCGACTTCCGGTGTCTGCAGTCGGCTGGCGAACATCTCTACTGCATCGGACGGGCCGCCAGCCGTCTGGACGCCGTTCTCATGATTGATCTCGCGACCGGGCAGGTGCGAACCATCGCCGGTGGAGAAGAGACCATGCCTGGCGCCCGCGCTGCACTGCCGCTGGATATCGAGGTTCCGGCTCTAAATCCGGGCGAAGCTTCCATCCACGGGTTTTTCTACACGCCCAAGCTGGCCACGCCAGACCTCCCTCCGCTGATTCTGATTGCCCACGGAGGACCCACGTCGGCGGCCTATCCGGTGTTCAATCCCCAGATTCAGTACTGGTGTCAGCGGGGCTTTGCCGTCGCTGAAATCAACTATCGAGGCAGCACCGGCTTTGGTCGTGAGTTCCGCCTGGCCCTGGAAGGTCGGTGGGGTGAAGTGGATGTTGCGGATATGGAGCGGGCGGCAGACCACCTTGCCTCCTTCGGCCTGGCTGATGGCAGCCGCGTGTTTATCCAGGGTCGCAGTTCCGGGGGCTACACGGCCCTGATGGCGATGATCAGAAGCCAGCGTTTTACCGCCGGTGCCAGCATGTTTGGCGTGACGGATCCCATGCGCTTACGAGCCATGACCCATCGCTTTGAGTCCGGTTATCTGGATTGGCTGTTGGGCTCGCCAGAAAAATACCCGGAGCGGTGGCAGGAGAGAACGCCCCTGTTTCACGCCGAACGTATCACCGCACCCATGATCTTTTTCCAGGGCGGCCAAGACCGGGTTGTGGTGCCTGAGCAGACCCGTGCAATGACCGAGGCCATGAAAGCCGCGGGCAGGGCGCCGGAGCTGCACTGGTTTGAAGACGAGGGGCATGGTTTTCGCCGCCAGGCCAATCAGGCCGGCATGCTCGAGTGGATGTTCAGCTTCTATCGAAAGCATAGCCAAAAGGCCAATGATCAGGCGGAGAACTTGAGTTAAACTCTCGGCTATTCCTACAACAACAAGCGGTCGAGTGCAGTCTGATGAGTCACGATATCTCTTCCTTGCGAAAGTTTGTGTCACCGGAAATTGTGTTTGGTGCCGGCTCCCGGAAGTCCGTGGCCAATTTCGCCAGTAATTTCGGTGCCCGTCATGTCTTTCTGGTGTCGGATCCAGGGGTGGCTGCCGCTGGCTGGGTCAATGAAATCGTGACGCTGCTGACCGATGCGGGTATCCGCTCGACCGTTTACACCGGCGTATCACCCAATCCCAAGGTGGATGAGGTGATGACCGGGGCCGAACTCTACAAATCCAATGAATGCGATGTCATCGTTGCCATCGGTGGCGGCAGCCCCATGGACTGCGCCAAGGGCATCGGTATTGTAGCCACACATGGCCGCAGCATCCTGGAGTTCGAGGGCGTCGACACCATCACCAACCCGTCACCGCCACTGATCCTGATTCCGACCACGGCGGGCACCTCGGCGGACGTTTCCCAGTTTGCGATCATTTCCGACCCGAATCGCCGTTTCAAATTTTCGATTATCAGCAAGGCCGTTGTGCCGGATGTGTCCCTGATCGATCCGGAAGTTACCGAGACCATGGACGCCTACCTCACCGCCTGCACCGGCGTCGATGCCCTGGTGCACGCCATCGAGGCTTATGTGTCCACGGGCAGTGGCCCGCTGACGGACACCCATGCGCTTGAAGCGATCCGGCTGATCAACCGGAACCTGGAACCACTGGTGGACAACACCGCAGACCCCTATCTCCGGGAACAGATCATGCTGGCTTCCATGCAGGCGGGGCTGGCCTTCTCCAATGCCATTCTGGGCGCGGTGCACGCCATGTCCCATAGCCTGGGTGGCTTCCTGGATTTGCCTCATGGTCTGTGTAATGCGCTGCTGCTGGAGCACGTGGTGGCTTACAACTTCCAGTCTGCCGAAGACCGTTTCCGCCGTGTTGCCGAAGCCATGGATATCGATACCCGGGGTATGAACAAAGCGGAAATCAAGAAGCGGCTGATGAACCGTATTGTGGAGCTCAAGCGGCGGGTCGGTTTGGAGGCCCGTCTTGCCCAGCTGGGTGTTTCGGTGTCCGATATTCCCCACCTGTCCGGCTTTGCGTTGCAGGACCCCTGCATTCTCACCAACCCCCGGAAGTCGTCGCTGCGGGATGTCCAGGTTGTCTATGAAGAAGCCCTCTGACATCAAGGATGGCGAACAGGACAGTAGCTACGGAATTGGCGATCTTCTCGGGCTGGGCAGCCAGTCCGTCCGCAAGAACTATTACCCCGCTCTGCAGGAACGAATTGACGAGCTGGAGCAGGAGCGCAATCGCTACAAGTGGCTGTTCGAGAACGCCCTGCACGGTATTTTTCAGGCCAATCTTCGGGGCGGCTTTCTGGCCTGCAACCCGGCGATGGCCAGAATCTGCGGTTACGACAGTCCCGAGGCGCTCACAGAAAAGGTCATCCGGCTCCGGGAACAGCTGTTCTGCAGTGCCAGTGAATTCGATGCCATACGTCAGGAGCTGCTTGATGAAGGCAGCCTGAGCGCCCGGGAGACCCGTTTCCAGCGTGCGGATCGCACACCGGTTCACGTTGCGGTGACCCTGTTGCGACGCCCGGACCTCGGGCCGGAAGTGGTGGAAGCCTTCGTTGCCGACATTACCGAAAGGGTTCTGGCCCGCCAGAAATTGGAGCAGTTGAACGCCACCCTCGAGCGGCGCGTGGAAGAGCGTACCGAGGCACTGCAGAATGCCAATGTGGGCCTGCGCTACCAGATCGAGGAGCGCGAGAAGGTCGAGAGAGAGCTCTTTGTTGCCATGGAGGCTGCCAAAGAGGCCAATCGCAGCAAGGATAAATATCTCGCGGCGGCCAGCCATGACCTGCTTCAGCCCCTGAACGCAGCCCGGCTGATGATCTCTGCGCTCCAGGACAGCACGCTGCCGCAACAGGAAACCCGCATGGTGCACCAGGTGCATCGGGCTCTGGAGGGCGCCGAAGACCTGCTGGCGGACCTGCTGGACATCTCCAAGCTCGATCAGCAGGCCATGAAGCCGGACCTGGTTTACACCGATGTGGCCGCCCTGGCCAGATCCCTCGGGGAGGAGTTCGAGGCCGTTGCCACCAATGCCGGCCTCGGGTTCCGGGTCCGGACTATTCCGGCCATGGTACGAACAGATCAGCGCATGCTGACCCGTATCCTCCGGAATCTGCTCAGCAATGCCTTCCGATACACCCGCAAGGGCGGTGTTGTCATGGCTTTGAGATCCCGCGGCGACCGTCTGCGGATTGAAGTCTGGGACACCGGCGTTGGCATTGAGGAAGACAAGCTCCGGGACATTTTCACCGAGTTTCACCAGCTGTTGCCCCAGGGCACCGGCGGTCGGCAGGGTGTGGGCCTGGGGCTGGCCATCGTGGAACGGATGGTCCGGGTGCTGGGGTACGACATTGATGTGTCATCACGGCCCGGTCGTGGCTCCCGCTTCGTGCTGACCCTTCCGCTCGAACCCGCTCAGGCCAGACCGGATCTGGCTCGCGCAGATTCGCTCCAGAATTTCGCCGATGGCTTTGACGGTGTGCCGGTGCTGGTGATCGACAACGAGCCCGCGGTGTTGGAGAGCATGCAGTTGCTGCTGGAGCGTTGGGGTTGTGACGTGCTCACAGCCGCCAGCAAGGCAGAGGCCATAGAGACTCTGGAACAAACCGGCCAGATACCGGCCATTATTCTTGCGGACTATCACCTGAACAACGAACGAACCGGTTACGATGCGGTTCACGGGGTTCGCCGCCACCTTGGCCGGGATATTCCCGCCGCCATCATTACCGCAGATCGCAGCGACGACACCCGCAAGATACTGCGCGCCCAGTACCTGCCAATACTGAACAAGCCGGTGAAACCGAACCGGCTCAGGGCCCTGATGACCAGCTTGCTGACTTCTGCCTCGGCCTGACCCTTTCTTCGACAGTCATGTAAGACCTTCTTACATACACTCTGAAGCGCTTCGCGAAATACTCCCTCAACCGGTCTCCGATACCGGCGGATTTCATAACATCTGAGGGAGTAACAGATGAAAACAACAACGATTGGCCGGAAAACCGGCAGTGGATTTGGCCTCTGGTGGCTGGCAATGATTGGCGCTTTGCTCTTGGCCGGTTGTGGCGGCGGGGGCGGTGACACCGAGGTTTCCAGCCCCTCGGATTTCGAACCCCCGGCGGAGCCCGTGAACATAGGGGGCGATGCCGAGCTTTATGATCCCGAGCGGCTGATTGATGTGTCGGTCACCATGAGCTCCGCCGATTTCAGCAAACTGAAATCGGAAGCCCGAACCCTGGCCAGCACCGACCGGGAATGTGTGCCCGAGTTCGAATACACGGAATTCACCGCCAGCGTCACCATCGACGGTGACCGCATGGACCGGGTGATCGTGCGCAAGAAGGGCTACATGGGCTCCCTGAGCCCGAGCATCCCCTCTCTCAAGCTGGACTTTAACGATCTCTGGCCTGGTCGCACCTATCAGAACATGACCCGGATGACCCTGAACAATAACCGCCAGGACCCCTCCAACGCCCGCCAGTGTCTGGCCTATGACCAGTTCCGGCAGGCCGGGCTCGCGGCGCCGAAATGCAATTACGCCAGAGTGTCTGTCAATGGCGAGGATCTGGGTGTGTTTACCAATGTCGAGCCGATCAAGAAGCCCTTTCTGGCACGGGCATTCGGGGACGACGATGGTAACCAGTACGAAGCCCAAACGGCGGACTTCGGTACCTGGCTGAGCCAGCGTTTCGAGAAAAAAACCAACGAAAAAGAAAACGACCGGACCGACCTGCAGGCCGTTACCGATGCTCTGGCGTTACCCGATGAGCAGATGGTGAATGTGTTGCCGCAGCTGGTGGATGTGGATGAATTTATCCGGTTCTGGGCGATGGAAACCCTGTTGGGCGCCTGGGATTCCGCCACTGGCAACGCCAACAATTTCCACATCTATCGGGATCCCGGAGACGGCCTGTTCCATTTCATTCCCTGGGGCGCCGATACCGCGTTTCGCGGGGCACATCCTCTCAAGCCACTCACCGGCGTGCTTTATCGCAACTTCTCGCTGGCGGACCGGCTGTTCAACATTCCCGAGTACCGGGCGCGCTATGTGGCCGAGCTTGAAGACCTGCTGGCCACCCAGTGGGATGAGGCCGACTTGCTGGCGGAAGTGGAGCGGATACGTGAACTCACCGGAACCAGCGCGGAGGCGACTGCCAGCCTGAAAGCCTTCATCGGTGGTAGCGGGGTGGCCGGTGATGACGATTTCCGGCCTGCCCGTCGAGCTGTTATTGAGCAGGCCATCGCCGAGGAGACGCCCTCCGGGGAAGTGCATCGGCTTGCGGACACGCAACCGGATTGCAGCGTGCCGGCGACAACCAGCCTGACCGGCACCATCAAGTCCGAGGACGGTGCCGACACAGGTGCCTTCCGCTTTACGCTGCCGGGAGGGCGGGCGGTGAACGCGAGCCTGACTTTTGCCGCCTTCGAGGTGGACAGCCTGGTTTACTCGGTTGATCGTGAGTCGAAGCCGGCGGTAATCAGCCTGCTGCTGATTGGCGCGGACATCAACGACAACTTCACGCCCTATGTGCTGCAACTGTTTATCGAGGCATCCGATTACGTGCCCGGTACCCACCAGTTCCATGGCTTTGCCACCAACGCGCTGCTGTTTGAAGTGGACGAAAGCCAGCCCGGGGATGTGCGAACCCTGGCCCTGGGTGCAGAGGGCAGTATTACCATCATTGGGGCAGGCTCCGGAGACAGTGAGGGCGACGTGGAACTGACCCTGGATGCCACCCTGGAATACAACTCGGCCATCCAATGAACATGGCTGTCGTCAGCCCGCCGGAGGCGTTCCGCGGGCATTGCCTGGAAGAGCAGGTGCAGGCGCGTTTGATGAACCGGGTCGACACCAAGTTTCTGGTGCCGGCCCATCTGCTGGGTGCCTGTCTGCGCGGATTGGAGCACCACTACTCCATTCTGGAGATCGACGGAAACCGGCGGTTCACCTACGACACCCTGTATTTCGATACACCGGGTCGCCAGCTATACCTGGATCACCACAATGGCAAGTTGAACCGGTTCAAGCTCCGCATCCGGCACTACCGCGAAACCGGGGACAGCTTCCTGGAGGTCAAGAAAAAGAACAACCGGGAGAGAACCATCAAGACCCGTTTGCCGCTGACATCGCAACCCGCCGCGAGCAGCCGGGTGCTTCCTTTTCTCGAAGAGCAATTGGGCCGACCGGTGGCAGGGATGCTGCCGGCTCTTTTTGTCGGCTACCGCCGGATGACCCTCATGAGCGCACTGGGGACCGAGCGCATTACGGTGGATACGGGGCTGGGTTTTCACTCGGCCGACCGTCGCAGCGGTCTGTGCCTGCCTGATGTTGCCGTTTTCGAGGTCAAGTACGATCGCAAGGTCCCATATTCCCCTTGCCTGGAACGTCTTGGTCAGCTCGGCTGCCGCCCCGTGCAGTTCAGCAAATACTGCATCGGCACAAGCCTGTTGTTCGGCCACGAATGCAAAACCAATCGCTTCAAACCGCTGTTAAGGAGACTCCATGGAATCTGCAGTTGATTTCCATTTTGCGATCCGGCTTTTGATCAATACCGCCTCCGTGTTTGTGCTGATTCGCTGCTACTACGCTTTTTCCCGCCACCGGGAGAATGCCGCTTCATTCATTCTGTTTGGTGTCGGCGTTTTCCTGGTGACCGCATTGCTGCATTCGGTCACCGTCACCATGGGCTTTGCCTTTGGCCTGTTTGCCGTCTTCTCGATGCTCCGGTACCGAACCGAGGCCCTGGGCATAAAGGAAATGACCTACCTGTTTCTGGTGATTGCCATGGCACTGCTGGCGGCGGTTGGCACCATGCACCACCTGGAACTGGTGTTCCTGAATCTGCTGGTCATTGCTCTCGCGCTGGTGCTCGAAACCCGTGTGCTTTTGCCACGCCACAGCGAGAGAGAGGTGGAGTACGAAAAGATCGAGAACGTCCACCGGGATCGCCGGGAGCTGCTCATTGCGGACCTTCGTGAGCGCACCGGTCTGGATGTGTTTCGGGTGGATGTGGTGTCTGTCAGCTATCTGAGGGACACCGCCATGTTGCGTATGCACTTTCGTCAGGAGGCCGACCATGCTCGCTGAGCTGAAATGGGCGTGGCTGGTGATTGGTCTGACACTGGCGTTTACGCTGCAGCCTCTGCTCGTTCTGGCGTCACCGCTGGAAGCCGAACTGGGTGGTTATGTTGCCGCCGGTGTCGACCATTACGGCGCGTTTTATGATGAAGATGGCGAGCGCAGCACAACCCGGGGCGTACTGCGAAATGCGAAGCTTGAACTGGAACTGGGCTGGGGAGAACGCTGGGAGGCAGAGCTGGATGGCAGCTATAAGATCGAAGGCGACAAGAAAGAGCTGGATCTGGGCGATGCCTATCTTCTGTATGACGGGGAGAGCCGTTTCGAGGCTCAAATTGGGCGCTTCAAGGAGCCTTTTGGCCTGGAACGCCTCGCCAGCTATACCAGTCTGAACACCAGCGAGCGTTCGCTGGTGACCTCGGCGTTCGCACCAGGTCGTTCCACCGGCATTATGGCGGGGCAATACCGCAAACGCGGCACCTGGTCCCTGGGCCTGTTTACCGATGAGCCCGATGGCGGCTCCACTCACGCCATAACGGCGAGACTGACCCGTGCCCCCATTCGTTCAGAGAGCCAGACCCTGCATTTGGGTGCAGCGGCCTCTTATCGTGATCTTGGCGACAGCCGTTTCCAGATCAAGGATGAGGGGGAAGTGTTCAGCGCTGACAATGTCATCCGCAGCCCACGATTCGAAGCCCGTGATACCTGGCTGGCGGGTCTTGAAGCCGCCTGGCTTTATCATCGCCTGACCCTCGTGGCGGAAGCCATGGCTCAGAACGTGCGGCGAACCGATGGGTCACGCTGGCAGTTCGGTGGCGCTTACCTCCAGGCCGGTGTGTTCCTGACCGATGACCAGCGCCATTACAGCCGGGGTGAGTTTGACCGGATAGAACCCCGGCACCGGGCGGGCGCCCTGGAACTGGTTGCCCGTTACAGTGCTGTGGACCTGAGAGACAGGAACCTGGGAGCCGAGGCGAGTGTGACGCTGCTGGGCATTGCCTGGTATCTGGGCGAGCTGTTCCAGCTGCGCCTGAATTACCTGATGCCGGATATTCGCGGCAATACCCTGATGGCCGCGCCAGACGGAGACGCCGTTACCCTGCGTGCTGTGCTGAGGTTCTAGGCAGCGTGAGGGTCACCTGCGTCCATTGGCCGGGTTCGCTGGAAATCGACATGTTGCCCTTGTGATGGCGCATGATGGTCTGACAGATACTCAGGCCCAGCCCCAGGTTGTCCGGTGTATCGCTGGTGGAATAGAACGGATCGGTGATTCGCTTGATATCGTCCGGCGCGATGCCCTCGCCATTGTCCCGGATCAGGATTCGATGGGCACTGTCAGTGCTTTCAGCAGTTATCTCGATTTTGCCAGGCTGCCGGTTTTTGCTGACGGCAGAGACGCCATTGAGCAGCAGGTTAACAAACACCTGGGTCAGGGCAGATGGGTAGCAGGGAACGGTCGTACCGTCCGGGATGTCAGTCTGAAGCTCCACACCTCGGAGCTGATGCTGGCAGAAGCGGGTGGCGGTGGTCACCAGTTTGCCAAGGTCTGCCGTTTCCAGGTTGTGTTCGGGTACGGGGCGGGAAAACTCGATCAGGTCAGAGACGATATCGGCGATACGTTTCTGGTGAGTGCTGGCGTCGGTCAGGGCGTCTGCGACCTCGGAATCGCAGTTCACCGAACTGGCAAAATCCACCGCCTGGCTGGCGCAGTTCAACGGGTTCATGATCTCGTGCAGCAGCCCCTTGGCCATATGGCTCAGGGCCTGCTGTTTCTGTTCCTGGGCCAGCCTTTCTTCCGTTAATTTCAGGGTTTCCAGAGTACGGGACAGCTGACGATTCCGGTCACGAAGAAGAAACTGGAGCGCCAGCAGATTGCGCAGGAACTGTGACAGGAACCAGGCCGACAGCGGCGCGACCACCAGGCACATTAGAATCAACCAGTTGGTCAGGATACCGATCAGGGTTTCGGTCACCTGATCGCTGTCGACTGCCACGAACGTGGCGAGGACCAGCAGTGTCAGGTTGATCAGGATAATCACGCTGGTGTGGAACAGGGACAGGGTAATGATGCCCACGGAGCTGATGAAAAAGAACAGCCCCACAATGGGGGCAAGGGAGGCGCCGGTTGTCATGTATCCCAGATAGCTGAACGCAGCCATGTTGAAAAACACCAGGTAAACAATCATTGGCGCTGACCGGCGCAGGCGGGTGAACCGGTGGGCGACGATCAGGCCGGTCAGGATCGCGGTGTAGACCAGGTAGATGCCGAATACGTCCGGTGCATCCGGGTTCAGCGCCAGGCCGCCCAGAAACAGCAGGGTACCGATAAAGGCAATTGCCAGGTAAACGTCGGCGAACAGGGGCAGCACCCGGTACCGATACTGGGTGTGGTAGAACCGCTCGAACCGCCGCTGGCGGTAAGCGGGCAGCTGGCGGATCTGATCCATGCCGGAAAGCAGTTTCACTCGGCGGCTCCGTGTTGGTGTCGTTGCATGAAGAGTATCAGCTCGGGCAGGCGCTCGAAGCCGAGCTTGACGAAAATCCGGTCCTTGTAGGAGTGCACTGTCTTGCAGGACACGCCGAGCCTGCCGGCAATATCCCGCACCGGGAGCCGGCTGGCCATCAGCTTTGCCACTTCCCGTTCTCGCCCGGACAGGGCCTGATAGGCGAGCATGGCTGCTGGTGCTGGTTCCTGTTGCCAGTTACCAACATAGACCTGTCCATTACGAATGTAGAAAAGGGTCTTGATCAACTCCTGTATCGGCTGGTCTTTGGACACTACAGCCTTGATGCCGGCTTCCAGATAGATCGCCATCCGTCCGCTGCTGACCGGCGTGTCCGAAATCAGCAGTATCGCCAAAGAAGGATTCACGGTCAGTGCATTCTCGGCGATGGTCAACCCGTCGTTGTCCTGAAGATTTTCTTCAATCAGCAGTACCGTGGGAGTTGCAGCCTGAAGACGGTTCAGGGTATCGACTCCGGTCTGCGATTCCCCGACCAGTTCGACCTCGTCGTGCAGCAGGATCTGGAACAGCAGGCTGTCACGGAGCAGTCGCTGTCCCATGGTGACGTACAACCTGAGCCTGCGCTGGCCTGCCACCATCAGTCTGTCCTGGCCGGCAGCCGCAGATTGAACCTAAGACTCTGGTCGCCTCCGGTCACATCAATGTCGCCAGCAAGCAGGCGTGTGCTTACGAAGAGCATCAGCACGGCACTCTGTTGCTCCAGTAGTGGTCGGGAGAGCCGGGTTATGGGTGCCAGCAGGTGGCTGTAGATTTGGAGCGCACTGGCGTTGGCGACGTTGAGGTGGGCCCCGGCCTGAGTTATGTCCAGATCGGTGCGCTTCAGCCCCGAAGCGTTCAGAAGAGTTGCCAGCGACTGGCAAAGTGCCGTCAGTGGTGTCTGTGTTGCGCTCGTGGCTCCCGGGTTCTCCCAGGCGTCCGCCAGAGCCCGGTCAAAGGCTTGCCGGTTCAGGGTGGCGGGCATCGGGCCTGGTTCGAGGGTGTCCAGTTGTCGGCACACTAATCCGACAAAGTCCCGCACCAGATCATACTCTAGTGCGGTTTCCCGGCTCGCACGCAGGTGGGGCGGTTGTGCGGGCAGGGTACGGATCGTCGCGAGGGCGTCCAGAAAATCGGCGGTTATCGGTTCGCCGGTATAGCCGTCCACTTTCTCTGACAGCTGATCGAGCAGACGGGCACGTCGCTGCTGGCGAAGTTCCTCGAACTGTTGCCCGGCCATCGAGCGGGAACTGTCCCGTGCTGCAACCAGGGCGCGATGATGGGCGAGCGCCTTGCGGAACAGTATCAGCAAGTCGCCAGCGTACCAGGGCTTTTTCTGGTACCTGAATATCCGACCCTCATTTACTGCATCCATTGCCACATCCACTTCGCCCCAGGCTGAGGTGAGAATGCGCACAATGGTCGGATGCGACTGGCGGAGTTCGTCCAGCAGCTCCTTGCCATGCATCCCGGGCATTCTCTGGTCGGTCATCACTACGGCAACACCGTAGTCATCTCGCAGGGTCAGCAGTGCCTCTTCGGCACTGGTGGCACTCAGCACGCGGAACTCGGTCTGCATGTGCTCCAGCTGCCTGGACAGATAACGTGTGGCAGTTGGTTCGTCATCTACAATCAGAATCGCTGGTTTGGGGCCCTCCAGGGCCTGTCCGTTATCCGGAAAGGGTGATTGGTCTTCGCGGGTGAGCGCGGCTGCAAGCACGTGGGACCGGATAACATCGGGATTGACCGGTTTTTCGAAGCAGCGATCAATCAGTTGATCATCCAGCAGTTTCACCAGGAGGTTCAGGGCAATGGCATCTCCTATGAGAATCTTCAGAATCCCGGCGTGTTGTTCCCGGGCATGTTCCAGCAGCGACGATTCGAGGTGATCATCAGGTTGTTTCGGAATCAGAATGATGGCGGCCGGTAGCTTGGACGCCGAGGCAAGGTAATCAAGCGCTGTTCGGTCAGAGGCGAACGCCTGAATAGTGAAATCGTTGCCAAACAGGGTTTCGAAATGCTGCAGTTCCTGATCGTCGTCATAACGGAGAAGGATCTCCGCCGCTCCGCTGGTCGCCATGGTTCTTCAGGTTCCTGCTGATGGGGTTTCGAAAGAGATTAGCAACAGCAGCTGATTATGGGTGTAGGAATTTCCTACAAACGGAATCTGCGTGGTACTGAGTGTTCTGTTCTGTGACGGTCTTGGCATTTGCAGCTGTTTCGAATGCAGAAGCTACTACACTTACCACAGGCTCATCGAAAGGGAGAAAATAATGACCGTTCCTGAAAATAGTCTGACGAACCACGAAGTGACAATCTGCCTCGTTGGCGGTGCCGTGCTGGGTCCGTTCAATGCCACCTGGAGCAAGGATTCCGGCGGCGATGTGCGGGAACTGGTGCGTGAGTACGACAGCTTTCTGCAGGGTGAAAAGCAGCATCGCTACAAATTCCATCTGCACGACACCTACACCAACACGGTTCATACCCTGATCCTGAATTTTGAACAGGTTACCGGCATCTGCGACCATGTCCGGCTCAGATCCCATGGCGGCGATTGAGCCACGGCCGGATGCCTGGCGTACACGCCAAAAAGCCAGACTACGAACGCACGGACAGGAGGGAGCATGAGCGAATTCAGAACGGAAACTGACAGTCTCGGAGACGTCCAGGTACCCGCTGATGCGCTCTGGGGGGCCCAAACCCAGCGGGCAGTAGAGAATTTTCCGGTCAGCGGCCAGCCGATGCCCCAGGCGTTCATTGCGGCCGTCGCCCAGATCAAGCGTGCGGCGGCCGAGGCCAATACCAGCCTGGGCCTGCTGGACAACGATCTGCGGGATGCCATCGCCCAGGCCTGCGAGGACCTGGTGAACGGCGAGTACGCGGACCAGTTTCCCGTTGACCGATACCAGACCGGCTCCGGTACCAGCACCAACATGAATGTGAACGAGGTGATCGCCAGTATCGCCCGCAACGCCGGATTTCAGGTGCACCCGAACGATCACGTGAACATGAGCCAGAGCTCCAACGACGTGATTCCGACAGCCATCCACGTGAGCGCCGTGATCGCGGCCAAGGAAAAGCTGTTGCCGGCGTTGTCGCATCTGTGCGGTGCGCTTTACGAACAGGAGGCGGCGTTTTCGAGTCAGGTGAAAACCGGCCGTACCCACCTGATGGATGCCATGCCGGTCACCCTGGGGCAGGAACTGAAAACCTGGCGCGAACAGCTTCTGGCCGTGGAAAAGCGGGTGGAGGCGGCGGCTGATGAACTTCTGGCTGTGCCCCAGGGCGGCACGGCGGTAGGCACCGGAATCAATGCGCTGCCGGAATTCGCCGGCCAGTTCATCAAGTTTTTGCGTTCCAATACCGGCTATCCTTTCAACTCCCTCGATCACAAGTTTACCGGCCAGAGCGCAGTTGATGCTCCGGTGGCCCTCTCCGCTCAACTGCGGGGTGTGGCCATCGTGCTTACCAAGATTGCCAACGATCTGCGCTGGATGAACAGCGGCCCGATTCACGGTCTGGCTGAAATCAGTCTTCCGGCACTGCAGCCGGGAAGCAGCATTATGCCGGGCAAGGTGAACCCGGTTATTCCGGAATCCGTTGCCATGGTCGGGGCGCAGGTGATGGGGCTGGACAGTGCCGTGGCAATCGCAGGCCAGTCCGGAAACTTCCAGCTCAATGTGATGCTGCCTTTGGTAGGCGGTAATCTGCTGGATATGACCGATCTGCTCTCCAACGCGGCCATCATGCTGGCAGACAAGGCAATCAAAGACTTCACGGTCAATGCCGACAACCTGGATGCGGGTGTGGGCCGGAATCCGGTGCTGGTGACAGCCCTGAATCCGGAAATCGGTTACAGCCTGGCCTCAGATATCGCCAAAGAGGCCTATAAAACGGGGCGTCCGGTCATTGACGTCGCAGAGGAGCGCAGCGGGCTGAGCCGCGAACGGCTTGAGGAGTTGATGGACCCTCTCAAGCTGACACGGGGCGGTATTGCCTGACCGACTGTTTCAGAGGGGCGCAATCGCTTGCTGATCACCCTGGAGCTGTTTGTGATGCTGGTGCTGGCCAACGGTGCGCCGGTGGTTGCCGCCGCTCTGCTGAAAAAGCGCTGGTCGGCACCGGTGGATGGTGGGCGACTATGGCGAGATGGCCGTCCCATTTTGGGTAACAGCAAAACCTGGCGGGGCGTGGTGTCCGGTGCTCTGGCCTGCGCCCTGTTTGCCCTGATGACCGGGCTTGGGGTTGTGTTCGGTTTCCTGTTCGGATTGCTGGGGCTGGCCGGCGATATGCTGAGTAGTTTTATCAAGCGTCGATTGGGCCTGGCATCAAGCGCCAGAGCACTCGGCCTCGATCAGATCCCGGAGGCCCTTCTCCCCATGCTGCTGGCAATGTGGTGGCTGCCGGTAAGTCTTTGGGTGGTGCTGGTTGTGGTGGTGCTTTTTACCCTGTCCAATATTTATGGTTCACCGCTCCTCTACCGTCTCGGGATCCGCCGACAGCCCCATTAATCCGGCCCACGGGTCAGGGTGTGCAGGGTGACCTCTGGCGGGCAGTTCAGCCTAACGTTGACCACGGAGGTGCCAGAGCCGGGCGACGTGTAGCCCTGCATGCCGTTCATTCGCCAGTAACCCCGGCCCAGGGTACGCGGGCAGTCAGAATCAAGGGTTACCGGGATGCCGCCAGGCAGGCAAATCTGGCCACCGTGGGTGTGGCCACAGAGAAAGACGTCGTAGCCGGAATGTGCGGCTTCGCGCCAGATCTCCGGGGTATGGCTGAGCAGGATGCTGGTGCCACCGGCCGGGATCTTGTCCCCGGCGCGGTGCAGGTTGTGGACCTTGAAGAAGTGGGCGTCGTCCACGCCCGCCAGGTAAAGCTTCTGGCCCTCACGCTCGAGGGGCACCATCTCGTTCATCAGCAGCTGATAGCCCATATCCTCCAGCGCCGGCACCATGCGAACGCTGTCGTGGTTACCGAGCACGGCGTAAGGCTTGCCTTTTATGCCGTCCCGCAGTCGCGCCATGCCGTCCAGGGCATCTTCAATGGGTCCCCAGGTGAGCTTTCGGTAATCGCCCGTCAGCACGCACAGGTCGTAATCCAGCGGCTCAATCTGGCGCAGCACCGCCTGCAGGTTGGCTTCGTCCATGTCCACGTGCAGATCAGTCAGATGAAGAATACGGTAACCTTCAAAGGCTGCGGGCAGGTTGGGCAGGTGAAACCGGTTGTGCACGGTATTCAGGCTCCGGCTGTTACTCTGGCCCCGGCCCCACAGGCCAACCATGCGCAGGCAGGTCCGTATAAAACCGGGCGCCGTGGCCCAGTTTTCCAGATGAAAGGAGCTATGATCCTGCCCGAATACCTTCGCTTCAGCTTCCCGTTCAATGCCGAGCCTTTGGCGGGCGTGAACAGGGCCGAGCCTAAGGCTCAGGCGGTATTCCAGGAGCTCATCCTGGTTTTCCGGTGTGCGAGCCCTTGCCGTCATTTTTCTTCCCTTGTATGCCGAGCCGGGCATGGCCGATGTGCAAAGTGGCAAACCCTGTCTCACATTATGGATGGCCCTCGAAGGTATGCAACCAAAACGACATAATGTTCATGTTTGATGACACAATGGCACCCAAACCGAACAACGAACAGAATCAGAGAGCTTATGACTGAAAACGAAGGCGTTGAGAGGCTCTCAACCTGGCAGATCTTCCTTTTGTTCCTCCGGCTCGGGCTGACTTCTTTTGGTGGGCCGGCAGCGCACCTCGGTTTCTTCCACGATGAATTTGTGAAACGTAGGCAGTGGTTGTCAGACAGTGCCTACGGGGAAGTTGTGGCCTTGTGCCAGTTACTGCCGGGGCCGGCATCCAGCCAGGTAGGCCTGACCATTGGGTTCCTGCGCGGCCATTACCGTGGTGCGTTCGCGGCCTGGTTGGGCTTCACCCTGCCATCGGCGCTCATCATGATCGGTTTCGCGCTGGGATTAAGTGCCTGGCCCGACGCCAGCAGTGGCGGTTGGATACACGGTCTCAAGCTGTTTGTTGTGGCGGTGGTGGCCCAGGCGGTCTGGCAGATGGGAAAAACCCTGTGCCCGGATCGGCCCCGGATCGCCATGGCTTTGCTGGTTGCCGTGAGCCTTCTGGTGATGGGCGAAACCTGGATGCAGATACTGGCCCTGGTCATTGCCGGAGCGGTTGGTTCCTTTCTGGGGTTGGGTAGCAGTGCGGCATCTGAGCCTCTGCATGTGCCGCTGAAATCCCGGAAACCTGCGCTTTTTGCAGGGGCTTTTTTGATTCTGTTGTTGGTTTCGTTCCTGCCTCAGTCGACAGGCAGTCTTGGCTGGGTTGGCGCTGAAATGTACCGGGCCGGTGCCCTGGTGTTTGGCGGTGGTCACGTTGTGCTGCCCTGGTTGCAGGAAGGTTTCGTGGCCTCTGGTGCCATGCCGGCGGACACTTTCCTGGCGGGGTATGGCGTTGCCCAGGCTATGCCGGGGCCGCTGTTTTCTTTCTCGGGATTTCTGGGTGGTTCGCAGGCTGGCATTCCTGGCGGTGTCGTCGCCGTACTGGCGGTATTCCTGCCAGGAACCCTGCTGGTATTCGCCGGTCTTCCCCTGTGGAGCTGGCTTCGCGAGCATCGCCGGGCCCGGTCGGCACTGGCGGGTGTCAATGCCGGGGTGGTAGGGCTGCTGCTGGCGGCCCTCTATGATCCGGTGTGGACTTCAGCGGTCCATAGCCCAGTCGACCTGGGGCTGGTATTGATCCTGTGGCTGTGCCTGGCCATATGGCGGGTTCCGGTGTGGTTGCTGGCGCCCCTGAGCGCGCTGCTCGGAGTGATCCTGCTGCCCTGACCAGCGTACATATAAGCCGGTTTGCCCTGGCAGGCATACGGGTTGGCAAATCCGCAGGTTTCCAGCCACAATCGAGCCATCATACGCAGATAACTTGAACGCAGAGGTCACCATGACGACATCATGCAGTATCCCGGGTCTCAACGTTCCCCGAAGCCGGTTCCCCGATCCCGAACAGGATCTGCCAGCGGCCGGGGGTGAACAGCGGGTTGTGCTGGCAGGCGGCTGTTTCTGGTGCGTAGAGGCGGTTTTCCTGGCCATTGACGGGGTAAGCAGCGTTGAATCGGGGTACGCCGGCGGTCACGCCAGTTCCGCCAATTATGAAGCTGTATGCTCAGGTACCACAGGTCACGCCGAAGTTGTGGATGTCCACTATGATCCAGCCAGGGTGAGTTTTGGCGAGCTGCTCAAAGTATTCTTCTCGGTTGCTCATGATCCCACTCAGCTGAATCGTCAGGGCAATGACCGGGGTACCCAGTATAGATCTGCCGTGTTTTATGAGACTGCGGAACAGCGGCGGGTGGCTGAGTCTTACATCCACCAGCTCAATCAGGCCGAGGTATATCCGGATCCGATTGTCACTACGCTGGAGCCGCTGGAGGCGTTTTACCCGGCCGAGGCGTATCACCAGAATTTTGCCGCCCGGAACCCCTACCAGCCCTACATCATGGCCGTGGCTGCCCCGAAAATGGAAAAACTTGTCGATAGTTATCCAGATCGCCTGAAGCCGGAATTTACAGACAACGACGCAGGCAGCACCGCCTGAGGAGGCAGACTATGGGAGTTTCCGCTGCAGGTTATGACCTGACACCACTGAATGAAGCACAGGTTGAGGAGAAAGCTGCCGACCTGACATCGGAAGAGCGGCGTGTTCTGCTGGACCATGGCACCGAGCACCCGTTCTGTGGGACCCTGCTGGACAACAAAAAAGCCGGGGTTTACCACTGCCGGCTGTGCGACCTGCCGTTGTTCAGCTCGAACTCCAAGTTTGATTCGGGAACCGGCTGGCCGAGCTTCTTTCAGCCCTTCGATCCGGAGCATATCCGCTATATCGAGGACTCCAGCATGGGTATGACTCGCACCGAAATACGCTGTCCCCGTTGCGACAGCCATCTCGGCCATGTCTTTCCGGATGGCCCGCCGCCGACCGGGCAGCGCTACTGCCTTAACTCGGTTGCCATGGTGTTTCAGGAAAACGCCTGAGACGAACATTGGGGGCGTGCAATGCCCCCAACTTCATTTATTGCCGCCTGTCACAGTAGCCACGTAGTGTGCCACCGCCTGAATCTGTTCCTCAGACAATGACTCGTTGAACGCTGGCATGATACCCACCCCGCTGGTTACGGCATTGACCACCTGCTCCCTGGTGGGTTTGAGTTCATCCAGGTTTGGGCCGACGGCACCTGCCGAGCCGGCGTCTGCCAACGTATGGCATATCGTGCAGGCGGGTTGTGCGTTCTGAGTGAATACCTGTTTCCCTTCTTCAAGGTCGCTGGCCATTGTCAGGGGCGACAGTCCGATCAGGGCAATGATGCCCAGCACTGCAGTTTTTCTCATATCATTGCTTTCCGGATAGGTCGGAGCCGCCGTACTCCCTGGTCGGCTCCGCCAATGATCAACTGATGGCAACCGTGACTCCGTGATCGCTCCAACCATTGTGGCCGTAGCCGCGTTCATTCTCGATCCGGCCTTCGGGCTGGGAATTGCCCTCAACATCAGTGGCCCGGCTGACTATCCGATGCTCTCCCGCGGGTAAATCAGCTGCCAGGACAAAAGGCCTCCAGGCATAGGGGCCGAGGTCCGGGCCCAGGAAGCGAGCCTGTTTCCAGGTGTTGCCACCGTCTACTGAAACGTCGACCTTTTCCAGCGCGATGGTGCCACCGAAGGCCACGCCGTAAATCATGTTACGGCCGGTCCGACCGCTTTCCAGGGGAGCGGTCACCCAGGATTTAACGTTCATTTCCCACATGGACGGTTGGTCTGGTGAGCCTTTGACGCCGACATCGCGAACCCGGTAGCCAGAGGCCTGGATCTTGGCGTCAGTCTGATTCTCGGTGAAGGCGAGATTCTTGACGTATTTGACGTTATTAACGCCGTAGTAGCCGGGGACAACCATGCGCAGAGGCCCACCGTGGGTGTGGGTAAGTGGCTCATCGTTCATTTCCCAGGCAAGCACAGCGCCATCCAGGGCTCTCGTTGGTACCGAACGCTCGACCATGATGGTTTTGGGGTCCAGGCCCTCCGGCAGGGATTCACCACCTGTCGCGGTAATGTATCGGGTTCCATCAACCGGCCCACCAAGGGCTTCCACCACATCTTTCAGTGGTACACCGGTCCACATCACGCAGCCCGCAGCGCCAACAGACCATTGGGTACCGCTCGCTCCATGGGGGAAGAAGGCGCGGCCGTTACCGGAACACTGCAATACGGACGCAACGGTGGTGACCCCCATCTGTTTCAGGTCTCCGACAGTCAGGGTTCGGGGGTTCTTCACGCCTTCGATCCGCACTTCCCAGACATCCGGGTTGTCGGTTACCGAGGCCGGTGGAGCAGGCAGGTTGTTACGAACGAACAAACGATCACTGGCGGTAATGACGCCATTGCCGATCGCCCCCCGCTGGGTTTCCATGGTGTTGGTACTGTGAACGATCAAGGCGTTGCGTTCTTTCCAGGCGGCGTAATCCGGCAGTGATTTCGGTTCATCGGCCTTGGCAAGAGGGGTAAACCCCAGCACGCTTACCGCCGCCATGGCGCCGGCGCTGCCAAGCAGCAGGGTGCGCCGGGTAGGGTTCTGCAGGCCCGGGTCATTCGGGCCTCGCATCAGAGCTGTTTCCTGTTTCATGATCCGTCTCCTTTTTAGGGTTGTCGTCGGACGGTGGGACTGCTCTTTCAATTCGGCATGGTTATATCCTTATACCTTATAGGTAATGCTCAAAAATTAATCAACACTTTTGTGCGTTATCCGATGGGTTTTTCAATCGCTACAATTCGCCGCTACTGAATAGCCCGGTGGTGACGGTAGCTAACGGATGTTAAGGGAAGGGTGGCTGCGATGATTCGATTGAAGATGACTCCCCGAGCGGAGTCGGCGACGATTCTCCGGCGGGCCGGCGTGGACCTGGAAAATCAACCTTGGGCAGCCGGTAGATGTCTGGGTGGGCGAGCCACTGGAGACGGCCGGTTCGCACCGGCCTCACACAGAGGTGATTGATCAGGCGGTGCCGGCAGCCACCACCGTGGACAGCAGATAGCCGGTATAGGCCACG
>CAZFQI010000017.1:40486-44190 GCA_964520755.1 uncultured Marinobacter sp. | reverse complement strand
ATCAGAAAAAGGCGTTCCGCAACAATCCCATGCCTTCCCTGGCCGAGCGGCAGGAAAACCTGAAACGCCTCAAGCGGGTGCTGCTGGGCAACCAGGACCGGCTTCTGGATGCGATCGACCGGGATTTCAGCTGCCGCTCGAAAGACGAATCCCTCATTGCCGAGGTCATGCCGTCGATCCAGGGCATCAATTACACCCTGAAAAATCTCAGTAGCTGGATGAAGCCATCCAAACGCCATGTATCCATGTTGTTCCAGCCCGCCAGCAATAAAGTCCACTACCAGCCCAAGGGTGTGGTCGGCGTAATCGTGCCCTGGAACTACCCTCTCTACCTCGCAGTGGGCCCCCTGGTTGCGTCTCTGGCCGCGGGCAACCGTACCATGATCAAGATGTCGGAATACACGCCGCACACTTCGGCCCTGTTCAAGGAGCTGATCGAAGCCAGCTTCGCCGAGGACCTGGTCTCGGTCATCAATGGCGAGGCCGACGTGGCAGCAGACTTCTCGTCACGTCCGTTTGATCACCTGCTGTTCACTGGCTCCACAACGGTCGGCAAGCTGGTCATGAAGGCGGCCGCGGAAAACCTGACTCCGGTCACCCTGGAGCTGGGCGGCAAGTCCCCCGCCGTGGTTTCCCCGGATGTGCCGATGGACGATGCCGCTCAGAGGATTGCCTTCGGCAAGGCGTTCAATGCCGGACAGACCTGTGTCGCTCCAGACTACGTGCTATGCCCCGCCGACCGGGTCCAGGCGTTTGTGGATGAGTTCCGGGCCAGCTTTTCGGAGATGTATCCGAGCCTGCGGGACAACGACGATTTCACCGCCATCATCAATGAGCGACAGTACGATCGTTTGCAAAGCTATCTGGACGACGCCCGGGAGAAAGGTGCCGAGCTGGTGGAAATCAATCCGGCCCGGGAAAATCTGAAAGACGGCACCCGCAAGATTCCGCTGACACTGGTGCTGAAAACCACCCCGGATATGAAAGTGATGCAGGACGAGATCTTTGGTCCGATTCTGCCGGTCGTCAGCTATGGCGGGCTGGATGAAGCCATCCATTACATCAACGACCGCCCGCGGCCCCTGGCCCTGTATTTCTTCGGATACGACAAGACCCAGCAACAGCAGATGGTGGACAACACCCACTCCGGTGGCATGTGCATCAACGATTCGCTGATGCATGTCGCCCAGGATGATCTGCCGTTCGGTGGTATCGGCGATTCCGGCATGGGTCACTACCACGGCCGCGAAGGGTTTTTGACCTTCTCCCATCACCGGGCCATTTTCACCAAGCAGAAGTTCAACAGTGGCAAGTTTGTCTACGCGCCCCATGGAACAACTGCGCACAAATTGGTTTACAAGTTCTTTATCCGCTAAGACTCACAGTTGGTAGCCTGTCGAGGGCGAGGACCGCCCTCGACGATCTGACAATTTCAGTGCCTTCAATACAATAAAAATGAGAATCCACCCATGAATCACCCTCTTCCTGACTCATCAGGACAACCCCAGTTTGCCGATCTCAACCGCCGAAGCTTTCTGAAAACCGGACTGGGCGGAGCCCTGTTTCTGGGTACCGTCAGTGTCACCGCCGGACTGAGTGGTTGCGCCACCGAGCCGGCGGGTCGGCTGAGTGCCGTTGGCACCCGGATGGACGCCAGCTACCAGTTCCGGTTTTTGAACGAGAATGACATTGCGCTGTTCGAGGCCCTGCTCCCCGCCATGATTGGCCCTGCTTTGCCAGTGCAGCCCCAGGCCAGAAACATTGCGATTGCCGGGACGATCGAGCGCATTGATGCCGGCATCCACAAGTTCGGACCGGCCAACCAGAAGGAACTTCGGCAGCTGTTTGATCTGTTGAACTTCGGGCTTACCCGGGTAACCGTAGCCCGGGTCTGGTCCAGCTGGCCGAACGTAACCCCGGCGGAAGCGGACGCCTTTCTGGAGCGCTGGCGCACCAGCCGTATCGGGCTGTTCAACAATGGCTACATTGCCCTGACCAAGATCAGCAACGTGGCGTTCTACGGCTATCGGGATTTCTGGCACCTGTCCGGCTATCCCGGACCGCCGCAATATGCGGTCGACGCACTGCCACAATTCCAGAACGCCTGATTGCCAGCTGATCTGACGGAGCCAAGCATGTCATTAACCGATCGTATTGCCCGCGGCCTGGAATCAGGCTGGAACGTCACCGATGGCGCG
Organism: uncultured Marinobacter sp.; assembly: GCA_964520755.1. GTDB lineage: Bacteria > Pseudomonadota > Gammaproteobacteria > Pseudomonadales > Oleiphilaceae > Marinobacter. The sequence continues at coordinate 41,992 of CAZFQI010000017.1, read as the reverse complement.
AACCTGACAGAAAGCCTGACCACAGAGGCCGACGTTGTTGTTATCGGAACCGGCGCCGGTGGCGGCACCACCGCCGAGATTCTGGCCCGCAGCGGATTCTCCGTAATCCTCGTTGAAGAAGGGCGGCTGTATTACCAGAAAGATTTCAAGATGGACGAGCAGACCTCCTACGCCAACCTCTACCAGGAAGGCATGAGCCGGGTAACCCGGGACGGGGCGATCGCCATTCTGCAGGGCCGCTGCGTGGGCGGCTCCACCACGGTAAACTGGACCAGTAGTTTCCGCACACCGGAGCCGACCCTGAACTACTGGGCCGACCAGTTCGGACTGGAAGAACTCCGGCCCGACGCCATGGCGCCATGGTTCGATGGCCGGGAAGAACGCCACTCCATGGCACCCTGGCAGGTCGACCCAAACGTCAACAACGACATCCTGCGCCAGGGCTGCGAAAAACTGGGGTACAGCTGGCAGATCATTCCCCGTAACGTAAAAGGCTGCTGGAACCTGGGCTACTGCGGCGTCGGCTGCCCGACCAACGCCAAACAGGGCGCCCTGATGACCACCATCCCGGGGGCGCTCGATAACAACGCCAGGTTATTCCACAGCCTCCGAGCCGACCGCCTGGTCATGAAACAGGACCAGATCGACCACCTGGAAGCCTCTGCGTTTGCCGAGGACGGCGTCACCCCAACCGGAATCAAGGTCAACCTCAAAGCCAGACACTTCGTGGTCGCCGCCAGCGCCATCGGCAGCCCCGGCCTTCTGCTCCGCTCCGACATCCCGGATCCATACCAGCGGATCGGCAAGCGGTCGTTCATCCACCCGGTCAACGCCACCGTCGCCCAGATGCCGCAACGGGTCGACCCATACTACGGTGCCCCGCAATCCATCTACTCGGACGAATTCAACTTCCGCAACGGCGTCGACGGTCCCGCCGGCTACAAACTGGAAGTGCCGCCGTTGCACCCGGGCATGTCCAGCGGCGTGATCCCCGGCCACGGCGAGAACCAGATCAACAACATGGCCGGCCTGCCCCACATGCAGTCCACCATCGCCCTGCTCCGGGACGGCTTCCACCCCGAAAGCCCCGGCGGCATCGTGTCATTGCGCGACGACGGCAGCCCGGTACTGGATTATCCGGTCACCGACTACCTCTGGACCGGCATCCGAGAAGCCTTCCACACCATGGCCGAAATCCAGTTCGCCGCCGGCGCCGACAAAGTCCGCCTGATGCACCTGGATTCCGACTGGTACACCAGCTGGGCCGACGCCAAAGCCGCCATCAACCAACTCCCCATGGCACCCCACCGGGTCCGCCTGTTCACCGCCCACCAGATGGGCGGCTGTGCTATGGGAAGCAACCCGAAAGACTCGGTCGTCAACGGCTTTGGCGAACACCACCAGGTCAGCAATCTGAGCATTCACGATGCCTCGATCTTCCCAACCAGCATTGGCGCCAACCCGCAACTGTCGGTGTATGCTTTGGCAGCCAGAAACAGCACCAGG
>CAZFQI010000017.1:28811-40386 GCA_964520755.1 uncultured Marinobacter sp. | reverse complement strand
AAAGGAGCTGTGCATGTCCAAAGTCATCTATCCGGGCACCTTCGATCCCATCACCAACGGCCACACCGACCTGATCGAACGGGCCGGCCGAATGTTTGATGAAATCGTCGTCGCCATCGCCTACAACCCCAAGAAACAGCCACTTCTCGATCTGGAAGAACGCTGCGAACTGGTCCGCCAGGCGACCGCGCATCTCCCCAATGTCAGCGTCACCGGCTTCAGCAACCTGCTGGCCGATTTCGTCCGTGAACAGGGCGCCACCGTGATCCTGCGTGGTCTCCGGGCGGTGTCGGACTTCGAATACGAATTCCAGCTGGCCGACATGAACCGCCGGCTGGCGCCGGAAGTGGAGAGCGTTTTCCTGACACCGGCCAACCACCTGTCCTACATCTCCTCCACCCTGATCCGGGAAATCGCCTCTCTGGGCGGCGATGTCTCGGAATTTGTCGATCCGGCGGTAGAGGCGGCTTTGAAAAAGAAGTTCAGCTGAACCTGATGTCACAAAAAAGCCCCGCTGAACGGGGCTGTTTTTACGGCAGTAAACCAGGCTTCAAAGCAACGGCGGCAAAGGGATCTCCACCCCGTTCACGTCCAGCATGAGATCTTTCATACTGGCATCGAGCACTAGCCTGTCGCCTTGCTGGACCAGCAATCCCTGTTTGATCAGGGGTGCCAGCTGCAGCTGGAACTCTGGATATTCCTCCGCGAGCGCAAGTGGCAGACTGAGATCCATTTCGCCGGTCAGTTGCTGCATCACCATCAACATCTCGTCTTTTTGATCGGCTGTCAGCTCCGGATGAGTGATCCGGGCGCTGCCCTCAACCACCCCTTCTGGTGTGGTTATGGTCAACTCCGGAAATCCGATCGAAAAGCCGGCAGCGGCGAGGTCACGCAGGGCGGTGTTTACCTGCTGCATGGCAGCCATCTGCTGCTCGAACTGTTGAGGACCGCCAGAGGCCTGGCTTATGGCCAGTGCCTGCATGGATGACAGACTATCAGTCAGGCCGCTCCAGGCCGCCACGTCCAGCCCTGACAATGCGAACACCAACCGTTGGGGGCCATACCGCTCATCGGCCGTTGAAACGCCGGCAACCTCAAAAGCCATTCGCGAATCCAGGCGTTCGCCATCACTGACTGGCTCACTGCTGCTGCGAACCGAAATCTCCTGGAGCGTGAATGGCGCTTCCGTAGCCGGTGTCACCGCAACCGAGTCCACCACAATCTCGCCAGAGCCGGTCCAGACCTCGCCAGTCAGATGAGTCATGGTCTGCTCGAGGCGGAAGTCGCTGACCCGAACATCCAGGTCCGGACCAGACAGAGTTACCGCCGGCCAGACCATCAAGGCATCGGCCTGTGAACCGGCGTCACTGATCTCGATTCTTGCCAAACCGCCACTTGAGGCCAGTGTCTCCCCGGAATCCAGGTCGGTTAAGGTCATCTGGGGCGCTTCAAGCTCAAGCACTGCGGTACCCCAGAGACGGGTTTCCAGGGTCAGCCTCGGCTCCTCACCGGAGAACCAGTCCGTATCGTCGGCGGACCAGCCATCCTCAGGCTGGAAATCCATCAGACTGCCGGTCACGCCATGAGTCACATTGGCTCGGTAGGCAAGGCGCTGGGATTCACCGGTTTCCGGATTGGTCAGGTTTACCGAACCACTGAACTGGGCGCCGAGAATCCCCCTCTGATAATTATCGGTTTCCATACGAAGGAATGGTTGCGCACTGTTCACCTCCGCCGTTGCCTGGTGCCACTGCTGTTCAGTAACGTACCCCACGACCCAGGGCAGGCCGCCAGCTACAGCCAGCACACCAGCGCCGGCAATCATCCATTTGGCGTTCAAACGCGTTCTCCAGTTCGGGAATCAGGTTTTTCCGGTCAGCCTATCAAGCAATACCAGCTGTGAGGCAAGGCGTTCCTCACCTTCTGCGGGCTGGTTCTGAATATAACTGCCGTCCGGTTGCAGTACCCAGGACTGGCAGTTATCGGCCAGATAGGTATCCAGGTCCTCTCTGACCCGCGCGGCCAGATCAGGATCATCCAGAGGAAAAGCCGTTTCCACACGGCTGAGCAGGTTCCGCTCCATGCCATCGGCACTGGAACAATACACATCCGGGCGGCCATTGTTGCCGAAGTAGTAAACGCGGGTATGCTCCAGGAAACGTCCGATGATGGACCGTACCCGAATATTCTCGGAGAGGCCCGGCACTTCCGGACGCAGACAGCAGATACCGCGGATAATCAGATCGATTTTCACACCCGCCTGGGAGGCCCGGTAAAGCGCCTTGATTAGCTGGATCTCGGTGAGCGCATTGAACTTGAAGATAATCCGGCCTTTCTCGCCATAGCCGGCTTCGCGCTCAATCAGGCTGAGCAGGCGCGAGTGCAGGGTGAATGGCGAATGGAAAAGTTTTTTGATCTTCAGAGCCTTGCCCATGCCGGTAAGCTGCTGGAACAGCTTGTTGACGTCGTCGCTGATCGACTCGTCACAGGTCATGAAACTGTAATCGGTATACAGGCGGGCATTACCCGCGTGATAGTTACCGGTGCCCAGGTGGACATAACGACGCAGCCGCCCCTCTTCGCGACGGACGATCAGGATCATCTTGGCGTGGGTCTTGTAGCCGACCACGCCGTACACCACGATCACCCCGGCCTCCTGCAGCCGGCTGGCCAGCTCCAGGTTTTCAGCCTCGCTGAAACGGGCCCGAAGCTCAATAACGGCAGTAACCTCTTTGCCACGGCGTGCGGCATCCGCCAGGGCTTCCACGATTTCCGAATCGGCTCCGGTACGGTAGAGGGTCTGTCGAATCGCCAGAACCTGGGGATCCTTGGCGGCCTGACGCAGCAGATCGACCACCGGGCTGAAATTCTCATAGGGATGCAGCAGCAGGATCGGGCGCTTGCGGATAGCGTCGAACATCGATTCCTTGCTGCGGATCTGCTTGGGAATCGATGGCGAAAAGCCGGAATAAGTAAGATCCGGCCGGTCCACCAGCCCACCGACCGCCATCAGTCGGGTCAGGTTGACCGGGCCATGCACCTGGTAAAGATCCCGCTCGGTCAGACCGAACTCCTTGAGCAGGAACTGAACCAGCTCTTCCGGGCAGTTGTCAGCAACCTCAAGACGCACCCCGTCACCAAACCGGCGGCTGAGCAGCTCACCGCGCAGGGCAGAGGCCAGGTCCTCCAGGTCGTCCTCAAGCTCAAGGTCGGCGTTACGGGTCAACCGGAACTGATAGCAACCTTTCACTTCCATGCCGGGGAAGAGTTCATCGGCATGGGCGTGGATCATGGAAGACAGGAACACCAGGTTCTCGCCACCATTGCAGACATTGTCAGGCAGCCGCACCAGACGCGGAAGCGAACGGGGAGCCGGCACAATCGCCATGCCGGTTTCCCGGCCGAAGGCATCCTTGCCATCCAGTTCAACGATGAAGTTCAGGCTTTTGTTCACCAGGCGTGGAAACGGGTGCGAGGGATCCAGCCCGATGGGGCTGACCACCGGCAGGATCTCGTCTTCGAAGTAGTTGCGAACCCACTCCGCCTGCTCCGGTGTCCACTCCCGACGGCGGACGAAGTGAATGTTCTCCTGCTCCATCTCGGGAATCAGCACATTGTTCAGTATGTCGTACTGCTCGCGGATGTACTCGTGAGCAACCCGGCTGATTTCCGCCAGTGCCTGATCCGGCATCATGCCATCGGCACCGATGGTTTCACGACCGTATTTCATCTGCTGCCGCAGACCGGCAACACGGATCTCGAAGAACTCATCCATGTTGCTGCTGAAGATGCAGCAGAAAATCAGACGGTTGATCAACGGGTGGGTCTTATCCAGCGCCTGCTTGAGTACCCGGTAATTGAACTGCAGCTGGCTCAGTTCCCGGTTGAAGTAGTTTTCATTGGCATCCAGGTTGATCTCCTCACCAACCGGGGGCACCTCTACCGGCGCTGGCACACTCCGCTCATCCCCTGCCGTCTGATTCTTCGCCGTTTCCGTTGTCATGATTCCTCGATTCCAGTGTGTTCGCCGCTACCGGCGAATGACTTGCTTGGCTTATCCGTGCCGACGCTCCCGCATCAATCGGGCCGCACGCACGGCAAAGTAGGTAAGGATGCCGTCGGCTCCGGCTCTGCGCATGGCCATCAGGCTTTCCATCATCACCGCATCGCCGTCCAGCCAGCCGTTCTGGGCCGCAGCCATGTGCATGGCGTATTCGCCGCTGACCTGATAGACAAATGTCGGCACCCGCAATTCCGTCTTCACCCGGTGCACGATATCGAGATACGGCATACCCGGCTTGATCATCACCATATCCGCGCCTTCGGCCAGGTCCATGGCGACCTCATGCAATGCCTCATCGCCGTTGGCCGGATCCATCTGGTAGGTGGCCTTGTTACCCTTACCGAGATTGGCCGCCGAACCCACCGCGTCCCGGAAAGGTCCGTAGTAACTTGATGCGTACTTGGCAGAATAGGCCAGGATCCGCGTATTCACATGGCCGCCGCTCTCCAGGGCTTCGCGAATGGCGCCAATCCGCCCATCCATCATGTCCGAAGGTGCCACCACATCGGCGCCGGCGTCGGCATGGGAAAGCGCCTGATTGACCAGCGCCTCAATGGTGACGTCATTGAGAACATACCCGTCGTTGTCGATGATGCCGTCCTGGCCATGGGTGGTGAACGGGTCCAGCGCCACGTCCGTAATCACACCCAGTTCCGGACAGGCTGCTTTCAGGGCGCGAACCGCTCTCTGGGCCAGACCGTCCGAATCCCAGGCCCCGGAGCCGGAGAGATTTTTCTTCTCAACCGGAACGACCGGAAACAGGGCAATGGCCGGGATACCCAAGACCACCAGCTCCGCCGCCTGCTCCACCAGCAGATCAATACTCAGACGCTCCACCCCCGGCATTGAGGGCACCTGTTCCCGCTGGCCCTCACCCTCCAGCACGAACACCGGATAGATCAGGTTGTCTGGCGTAAGCTGGTTTTCCCGAACCAGGCGACGGGAAAAGTCACTGGCCCGGTTACGACGCAGACGGGTGGCGGGAAAAGCACGGGGAGTCGGAATCGGCACTGACAACCTCCTGAATGGCTGAACAAAAAGTCTGATGGACCGTCACGGCATCCGCCGGGCGCCCTTAGCATCATCATACACGGCCAACGCCGCTGGTTGCAGACTCCCTCAGCAGGATAAGGCGATTAAATGACAGGCTGATTACCGGATCGAATCCAGCGCCTCGGCACGGATCCGTTCGGTTTCATTGAAGTGGCTGGCCCTGAGGCGCGCCAGCGCTTCCTGGCGTTCCGGCTCGGCCAGCCCCGAGGACAACACCCGGTCCCGTTCATTAGCGTAGGCCTGCCACCGGCGATCCCAGGCCTTTTGCTCCTGATCAAGCCGGGCCAGCCTATCCGCCGCGGCCTCACCAAAAACCTCCTGCCGCCAGGCCGCAAGCGCCCGGGGATCATCCGCCAGCTCCTGGCGCACCTGTTCATAGTCCGCAAACCGGCGGGTTTCCTCCCTGGCCTTGCGGAGAGGTTCCGGCAGGGAAGACTCGGCCCGGCGCAGAGCCTCGGCCTTCTGCCCGTCGGTCAGACTGTCGTCGCTTGTGATCCTGAGTTTTTCAATCTGGAAACGGTCCACCGCCTCATCGTCGGCAAAGAACGCGTCGGCAGTGTCAACATCCAGCCAGTTCCGGCGCAGGGCCTGGATCTCTGCCATCCTCCGTTGCATTTCCCCGGCACCAAGTCCGGACACCTCTCCGTAGCTCTGCTCCAGATCAGAAACAGCCAGTTTGTATTCCAGATAGTTTCCAAGGGTTGCCAGGGCCTGGGATCTCGCCGGCTCATCCAGCACCGACAGAGCCGTCTCAATGCGCGCCACCAACTGTTGCAGCGATTCCTCTCCCAGGGCGGAAAGAAAATACTCGAACAGTTGCCGCAGGTGCGGGGTCGGTATCAGATTACCCAGACGGTCCGTTCGGGCCCAGCCCTCCGGAACCGACGTGCCCGAGAGCGAGGCCGGCAGCTGCTCGGGAATACTGACTGAAGGCGCTCTACCAACCAGATCCGGGGATGCAGTGCCAGAAGCCTCCTGAACGGCCAGCGGCACCTGAGGCGAGGTTACTGACACCGAATCAGCCGGACTCGCAACGCCATCCGGGTCGGCGCCAATCAGCCAGACGCTGCCAACAGCTGCTATTATCACGACTAAACTGAGGAAAAGACGGATACGGGACTTCATGGCCACAGGGGTCCGGAATCATCGGGTGACTGGCGCTTTGCCCCGGTTAACGGAACAGAGCGGTACTGGACGAGGATAAACGACACTGACAAGTCATACCGAGACCGGGATCAAAAACAGAACCGGGGCGGAGCGCCCCGGCCTGCCCTGCCAGCGTTCAGAGGGAGCGGTTGTTGAAACCCACTTCCACCTTGCGCGGGGTGTCCGAACGGAAGGAGGTATCGACCTCCTGAATCGTTCCGCCCTGGCTCAGGAACGCCTCAATGTCTGCCTGCAACTGTGCGCGAACACGCGCACGGCCGGCTATGGAATGGTTGTCGTCACTGTCGCTGGTCCAGCTTCCGGACTGCTCCAGGTTGCTTTCGTCGAATTCACTCATGATCTTTTCTCCATCAACGAAAACAGATGGTCGAGTGCTGCGACCCCGCAGGGAACCTCACTCCGTATCGACGAACGACCGCCTGCGGTCTCGTCTTGGCGTCTTTATAATCTGCTTTTTGTGACCACGCTATTTACTGGCAACGCCTTTTTTGTAATTTTTTGTAACTTGCAACAAGCGATTGAATTACATACGGAAATTTTATATTCGTCAGTGACTCAAAAATTTGACACAAAGAATGAATAGTGATTCACTACTTATAGGGAGCCGGAATGGCCTATCGAGAAACGGAGAAAATGCGCCAGCGTAAGGCTGAAGCACGAAAACGGATCGTGGACTGCACCTATCAGTGCGTGGCCGAGGGCGGTTTCAGAAGCGCCCGGGTGACCCGTATCGCCGGCTTGGCCGGCGTTGCCACAGGAACTATTTACCGGCATTTCGAGTCCAGAGAAGACCTGTTCGCCGAAATTTTCCGGCTGGCGACCCAACGGGAAGTCGACAAGGTCGCCGAAGCCCTCGCATCCGGCGGGAACGGCGCCGAGCGGCTGGAGCGGGCGCTCAGACAATTTGCCGAGAGGGCGCTGAAAGGCCCGACAATGGCCTGGTCACTGATCGCCGAGCCGGTGGACCCGAAAGTGGAAGAGGAACGGCTGGCGTACCGCAAGGCCTATGCCGACCTGTTCGAGAAAGCGATCCGCGAGGGCATTGAAGATGGATGTATCCCGGATCAGGACGCTCGCCAGAGCAGTACTTGCCTGGTAGGCGCCATCGCGGAAAGCCTGGTTGGCCCACTGTCGCCAACACAGACCAGCCAGGCGAACAGCGCAACGGAAGACAACAATGACCCGCTGGTCAATTCCATCATCTGCTTTTGTATGCAGGGGTTGACCGGCACCAGGAGGTAGCTATGAACGCGCGGCAGCCCCGGCCAGAGATGCCATCAAACGACCAGGAAGATCGCTACCTGGCGGCCACCCACGAGGTCTTCAACCAGCCCCCGGCCCTCGAGAACTACAACCTGTTCGAGCAGGATATTGCCCTGCAGGAAGCCGCCCTGCGGGAGGGCGCGGGAAAAGCCGCCGAGGACCTCAAGGCATTCGGGGCTCTGGCCGGGGCTGCGGAGACCATCGACCTGGGATTTCGCGCCAACGCCAACAAACCGGTCTTCAACACCCATGACCGGTTTGGCCACCGCATAGACGAAGTGGACTTCCATCCGGCCTATCACGAGCTGATGCGGATTGCCTTCGACAATGGTCTGCACAGCAGCCCCTGGAGCCATCCCGGCCAGGGCGCCCACGTTGCCCGCGCCGCCAAATACTACATGCACTCCCAGGTGGAAGCTGCCCACTGCTGCCCGGTCACCATGACCTTCGCGGCCATTCCTTCTATCCGCAAACAGCCGGAGCTGGCCGCAGACTGGGAAGCGCGCATCCTGGCCGACAGCTACGATGCCCGCAACCTTCCGGACAGCCAGAAAAGCTCTGTCACCATCGGCATGGCCATGACCGAGAAACAGGGTGGCAGTGACGTTCGTGCCAACAGCACCAGAGCCTATCCGATTGGCGCAGGAGGCCCCGGCCAGGCCTATGAGCTGGTTGGCCACAAATGGTTCGTCTCTGCGCCCATGTGCGACGCTTTCCTGGTACTGGCTCAGACGCAGGCGGGACTGTCCTGTTTCCTGATGCCTCGCTGGCGCCCGGACGGCACCAAGAATCCCTGGCAGGTCCAGCGCCTCAAGAACAAAATGGGCAACATTGCCAACGCCTCCAGCGAAGCCGAACTGCGGGGCGCCCTGGCCTGGATGATTGGCGAAGAAGGCCGCGGCGTCCCCACCATTATTGAAATGGTGGCCATGACCCGCTTCGACTGCATGATCGGCAGCTCCGCCGGCATGCGTCAGGCCATCGCCCAGGCCAGCCATCACTGCCGTCACCGCAGCGCCTTCGGCGCCCGTCTGATTGATCAGCCGTTGATGCAGAATGTCCTGGCTGACCTGGCCCTGGAAAGCGAGGCTGCACTGGCCTACACCATGCGCATCGCCCGCGCCCTGGACAACCAGGACAAAGAACACGAACGACTGCTGGCCCGCCTCGCCACACCGGTCGGCAAATACTGGATCTGCAAACGCACCCCGAATCATGCCTATGAGGCCATGGAATGCATCGGCGGCAGCGGCGTGATGGAAGACTGCATCATGCCCCGACTGTTCCGGGAATCTCCCGTCAACGCCATCTGGGAAGGCAGCGGCAACGTTCAGTGCCTGGACACCCTGCGCGCCCTGCAAAAAGAGCCTGAAACCCTCGACGCCTTCTTCAAGGAAGCCGCTGAAGCGAAAGGTACCGACCGCCGCTTCGACCAGTTCCTGGCTCAGCTGCAACACGACTTCGCCGACATCAGCGATTTCCAGTACCGCGCCCGCAACCTGGTCGATCGCATGGCCCTGGCCCTGCAGGGCTCCCTGCTGCTCCGCCACTCGGATGCCGCCGTCGCCGACGCTTTCTGCGCCTCGAGACTGCAGTCCAATGGGGGTATGAACTACGGCAACCTGCCCTCGGGCACCGATCCGGCAGCCATTATCAAACGGGCAACGCCTGTAGTAGGGTAAGTGATTGATGTTAGCCAGACCTGTCGGATTACGCCTTCGGCTAATCCGACCTACGGTTAACTTATTACTCGGACAAGTAGGTCGGATTGGCCGAAGGCGTAATCCGACCTCTTTTCGGCCCATTTAAACCCTGGCGAACCAGACATGTCAGAAGCCCTGAGAAAACTCCTGAGGGAAGGCCAGAAGCCCCAGCAGCCGGTTATCACGCCCCATGTGGGCGTACTGACCCTGCACTTCCAGCTCTACGGCTGCGACGACCTCAAAGCCAAGCGCAAAGTCTTCACCGCCCTGAAGGCCGTCTGGGGCAAGGAACCCGACCTGGCCGTTGCCGAAACCGCCGACCAGGAGGCCCTTGATTGCGCCACCTGGACCATCGCGGCCCTGGGCACCTCCTCCCAGCAGATTACCCAACGCCTGGACCAGATCGAAAAAGCCATCGAAGAACGCGTGGATGCTGCCATACTGGATATACACCGGGAAATACTCTGACCAGGACACAATAATCTGAGCAGGGGCCGTGTGGCGTAACCTGTCGCCAGGCCGTATACTACGCCCCCTCAGGGATGCCAGTGCGCCTGCCAGAGGCAGGTGACCAGAAACCAATGCCGGACATGAATGCCGGCCGTATCCGCAGGGCATCCGGAACCGGCCCTTCGGATGACCACTGAATGTGAGTGGCGCCTATGACCGGAAAGAAGAAATCCGCACAGGCCTCGGTAGAGGCCATGTATCGCGTGTTCACGGTGCCTGAAGCACCGGAATCGACGCTGAGCCGGATTGACCAGAACATCTCCCGCAATCTTGCAGGCTTCCTGCAGGAACACATCGTTGCGGTTGAACGGGACCTCTCGGATGTGGAGAAAGACTTCTCCGACTACAGCATTCCCGAGAAGCCCGTCTTCGTATCTGAACAGGCCCAGTTCCTGCTCGACAAACTGGTGGCCAATTCCGTTCACACCGCCTCACCGTCCTTTATCGGGCACATGACCTCAGCGCTGCCGTACTTCATGCTGCCGCTGTCCAAAATCATGATTGCCCTGAACCAGAACCTGGTCAAAACCGAAACCTCCAAGGCCTTCACACCCATGGAGCGCCAGGTGCTGGGCATGATCCACCGCCTGGTATACCAGGAAGACGGCGCGTTCTACCGCAAGTGGATGCATGACCCCCGGTACGCCCTGGGTGCCATGTGCTCGGGCGGCACGGTCGCTAACCTCACCGCCCTGTGGGTCGCCCGCAACCGGGCATTCCCGGCAGAAGGTAGCTTCCGCGGACTGCACCAGGAAGGCCTGTTCCGGGCGCTGAAGTACTACGGCTATGAAGGTGCCGCCATCGTCGTCTCCCGCCGCGGCCACTATTCCCTGCGCAAGGCCGCCGACGTACTCGGCCTGGGCCGCGAATCCCTGATCCCGGTGGATACCGACGACGAAAACCGCATCAATACCGATGCCCTGCGGGACAAGTGCCTGGAACTGCAGCGCCAGAAAATAAAGGTCATGGCCATCTGCGGCGTGGCCGGCACCACCGAAACCGGCAACGTCGACCCCCTGGATGCCATGGCCGACATCGCCCGGGAATTCGGCGCCCACTTCCACGTGGATGCCGCCTGGGGCGGGCCGACCCTGTTCTCCCGCACCTACAAACACCTGCTGCGCGGCATCGAGAAGGCCGACTCCGTGACCTTCGACGCGCACAAACAGCTCTACGTCCCCATGGGCGTGGGCCTGGTGGTATTCCGCGACCCGAGCCTCGCCAGCGCCGTGGAACACCACGCCCAGTACATCATCCGTAAAGGCTCCCGGGACCTCGGTAGCACAACCCTGGAAGGCTCACGGCCCGGCATGTCCATGCTTATCCATTCGGGCCTGAAAATCCTGGCCAGAGAAGGCTACGAGATCCTGATCGACCAGGGCATCGACAAGGCCAAGACCTTCGCGGAGATGATCGAAGCGGAGCCGGATTTCGAACTGGTCACGAGACCGGAACTGAATATCCTGACCTACCGCTACTGCCCGGAAAACGTTCAGGAAGCCCTGGCCTGCGCCGACCCGCTGCAGGCGGAAAAGCTCAACACCTGCCTGAACCGGATCACCAAGTTCATCCAGAAAACCCAACGGGAACGGGGCAAGGCGTTCGTGTCACGGACCCGGCTGGAGCCGTCCCGTTACTTCAATTTTCCGTGCATCGTGTTCCGGGTGGTATTGGCCAACCCGCTGACCACCAGGGAAATCCTGACAGACATCCTGGCTGAACAGAGGGAACTGTCGCGAGATGAAGGTATTGAAGACGAGATCAGCATTCTCCACCAGATGGCAGATGCTGTATTGAAGCAGGCGACGCCGAACGC
>CAZFQI010000017.1:0-28711 GCA_964520755.1 uncultured Marinobacter sp. | reverse complement strand
GCCTCTTCATCATCCAGAACATCATGGATGATATCCAGGAACATCTTGTCCGCTTCACTCCAGTTCTCCGGAATCCGGATATTGGTGCTGGCACTGATCTCCTGTGCAATCAGCTCCTCAGCATTCGGCTGGCCACGATGTTTGCGGGCAATCTCCATGGATTTAACGGCAATGGTCGGATCGCTCAGAACCTTCTTGATAAAGGTCCTCAGCTCATCAATCATCTTCGCCTGACGGCCTTCAACGGATGAACTCATACTTCACTCCATGGACAAATAGGCTTGAGGGGTGAGGCACCCCTTTTGATGGATAGTATGACCAAACTCGGTTTATACAACCAGCCCGGTCAGATCAACAAGCCCCGGAGCGTAAAGAACAGGATCGCCGCCATCATGGCGGACGCCGGCACCGTAATGATCCAGGCTGCCGCAATGCGCACCAGGTGCGAACGTTTCACCATTTCTTCCCGGTAGATCTTCTTCAGGCGCTTGCGCTCGGACTTGGACAGAGGCACCTGCTTTTTCTTCTTGGCCTGCTTGAGCAGGTTCTCCATCTCCTCCACCGAGGCATTGCGGAAATCATCCAGGAATGGCTTGAGACGCTCCTGCTCGGCGGGATCATGGTGCTCCATAATTTTGTGCAGTTGGGTTGCATAGTTGGACTTCAGGTACTCCCGGAGGAAGCCAACGCCGAACACGCCGCCAATTGCGATATGGGTGGAGCTGACCGGCAGGCCCAATTGAGACGCAAGGATCACCGTGAGTGCGGCCGACAGGGCAATACAAAAGGCCCGGGTCTTGTCCAGCTCAGTGATTTCACTGCCAACGGTCTTGATCAGACGCGGCCCGAAAAGCATCAGGCCAACAGCCAGACCGAGGGCGCCTACCATCATGACCCACAGGGGAATGCTCGCCGACATGACAACCGAATCAGCAGAAAGGGCATCATTGATCGCCGCCAGCGGACCAATGGCGTTGGCCACGTCATTGGCGCCATGCGCAAAACTCAACAGCGCTGCAGCAAAGATCAACGGCCAGGTAAAGAGGGTATTCACGCCTGCCGAGCTGTTCTCCATGGTTGATGCCATGCGACCCACCAGGGTGCGCATGACAAAGAACACCACGGCAGCCGCGGCAAGCCCGATCAGCGTCGCCTCGAGAAAATCGACTTTGACGATCTTTTTGACGCCCTTGATCATCAGATAGGTGCCGAAGGCCCAGGCCATGATCGCCACCAGCCAGGGAACAAAGGTCCTGGCCGCCGGAATGACCTCTTTCCGATAGAGCACAGTCTTCTTGATCGCAAACAGGAACAGGGCTGCCAGAGCACCGCCGAGAACCGGCGAAATCACCCAGCTGGCGGCAATCTTGCCCATCACCGCCCAATCAGCAATACCCCATCCGCCAGCGGCAATACCGGCACCCAGAACGCCACCAACAATGGAGTGGGTTGTAGACACAGGCGCGCCCATCCAGGTGGCCAGATTCAGCCAGAGGGCGCCAGCCAGAAGGGCAGCGGTCATCAGCCACACGAACGCCCTGCTCTCCTCCAGATTGGAAGGATCAATGATGCCACCCTTGATGGTGGAGACCACATCACCGCCGGCGATGATCGCCCCGCCGGCCTCGAAAACGGCTGCGATGAGCACAGCGGCACCCAGGGACAGGGCACCAGAACCCACCGCTGGCCCCACATTGTTGGCAACGTCATTGGCGCCAATATTGATCGCCATGTAACCGCCAATCACTGCGGCGGCCATCAGCAACATACTGTTGGGCAATCCCTGGCTGAATGATCCGACAGTCAGCCACACGCCAAGTAAGAAAAGCAGGCTGATGCCGACCCTGTATCGTTCCGTGGTAGGGCTGGTGAGGAGGGTATCCAGGAATCCGCTCGAACGGGCCATAACAGATCAGGTCTCGTTTAGTCTGTGAGGATTGGGGGCGAACGCTGTCGCGCGGCAACTATAATTTTTTTGACATGAAAATGAAATAAAACGGTCACAATTCACACAGACTAAACACATCACAGACGCGAGTGCAAAAACGCACTAAATTGACTAATAATCCCGGACATAAGCGCCAAAATTACAAAAACAGCAAAAAAAGGTTCCCATGCCTCATTCAACTTCCTCCGGACAGCTCGCTGCCGGCGAACGGGAAGACGTCCAGGTCTCGCGACTGCTCACCTGGCTCTCGGCGACCGCTATCGCTTTTCTGGTTGGCATCGGTACCAAGGCCTGGTTCGCCGGACACGCAACCCACGCCTGGGTGCTCTGGTCATTCATCGGTCTGATTGCCGTGAACATGCTGCACTTTGCCAGCACCGGTAACCGCGCACGCCAGAAAGCCGGGATGATCGTTATTGTCGGCCTGCTTTTTACCTACCTGATTGCGTCCGGCGGCGAGAGCAACACCGGGCCACTCTGGTTCTATGTCTTCCCGCCTCTGCTTTTTTACCTGACTGACCTGAAAACCGGCACGGCGGTGTTGCTGTTCTGCTACCTGGTCGCGGTGGTGGTGTTCCAGTTTCCCGGGCTGCCGCTGGTCTCGGCGGAATACAGCATGGATTTCAAGATCCGCTTTTTTGCTGCCCTGACCTTCGAATCGATTTTCTGTTTCGTCCTTGAGGCCAGCCGACTGAAAGCACGTAATGAGCTTCTGGCGCTGGCCGAAACCCATGAGCATGCGGCCCGCACCGATGAACTCACCGGGCTTGCCAACCGCCGTGAAATGCAGAACCGCCTGACCATGGAGTTTTCCCGCTACCAGCGCTCCGGCCATCACTTCTCCATTGCCCTGATCGATCTCGATCTTTTCAAACAGATCAACGACCAGTTCGGGCACGATGCTGGCGACGATGTCCTGCGGGAGTTTGCTGAATTGATGCGCACCGTGATTCGGCAGGCGGATGTCGCGGCCCGATGGGGCGGTGAAGAATTTCTGGTGTTATTGCCTGACACCTCCTTGCTCCAGGCCTTGAGCCTGGCTGAAAGACTGCGGTCTCAAGTTGCCAGGCACCCGTTCCGGTTCAGGGATCAGGCATTACCGGTAACCATAAGCGCCGGTGTCTGCTCCATAGCCAAGGCCCCTTCACTTGACGATCTTCTCAAACAGGCCGACCTGAACCTTTACAATGCCAAGGAATCCGGGCGCAACCGGATAGCACCGCGGGTTCGAAGCCAGGAAAGCGAGCCCTCCCCCAGCCACTCGCCTTGAGGCGAGCAAGCACTCCCGCTATGATCGTGCGCCACCGAACGACCGTATGAACAGTGCCAAGGCAGCGAACAGGTAACCCTATGACATCAATCAGAATCCTGGTGGGCAGCGTCTATGGTGGCGCACTCCTGACGGCCCGAGCCATCAAAAAGGAGTTGGAAGGCGAAGGCCACCACGTAATCGTGCTGGAGAACCCGGCGCTGGACGACATCACCTCGAACAACGATCCGCTTCTGATCTGCACGTCCACAACCGGGCAGGGTGAAGTGCCAGCCAACCTGTTGCCCTTCTATATGGATCTGCGGGACCAACTGCCCCAACAACCGGGGCGGCCATTTGGCATCATCGTTCTGGGCGACAGTTCCTACGGTGACACCTTCTGTGGCGCCGGCGACCTGGTTGAGGAAGCGCTATACGAGACCGCCGCCCGCAAGGTGGGAGACACGCTTAGAATTGATGCCCTGGAAACCACGGAGCCGGAAGCCGAAGCCCTGCCCTGGGTCCGGTCATGGCTTGAGCAGATCTGAGTCCTGGCTACAAAATTTTGCCAAACAGGTCCTGCCGGTGACTTGAGCCGTCAAAGGCGACACGCCATACTCCGGTGGACAACGACAAGCAAACGGTACGACGTGGCATCCACTTTCTGGCTTCGTTTACTGATAACGCTCCTGCTGTTATCGGGTCTGGCTGCCCCATCCCTGGGGGCTGAGGATTCGTATGTTCCGCAGATCGAGTATCTGCGTGCCGCCCCGGATGACAGCCTGACAGCCAGTGAGGCCCTGGCCTCCAATGACTGGCAAACCCTCGAGGAAGAAAGTCCGAATCTCGGTTACATCCGGGATACCGTCTGGCTTCGGTTTCCGGTGGCCCATCCTGCCACTATCAATCTGCTGGAAATCCGCTACTCACAGCTGGACAGACTCACCTTCCATCTGCTGGAAAACGGCAGGATTGCCCGGCGCATCGTGACCGGAGATCACGTTCCGTTCGATCAACGCCCGATACTGCACCGGCATTTCCTGTTCCCCTTCGAACAGAGCATTGCCAGCGAGTACAAGATTCTGCTGGAGGTGCGCACCGAGGGTGCCATGCAGATTCCGATAAGGCTATGGAACGCCGAGGCTTTCTTCGAACACTCCTCCGCCGAAGACCAGATGCATGCACTCTACTACGGCATTCTGATTACGGTGATTTTTTTCAATCTGTTTATCTTTGGCGCTCTCAGAGAGCCGGTGTACCTGCTCTACGTGCTTTCGACACTGAGCTATTTATTGCTGATCGGCAGCCTGAATGGCGCCACTTTCCAGTTTCTGTGGCCGAACAGCCCGGCCCTACAGAACCAGATAATGTTACTGGCCGTGCCCTTCGCTCTGCTGTTCACACTCGTGTTCTCCCGCTCATTCCTGAAACTGACCTACACAGGCCCGTTACTGAATCGGCTCGTGCTGTTCATGATTTCACTGAATGCCGTGGTTGCCTTGATGACGTTCTTTCTCGATTACAGCACCGGTAGTCGGCTGACCGTAGCCCTGGCAATACCCAGCTGTCTGTTGCTCACCGTTCTGGGGCCGGTGCAATGGTGGAAGGGCAACCCACAGGCCGGTTATTACACGGTGGCCTGGGCGGCACTGACCCTCGGCAGTGCAATAACCGCAGCCAACAAGTACGGCTTGCTGCCCAACAATTTTGTGACCACCTACGGTATGCAGATCGGATCGGCACTGGAAGCCATTCTGCTCACCCTGGCCCTGGCGGCGCGGCTTTACCAGGAACGGCAGGACAAGGTAGACGCCCGGGAAGCCGAACTGAACGCCCTGGCGGCACGTCGATCAGCGGAGCTGAAGCTGATGGATCATGCGCTGCACAATCCGCTCACCGGACTTCCCAATCGCGGCAGCCTGGAGATGATGCTGAACGACCTGATGCTGCGCAGCCCCGAGCGACGCTATGGCGTCGCCGTCATCCACCTGAACAACCTGCAGTCGGTCACCAAAACCCTCGGGCACCGCAACAGTGACCGGATTCTGGAACTGGCGTCCAAACACTACAACGCAGTGGCGCGAGAACTGCCGGGCGCCATGCCGGTGGAACAGAGCGACCAGCGCAACTTCTACCTGGCTTCACTGGATCCTCAGACATTCGCGTTTATTGTCGACGCCAATGCCACAGGCTCTGTGCCGAGGGCCATTCTCAAGGCCCTGGAAGGCATTCGCTACCCGATTGACTATCTGGGCATGCAGATTCCCCTGGACCCCAGGCTTGGGGTGGCAATCTTCCCGGAGCATGGCACGGATGCCAACACCCTGATACGCCGCGCGGTGATCGCCGAGGGATCAGATTCTGCGCGGGAGCGAGGTCTTGCCTATTACAAGTCCAAGAAAGACTCCTATAGCGCCGACCGGCTGACCATGGTGTCGGAACTTCGACATGCCCTCAACACCAACGAGCTGGCGCTTTTTATGCAGCCCAAGCAGAGCCTGAAAACGGGTCGGATTGTCGGGGTTGAGGTATTGATTCGATGGCCCGGACGGGCGAAACCGATCCGCGCCGATGAGATTGTCAGCCTGGCGGAACAGACCGGGCTGATCAAACCACTGACCCGATGGGTCATTGGGCAATCACTGGAATTGCGCTCACGATTGCTGGAGCGCGGCTGGCCCCTGAACATATCCATCAATATTTCGCCCAACAACCTGCGGGAGCCGGACTTTCCCATCTTTGTCCAGCGTTTGATGAACAGTTATCACAGTCATCAGGGCAGTATCATTTTTGAGGTAACAGAAACCTCCATGATGCAGGACCCGGGCAACTCACTGAGGGCGCTGAACTCACTCAGCGCCACCGGCATCCCGGTGTCTATCGATGACTTTGGGTCCGGCTATTCCTCACTGTCTTACATCAAGCAGTTACCTGCGAGCGAGGTCAAGATTGATCGGTCACTGGTCACCGAGCTGACCACGGAGGCGGAAGATCGGGTGATTGTGCAGACCACCATTGATATGTGCCACAGCCTGGGCTATCAGGTGGTGGCCGAGGGTGTGGAGGATGAGGTAACCGCCAATCTGCTCAGGGACATGGGCTGCGACATGATCCAGGGATACCTGCTGACACCGCCGCTGCCATTCGATGAACTGATGGACTGGCTGGACCGGAACCATCAGCAACCGGACCAGCGCAAGCTGGGCTAGCCGCCTAGGACCGTTGACGGATCAGGGCTTCCTGGGTGGTGGATGCCACCAGCACACCGTCCTGGTTGAAGAAGTTGCCGCGATTGAATCCCCGGCCGGCCGACGCGCTGGGGCTGTCCTTGTCGTACAGCAGCCACTCGTCCATGCGGAAATCCCGGTGGAACCAGATGGCGTGATCCAGGCTGGCCACCTGCAGCCCCTTGCTCATGAACGTCAGTCCGTGAGGGTTCAATGACGTACCTAGAAACTGGAAATCCGAGGCGTAAGTCAGCAGGCAGCGGTGAAGCACAGGATCGTCCGGCAGGGGCCCCTGGGCACGAAACCAGCTCTGCTTGTGAGGCGGGCGTTTCTCCGGCTTCAGGGGATTGACCGGGTTTACCGGCCGGATCTCGATCGGGCGGTCACGGGTCAGAATAGGCCGCATTTTTTCCGGCACCTGGGGTGCCAGCAGTTGGCCCCATTCCTGTTCCGAGCGAAGCGTTTCCGGGTCTGGCGCATCCGGCATGGTCAGCTGATGCTCGAATCCTTCCTCGGCCACCTGGAACGACATGGAACCGGTCAGGATTTCCTTGCCGTCCTGGCGGGCAATCACCCGACGCACCGAGAAACTGCCACCATCACGGACGCGCTGGACCTCGTAGTCGATAGGCATATCCTGATTGCCTGGGCGCAGAAAGTAGGCATGGAGGGAGTGACAGAGGCGCCCTTCAACGGTTCGACTGGCCGCCATCAACGCCTGGCCAAGAACCTGCCCGCCAAACACGTTGGGAAAGCCCAGATCCTCGCTGTCACCCTGGAAGTGGTCGTCACCGATGGGCGAGAGATCCAGCAACTCCACCAGTTTCTTGGTTACCTCAAGCATGCCTGCTCCTGTAATTTCGTTAGCACACGAAGGAGTTTTCTACCGCAAGCAGAGAAATTTCGCAATGAAAAGCCGTGACCGGCCATTATAAAACAGCCCCTTGGGACCGGGGCTGTCGAATCGAACGGGAGAGTCAGCCGTGGATCGGTGGCACTTCCCTGGACAGGGCCTGCTTTTCCATGGCAAAGCTGCCGGTTACCGCAAATCCAAGGACATCGCCGCCGGGGCCTTTGAACAACGCCTTGACGTTGCTGCCATCCTGCTCGACATCCCAACTGCCCTCGGCTTCGGACGGTGGCGGGCAAACCGCCGTGGGGCAACAGGGCGTTTTGATCATCACTGGCATGGTGCCATAGCTCACCTCGGTGCGCTCACCCAGTAACGTTTTGGCAAGCGCCCGGGAACAGGCCATCAGCGGCAGCACGTAAAGCAGAACATGGCCGTCTACTTCCGCGCAGTCACCGAGTGCGTAGACATCCGGTGCCGAGGTCTCAAGAGCGCGATTCACCACGATGCCCCTGGCCGTCTCAAGCCCCGCAGAACGGGCGAGTTCCGTCCTCGGGCGCAGGCCGACGGCGGACAGTACCAGATCGGCCTCCAGAGTCTCGCCATTGGACAGGGCCAGACTGACGCCGTCACCCTGGCGGTCGACCCGGTTAACCACAGCGCCAAGGTGAAACCCGACACCCAGATTCTCCAGCTCCTGCTGGACGGCATGGGCCGCAGCCTCGGGCAGCAACCCGGGCATCACCCCCTCGGAGGGGGCAATCACGTCCACTTCATAGCCACCGTTGCGCAGGTCGTTGGCGAACTCACAACCAATCAGCCCGGCCCCCATGATCGCCACCCGCTTGCCCTCGCCCAGCGCTTCCCGGAAGGCGCGGTAATCCATCAGGTCATTGATCGAGAATACATGCTCCAGGCCATCACCATCCAGGGCGAGCCGTATCACATCGGCGCCCCAGGCCAGAACCAGTTTGCTGTAGGCAAGGCGCTCGTCACCAAGAATCAGTTCGTGGGCGCCAGCATCAATGCCGGTGACCGTGGCATAGGTCCGGATCCGGACATTCAACTGCTCCGCCATGGCGTCGGTCGCGCCCTGGGCCAACCCATCGGCATCCTTTCCCTTGGTAAAGCCGGTGGACAACATGGGCTTGGAGTAACTCACGCCGTCGTCCGCAGTGACCATCAGGACCGGGGTCTCCTTGTCCTGCTTCCTGATTTCCCGTGCCAGCGAGTAGCCGGACAACCCGGTGCCAACGATAATGATAGGGGCCTGTTCAGTCATAACCGCATTCCTGTATCTAACGAACCGTGGCGGGCTTCACCTGCCGTGCCAGGCCATATCAGCCAATCTCGATCATCTCGAAGTCTTCCTTGCCGACACCGCAATCAGGGCAGACCCAGTCTTCCGGAACGTCTTCCCACTTGGTGCCCGGCTCAATGCCGTCCTCGGGCCAGCCTTCGGCTTCATCGTAAATCAGACCACAAACTACACACTGCCACTTCTTCATAAGTTCTCTCCCAATATGATCCGGGCGCAATAGTAATTGTCAGACAATCATGCACGCAAGTATTTTGTTCACGTAACAGATACGAACAACTGTCGAATCAGGCCATCATACCCATCGCCCCGGAATTGACCAATGCCAATGCCGACGGACCCGTTCGGGGTTTTCTGCCAATAGCCACAATTACAGATCTGACAACAGAGGCCGCCCCTCCCTTCTGCCGCCCCTCTCCGGTATAATCGCCCGTTTTACGACAGGACCGACCGATATGACCGATACCGTCGCCGAAATGAACCAGGTAATGGCCGAAGCCGACTGCCTCGTCGATGAACAGCAGGTACAGACTGCAATCGGCAAGCTGGCCGACGAGATTACCGCCCGCCTGAAGGACAGTAACCCACTGCTGTTCTGCGTGATGAACGGCGGGCTGATCCTTACCGGGCAGCTCTTGCCCCAGCTCCGGTTTCCGGTCCAGGCCGAATACCTGCACGCCACCCGTTACCGCCAGGAAACCACCGGCGGCATCCTTGAGTGGAAGCTCCAGCCTGAAGCCGATATGAACGGCCGCACTATCCTGATTGTCGATGACATTCTGGACGAAGGCACTACCCTTTGTGCCATAGCCGACTACTGTCGTGCCCACGGCGCCAGTGAAGTACTGACAGCCGTTCTGGTCGACAAGCAACATGAGCGAAAAGCCCGCCGGGATCTGAAGGCCGATTTCACCGGTCTGGAAGTGGAAGACCGGTTCCTGTTCGGCTACGGCATGGACTACAAGGGCTACTGGCGGAACGCGCCCGGCATCTATGCAGTCAAGGGTCTCTGACATCGACAGTCGCCTGACCATCCCCCCGACAGACTGGTACCAATCACTGACGGCTGCCGGCCTTCGAAACCCGAAGGTTCACGGGCCGGCCCGTTACTGGCTGCAGGTGGAGGGCTCGTTTACCCGCGCGCTGCAGAAACAGTGTAGCCGCTCCTTTCACGTTGAGGTCCGGCGTGAGGGTTTTGCAACGCCGACACTGGAAGAGGCCCGGCGTCTGTACATCCCTCACCGCCAGTACGCCTGGATACGGGAGGTCAGCCTCTGTGGTGACAACCAGCCCTGGGTTTTGGCCAGAACGGTCATTCCACTGAGATGCCTGGAAGGCGAGGGACGACGGCTTTTGCACCTGGGCAACCGGCCCTTGGGCGCCTACCTGTTCACCAGCCCCCACTGGCAGCGGGGGCCACTGGAAACCGGCCTCTGCAAGCCGGTCATATCCGGCCAGCCGGAACTGGCCCGGCGCTCCCTGTTCAGTGGTCACAGCAGCTCCCTGCTGGTTGGCGAATACCTGCTGCCAGCCCTGTTTCGGCGAAACACGCTTTAACCGGCCTCCTGCGACTGGCTATAATCCCAGCACCCTCAATTCTCAGAACACCAGACGGACGCACGCCATGCTGCCTGACGCTGTGCCAGAACCTATCCAGCGCAGGCTGGCCGACTATGCCAGCCTGCTCAGAATCAACCGCCCGATCGGAACCCTGCTCCTGCTGTGGCCGACCTACTGGGCGTTATGGCTGGCCGGCGATGGCAGCCCCGGGCTTGGCAATGTCATTATTTTCACCCTGGGTGTTTTTTTCATGCGCGCTGCCGGCTGCGCCATCAACGATTTCGCTGACCGGGACTGGGACAAGCACGTTAAACGCACCAAGGACCGGCCGCTGACCGCCGGCCGGGTCAAACCCTGGGAAGCGGTAGCGCTGTTCGCCGGCCTGTGCCTGGTTTCCTTCCTGATGGTGGTTCTGTTCACCAACCCGCTGACCCTGTACCTGTCCTTCGGCGGTGCGCTGCTGGCGTTTATCTACCCCTTCATGAAGCGTTACACCCATCTGCCGCAGCTGTTCCTCGGAGCGGCCTTTTCCTGGGCCATCCCCATGGCCTGGGCGGCGGAAGCGGGCGAATTGAGCCAGCTCACCTGGCTCCTGTTCACTGCCAACGTACTCTGGACCGTCGCCTACGACACCCTCTACGCCATGGTGGATCGGGACGACGACCTGAAAGTGGGCATCAAGTCCACGGCCATCCTGTTCGGCGATGCCGACAAAGCGATCATTGGCATGCTGCAGGGCATGGTCGTGCTGATCCTGATCATGGTGGGTCACCGTGCCGAACTGGGCACGTTCTATTACCTGGGCGTCGTGGCCATGGCCTGCCTGTTCGTCTACCACCAGTACCTGGCGCGTGAAAGGGAACGTGAGGGCTGCTTCAAGGCGTTTCTGAATAACAACTGGGCCGGTTTCGCGGTTTTTGCAGGCCTGGTGATTGATCTCATCATTGGCTGAACCTGTCATATACTTGTAACACTTGGGCGCTGTAATGGGGCAGCAACAAACCAAGGTCTGACACAGGTTAAAAGCTCATGACTGGAAAAACTGTCCTGATCGTCGATGACGAGGCCCCGATCCGCGAGATGATCGCCGTGGCCCTCGAAATGGCGGATTATGACTATCTGGAGGCAGCGGACGCCCGGGAAGCCCATGCCCTGATTGTCGACAAACACCCGGATCTGGTACTCCTCGACTGGATGCTGCCCGGCACCAGTGGCGTGGAGCTGGCGCGTCGTCTGAAAAAAGAGGAAGCGACCGCCGATATTCCCATCATCATGCTCACCGCCAAGGTTGAGGAAGACAACAAGATCCAGGGCCTGGAAGTTGGTGCCGACGATTACATCACCAAACCATTCAGCCCACGGGAACTGGTTGCCCGCCTGAAAGCAGTTCTTAGGCGCGCAACACCGCCTGGCGTGGACAGCCCCATAGAAGTGGAAGGCCTGACCCTGGACCCCATCGGGCACCGTGTTACCACTCAGGACGGTGCACTCACCATGGGCCCCACCGAGTACCGACTGCTCCAGTTCTTCATGACTCACCAGGAACGGGTATATACTCGATCCCAGCTTCTTGATCAGGTCTGGGGTGGCAATGTCTATGTCGAAGAACGCACGGTGGATGTTCATATCCGCCGCCTTCGAAAGGCACTTGGTGATGACTATGAGCATCTGATCCAGACGGTGAGGGGCACCGGCTACCGCTTCTCGACCAGAGCCGCGTAAGTAACTCCGGCCAGCTGAGCATCAGCCCCGGAACGGACACAAGGCAGTTTTTGATGCAACACAACTGGTCACGGTACCTGCGCTACATTATCGGTGGCCTGATTGGCTCCACCCTGGTTGGCCTTTACTTCGGTGAGCCTGTCTACGGCCTGACCTTCGGGCTGATTGTCTATCTTTGGTGGACTCTGTTGCAGGCCCGGCGCCTTTACCAGTGGCTGGCCAACCCGAGCGCCACCGACGAAGCGCCCCAGAGCATCGGGCTCTGGGGTGATATCTTCGATAACCTCCACAAACTGCACCAGACCCACCTGAGAACCCAGGACCGATTGCGGGCCCAGATCAATCGGGTGCAGGAGTCCACCAATGCCATGCGTGATGGTGTGATCATGACCGACTCCCGGGGGACCATGGAATGGTGGAACGGCTCCGCCGAATACCTGCTCGGTTTCCGGCGTAACACCGACCAGGGCCAGTACATTCACAACCTGATCCGCACCCCGGCCTTCAAGACCTACTTCGACTCACGGAATTACCGGGAGCCCCTGGAGATCCATTCGCCGGCCAAGCCCCACATTCACCTGCAGATCCAGATCAGTCTGTTCGGTGATGACGACCGACTGATCGTCGCCAAGGATGTAACCAGGCTATACCAGCTCGAACAGATGCGCCGGGACTTTGTCGGTAATGTTTCCCACGAGATGCGCACTCCTCTTACGGTCATCAGCGGCTACCTGGAAACCCTGGTGGACAACGCCGCCGACCTGCCACCGAAGTGGCGCCGCGCCATTAACACCATGGCCGCCCAGTCATCCCGGATGGAAGCCCTGATCACCGATCTGATTCTGCTGTCACGAATCGAAACCGGGGAACAGACGGTCAATGACACTCTCACGGACGTGAACCAACTCCTGAGCCAGATATGCCACGATGCCCGGGCGCTCAGCGGCGAAAAACAGCACGAGATTACCGTGCATATCGGCGACCACCGGTTACTGAAAGGGGATGAAAGCCAGCTGCGCAGCGCTTTCTCGAACCTGATCTTCAATGCGGTTAAGTACACGCCGGCAAACGGTCAGATCAGCGTATCCTGGTCCACCAACCGGGAAGGCGCCCATCTGTCGGTGAAGGACACCGGTATCGGCATTGACCCGGTCCATATACCGCGCCTGACGGAACGCTTCTACCGGGCCGATCCCAGCCGCCACAAGGACACCGGCGGCACCGGCCTTGGCCTGGCAATCGTCAAACACGTATTGCTCAACCACGATGGCAATCTGGAGATTCGCAGCCGGATTGGCGAGGGCAGTGAATTTATCTGCCATTTCCCCCGGGAACGACTGGTCGAACGTATTCCGGAGAAAGCGGAAAGCTAGCGCATCCCCGCCCGGAAACGGGCGACGAACCGGGATAATTCCTCGAGCTTTTTCGGGTCTTCATCGACAAACCGGATGGTGACGCTGACAAAATCGGTGTCCTGGCGCTTGTCCACCGCCTGCAACTGGTGGACATAGCCATTGAGTCGGGCCATCTGGCCCTCACCGGTCTCGATGTCCACCACCGCCTGGTCGAGAATGCCAGGGAACACCTGATCCCGCTTGGCGATCACCCGCACCTCAGTCAGATTGATATCCTTGACCACTGATTTCAGGGTACTTTCCGCGAAACGCACGGAGGCAAGGCTCATCGAACCGCGGGACGAGGCCTGTTTGGGGTTTGCAGAATGGGCTGCCTGCGAGGGCGAAGAAGGTGTTGAAGAGACAGGGCTCTCCGCCACGGGCTCCGGCTTACGGGTCAGCAGGTTGGCCGACTCCTTGAAGGCATCGGCAGGGCTGGCCATGGACTTGCCGCTCCGGTCCATTGCGTCTTTCAGCTTGCGGCCCATCACCTTGATGATTTTCTTGCTTAGCCCCTCGGGGCTGAACGGTTTGCCAAGGTATTCGGAAACGCCTCCCTTGACCGCTTCAATCACATGATCCTTGTCGCCCCGACTGGTAATCATGATAAAGGGCACGTTTTCGTACTGGGGCTGCTGACGCATCCACTGCAACAGCTCCAGGCCCGACATCTCGGGCATTTCCCAGTCGCACAGGATCAGGTCAAACGCGGTCCGGGACATCAGCGACTGGGCCCGCCGGCCGTTCTGGGCATCGGTTGTTTCGATCACCGGAAAACGCTGGCGCACGGTTCGCTTGACCAGATCACGTACAAAGCTGGCGTCATCCACCACCAGCGCTTTCAGCATTGCCATAGTTCAGACCTTCCCCAATCCACAACCCGGTTCTATGGTGCAACTATAGAACAAAGCCCCGCGCCAGAAACCTGTCGGCAACAAAAAGACGACAATCGCGATCTTCCGGGAACCGGCAGGTTAAAGAATTGTCACTCCACCTGGCCCCGGACAGTGTTTCCAAGGCAGGAAAACACGCTAACATGGGCCCAGGATATTCCACCATCATTTGCCTGATAGAGGTTCTGTGTGCTGACCACACCCGCAAGGATTCTTCGCCAGGGCGGCCTTACCCGCGGCTGGTTGTTTTCCGGTTTTCTGTCACTCCTGTCCCTGCCTGCCCTCGCCCAGGACAACCCTGAGGTTGAGCCGGCGGGATTTGCCGAATGCAAAGCCCGGCTCCAGGAACAGGCCATTGCCGCCGGGGTCAGCAGCAAGACCGCCGGCGAGGTAATGTCCGGAGTTCAGCATCTGGCCCGGGTAATCGAGCTCGACCGTCGGCAACCGGAGTTCACCACAACGTTTGCCGACTACCTGAACCGACGGGTTAACGAGGCCCGGGTCAGCAAGGGCCGCGAACTGCTTCGGGAACACGAGGATCTGCTGGCCAGGGTCACCCGGGAAACCGGCGTACCGGCACCCTACCTGGTGTCGTTCTGGGGCCTGGAAACCAACTTCGGCAGTTATTTCGGCAAGATGCCGGTACCCAGCTCCCTGACAACCCTGGCCTGCGATCCCCGCCGCAGCACCTTCTTTACCGAGCAGCTGATTGCCGCCCTGCGCATTATTGATGAGGGCGCCATACCGGCTGACCAGATGGAAGGTTCCTGGGCCGGCGCCATGGGCCACGTCCAGTTCATGCCCACCGTCTTCCTGAAACACGCGGTGGATGCCGACGGCGATGGCCGCAGGGATCTCTGGAACAGCCTGCCGGATGCCATGATGTCGGCCGGCAGGTTCCTGGAATCCATGAACTGGAACGGCGACTATCGCTGGGGGCGTGAAGTGCTGCTGCCCGAGAATTTCGACTATTCCCTGGCGGACGGACGTCGTCTGCCGCTGGAGGAATGGCGCAACATGGGAATCACAGATGCCTTTGGCAATGCGCTGGCCCGTGAACCAATCAAGGCCGCTCTGGTGGTACCCGCAGGACACCGTGGCCCGGCGTTTCTCGCCTATGACAATTTCCGTGTAATCATGGGCTGGAACCGCTCCGAGTTCTACGCCATTGCCGTTGGCCATCTGGCAGACCGGATTGCCGGTGCCGGCAAATTGCAGAACCCGCCGCCCGAGGATGCCCCGGCACTGTCGCGCGACAACATCATCAGCCTGCAGAAAGCCCTTCAGCAACGGGGCTATGAGCCAGGCAAACCCGATGGCATCATGGGCCCGGCAACCCGGTCCGCGATCCGGCAGTTTCAGTCTGCCAACAAACTGGTAGCCGATGGCTATCCCGGTGAATCGGTTCTGGCGGAGCTGGGGATATCTGCAGGCCAGTGATCCACCGGAGAGCCGGCGGACTACTATTGCAGGTAACCATTCTGACGCGAGACTGATCTGACATGGATTCCATAACCCAGGCCGCCCTGGGCGCCTCCCTGGCCGGCGCCGTTGCCGGCAAGACCCTTGGCCGGTCGGCCTTGCTGACGGGCGCCGTGCTGGGCACCCTGCCGGATCTGGATGTGGTCATCGACTACGGAACCGCAGTGGCCAATTTCACCCAGCATCGCGGGTTCAGCCACTCACTGTTCATACTTGCGCCCCTTGCGGTGGCTCTCGCCTGGTTACTCTGGCGCTGGAAACCGCAATTGGGATTTCAGCGATGGCTCGCCCTGACCGGCCTGATCCTGATCACCCACCCGATTCTGGACGCGTTTACCACCTATGGCACCCAGCTGTTCTGGCCCATCGGGCCGCCCGTAGCCATCAGCAGCATTTTTATAATCGATCCGCTCTATACCCTGCCCCTGCTGGCCGGCTGTCTGTTTTTCCTGGCCCGGCCGCCTGCCAAATCAGCGGTCATTGCAGGACTGGCTCTGTCCACCCTGTACTTGGGCTGGAGCGTCATGGCGCAACAGGTCATTACCCAACGGGTGCAACCCGCGCTCGCGGAAGCCGGGTTGGAAAACCCCGACCTGCTGGTTCAACCCATGCCGTTCAACACCCTGTTATGGCGCGCCACGGCACTTCAGGGCGATCAGCGGGTGGAGATTGTTACCGGCTTTCTGGACGGCGATACACCTTTGAATCTTGAATATTTTCCGCGCCGGCCGGATCTGGCGAAGGCAGTGTCGGACCTCCCCGAGGCTCAGCGTCTGGAATGGTTTACCCGGGGCTTCCTGGATTACGACCAGGTCGGCGACCGCATCACGGCCACCGACATCCGGCTGGGCATCCCCGGCGCCCACCCTTTTACCTTTGTTCTGGCGACCCGGAATGGCAGCGGTATCGAGCCCACGGCAAGCTTTCGAACGCCCCGCCCTCCGGTGAGCGCCGAAGCCCTGGGCCTGCTCTGGTCCCGGATGACGGGAGAAACCCCGGTGCTTTGCCTGGCCAGCCTGACTTCACCGGCTCCGGGACAACGCTGCTGAATACCATGCGACTGGACCAGTTTATTGCCAACAGCACCGAGCTCTCCCGAAAAGAGGCCAAACGGGCCATCAGTCGTGGGGAGGTAACGGTTGATGAACAAACCTGCAAGAGCGCCAACACCCAATTAACCGGCGGCGAACGGGTGATCTTGGCGGGGGCCCAGCTGACTTTGCCGGGCGAGCGCTACCTGATGATGAACAAGCCGGCTGGCGTGGTGAGTGCGACAACCGACAGCGATCATCCCACGGCGCTGGACCTGTTGCCTGCAGACATCACCCGAAACCTCCACATTGCCGGCCGCCTGGACGCAGACACCACCGGCTTACTGTTGCTCACCACCGATGGCCAGTGGTCCCACCGGGTCACCTCACCGCGAACCGATTGCCCCAAAACCTACCGGGTAACGCTGCGCGAACCACTGACCGACGCAGCGGCACAACAACTGGAACGAGGGGTGGATCTGCACAACGACCCGAAGCCAACGCGGCCGGCCCGGATAACGGTGCTGGAAGGCAGGCTCATTGAGCTTACAATTTCGGAAGGGCGCTACCATCAGGTCAAGCGCATGCTGGCGGCGGTCGGCAACCACGTCGAGGCGCTGCATCGACTGCGGATCGGGCAGGTCGAACTGGACAAAGCGTTAAAACCCGGTGAATACCGGGAACTGACCTGCCAGGAAAAAGACAGCCTGGCCTGAGTCAGGTCCGTTCGAAACGTTGCGCCTGCAGGTTCTTGCGCACCGCCCCGGCTTCAAACACTTCCCCATTCATGGCGATATAGACCCCCGGTGGCAGCAATTGCACCGCGGCCCAGGCAAACCCGACATTGAACACCGCATCGGTGCGGCGCATGCGGGCCGGCTGCATGGCGCCGGTCAGTACAATGGTCTTGTCCTTGAGGCTGGCCAACACCGCAGCTGTATCCGCCATGGTGTCGGTACCATGGGTGATAACAATGCGTGCACAGTCACACTCCCGGGCTGCCGTCAGCACCTGCTGGCGGTCCTCATCGTTCATCTCCAGGCTGTCCTTGCGCATCAGTTCCCGCAGTCGATAGCCCTCGTGGATATTGGACTCCGACAGCAACTCCGGCAGCAGGCTGTGACCCACCTCGAACTCGCTGTTGGCATCGAAGTACACCTTGTCGATGGTGCCACCGGTGGTGAAGATCTGGATCATGACGGGCTTCCTTTCAGAGTCAGTTCACACTGACCGTGCTGTTACCTGCGGTCGCGTAGGCCGCGTTCTTTTCCTGTTCGTAGCGCCTGGCCGCAGCGGCCACGGAACCCCGGGCTCCGGTATCAAGCCAGCGTTTGATCCGTCCGGCATCGCCCATAGGCGAGCGGGTACCGAGCGAATCCAGCAGAACGGTAACCACTTCCTTGCCATTCATTTTCGAGATCATCACCAGACAGCGCCCGGCCTCGGACAGGTAGCCGGTCTTGCTCAATCCCACCCCCCAGCTGTCTCGGTGAACCAGGGCATTGGTGTTACCAAACGACAGGCTGTACCGGGGCTGGCGGAATTGCCCCCGGAAGTAACCCGTGGTGGAGTACTCCCGAATTTCCGGATAATCCGCTGCCGCGTTCACCAGCCTGACCAGATCCGCGGCAGTAGAGAGGTTCTCCGACGACAGTCCGGTCGGATCGACAAACCGGGTGCCGGTCATCCCAAGCGCCACGGCCTTGGCATTCATCGCCTCTATAAAGGCATCGAATCCGCCTGGATGGCTGCGGGCCAGGGTGTAGGCGGCAAAGTTTTCTGACGACATCAGCGCGATACGCAACACATCTTTACGACGCATCTCTGAATCAATACGGATTCGACTGTAGGCATTGGCGGCGGCTGGCGTATGGCGCTCGTGAAAGGTCAGCCACTCATTCAGCGGCTCTCCGGATTCCAGCACAACCAGCGCGGTCATGACCTTGGTAACCGAGGCAATGGGCACGGATCGATCGGCATTCTTACCGAAAACCAGCTCATCATCACCGGCCACTGCAACCGCTGCGTTCACCGACGCCAGTCTGGGCCCGTGTTCTGCTTCTGCACCACGCTTTTCGGAATCGCCCCCTGTTTGATGGGCCATAAGCAGCCCGGGCAGCCACAGCAACATCAAGATCACGAAAGGAGAAAAGCCGGCGAGTCTCATTTATACAGA
Source organism: uncultured Marinobacter sp. (assembly GCA_964520755.1). Lineage (GTDB taxonomy): Bacteria > Pseudomonadota > Gammaproteobacteria > Pseudomonadales > Oleiphilaceae > Marinobacter. The sequence continues at coordinate 9,861 of CAZFQI010000017.1, read as the reverse complement.
TCCTGTGATTTATTCATGCATAGCACTGCCAGTCCGGAAACAGGCTTCTACAGATATGATGGTCAGCGATAACTATACCAGCGAATGGCTTGTTTGATCAGGTGAAAAGTTTCTTGCACCAATTTCACGTAGCAACTGCAAGCGAATTGAAAATCCATTAACATTCTGCCTGATTCATTGGGTCAGAAAACACCACTCAGCGGGAACGTCGCTTCATATGGATGACGGCACACATCAGACTGAAAGAGCCGTGCTGCCAGAGGTCCAAGCCCAAGCCGGACTGACACCTTTTCGACGGTGGCTGCCATTCCTGTTTCTTGTTACTGCTATGGCATACGGCCTGCTTGCAGCCCTGTTCCAGCTACCTGAAAATCCGCTTTCCTCGCTGTCGGAAGTGGGCTCTCCAGCTTCAGCGCCTCCGCCCTCCCGCATTGTTCAGATCGACTATCTGGTTGCCCCTCTGGAGCGGGTTATAGAGGATGAGAACTGGCGGCAGAGAAACTGGCAAGCGGCGCAGGCAGAGAACTCAGGCATTGGCTATTACGATGGACCTGTCACCTTCAAGGTGACCGTGGAAAACACCGGAACCACAACCGCCGAAGAGTGGGCGCTTGTATCTGCTCCTTACATTGACCGGCTCAGGCCCGCCATTCTGGATGAAAACGGCGTGTTCCAGCGGCTCCGCGAAATGGGAGATTTTTATCCGTTCGGTAACCGACTAATTTCATTGCCACCCTGGATCTGGCCGGTTTCATTACCAACGGGCACTTCTACACTCTTGTTCGAGGTTCAAAATGCCGGACCCACGCTATTGCCCATTACCATTCTGGAACCAAACAAAGTTGTAAGCAGTATCGCAGGAACCATGACCTGGAAGGCATTCATCACCGGCCTACTCGTCTTTGCGTTGCTGCTCAACCTCAGTTTCATGATGAAATTCAGACTTCCGGGGCTAGCCTGGCTAGGCGTTTTCACTCTATCCGTGATTCATGTGCAACTTGTTATGGAGGGCTTCGGGCTCTGGTTAATTTGGCCAAACTTTCCAGAAATTAACGCAGTGCTGAACATCAGCATCTGTCTTTGTCTTATCTCACTGTGCCAAATTACACCAAACTTCATCTACATCTCGAAATACTCGAGACTGCTACTGAATATCACCAGTGCGCTGGGCATTTTACATCTTCTGGCAATGCCACTTCGGCTTCCGTTAATCGGTCAGGATTCCTTCCTGGTACTCGCCCTGACAGGTGGTTCAATGATCATGGGCCTTGCTCTCAAGCAGGCCCAACACGAGGTCTATGCCCGCTACTTCGCGTTATCACTGCTCTGCATTCTTCTGGGAACAATAATATCGGCCGCCCGGACTGTCGGCTGGGTCCCGGTGAACAGCTTTACCGATTCGGCATTCTTCATCGGCGCCGCGGCCGCATCTTTGATCCTGACCAGTGGCATTGGCCGTCAAATGTTGGAAGAGCGTAAAAAAAGGCTGAATTCCGATATTCGTGCCCGCCAGGAACAAAAGCTGCGATCTCACGTTGAGCAAAATTACAAACAGCTCCTCAAGACCCACAGTGTTACCGGCAAACCCAATCGTGCCATGCTGGAAGAGTCACTGGATCACCTTGATAGCAAACAGCAGCCCTATACCGTCGCCATGATTCAATTGACTCGCTTTAACGAAATCGAGCAGGTACTCGGTTACCGGACGACAGAGGACCTGCTTAGAAGTTATCTGTGGGAGCTCGACGGATTCCTGAAACGGGTCATGGGTGATCAGTTGATCATGATCGACGGTTACGCTCTCGCCAGCATTGATACCAGTAATCATGCCTTCGCTTTTTACCACAGCGATGCTCAGGACACTTACCCGGAAAAGCTGAAAGCACTAACGAACTGGTTGGGAGAGAACTTCCGCGAAGGCCGATTCTCTCTATCCTGGAACTCTTCTGTAGGTATCGCTCATGCTCCGGAGCATGGCGTCGACGCATCAGAAATCCTTTCATCCGCCGGCTTTGCGGCTCTGGATACGCATCAGCCCCTGACCGTTTACGACCCGGCTATTGCGGACTGGCAGTACCAGCAGCAAATGCTGATGCTGGATATCGAAGAAGCTCTGGGTAACGGCTGTATATGGCTGGAGTACCAACCAACCGTGCGAATACAGGACGCAAGTATCGCGTCATTGGAAGCCCTGATCCGCTGGCAACACACGGACTTCGGCACCGTTGCACCGGATCGATGGATCCCGTTAGCCGAACAGGTCGGGATGATACACCTCGTTACCCTCTGGGTAGTTGACCGTGTCTGTGAAGATATGGGCGCCCTGAAGGCCTGTCACGGAAACCACATTGCAGTTGCGGTCAATATTTCTGCGAACGACCTCACCTATCCGGACTTTCTTGAAAAGGTGAAGGCGATTGTTCACCACCATGGGGCACAACCTTCCGACCTGATTCTAGAGATTACCGAAACAGCGATGATGGCTGACACAGCCTTGGCACAAGAAGTCATTCGGACCCTTAGCCACAGCGGTTTCAGAATTGCCGTCGACGATTTTGGAACGGGGCACTCTTCGCTGGGCACTCTTGCCGCATTCGAGCTGGACGAGTTAAAAATCGATCGGAGTTTTCTCAGTGACATACTCACCCAACCCGCCCGACAGCGAATATTCCGAGCGGCGCTGGACCTGGGTGAGGCTCTGGACCTGGATGTCGTGGTCGAAGGTGTGGACGACGAAGCTATCGCCTCCTGGCTGCAGCAATTCCCCGGCCTGTATGGCCAGGGATATTACTGGGGCAAGCCTGAACAGCTGAAGACCTGAGCTCGAATTAAATCAAGGCAGATCGGTCACTGCTCCTTTTGAGGCAGAACTTACGGTTCGCGAATACTTCGCCAGTGTGCCTCGGGTGAAACGAGGCGGTGGAGCCTGCCAGGTCTTCCGTCGACGTTCCAGTTCCTGATCCGAGACATCCAGTTCAATCTGGTTACTGACGGCATCAATGGTAATGGTGTCGCCATCCTCGACCAGCGCAATAGGTCCGCCCTCGGCAGCCTCCGGCGTGATATGACCAACCACGAAACCGTGGCTGCCCCCTGAGAACCGGCCATCGGTAATCAACGCGACATCGCTGCCGAGGCCCTTGCCCATAATCGCGGAGGTCGGGCTGAGCATCTCCCGCATACCCGGCCCGCCCTTGGGACCTTCATAGCGAATGACTAACACATCGCCGGCCACCACCGTGCCGTCGAGTATCCGCTCCTGGGCTTCTTCTTCCGAATGGAACACCCGCGCACGGCCGGTAAAGTGAGTGCCTTCCTTGCCGGTGATCTTGGCCACCGCGCCAGTTGGCGCCAGATTCCCGAACAGGATGCGCAAATGGCTGTCCGCCTTGATCGGATTATCAAAGGCGTGAATGATGTCCTGTCCGTCCGGATAGGGGTCAACGTCAGCCAGGTTCTCGGCCAGGGTCTGGCCGGTTACGGTCAGGCAATCACCGTGTAGCAGCCCGCGGTCCAGCAACATTTTCATCAGCGGCTGGATACCGCCAATGGCTACCAGCTCCGACATCATGTAATGGCCACTCGGGCGGAGATCCGCCAGCACCGGCACCTGCTTGCCAATCTCGACAAAATCCTCCAGTTCCAGGTCCACACCGACCGTGCTGGCCATGGCCAGCAGGTGCAGCACCGCATTGGTGGAGCCACCCAGGGCGATCACCACGGTGATGGCATTTTCGAAGGCTTTCCGGGTCATGATGTCGCTGGGTTTGATGTCTTTCTCCAGCAGATTCAGCACCGCTGCCCCGGCACCACGACAATCCGCCGCCTTGGTGTCTGACACCGCATTCTGGGCGGAGCTGCCCGGCAGGCTCATGCCCATGGCCTCAATCGCCGACGCCATGGTGTTGGCGGTATACATGCCGCCACAGGAGCCCGGCCCCGGGATCGCGGTTTCCTCGATCTGCTTGACCTCAATCAGGTCCAGATCACCACGGGCATGGGCACCCACGGCCTCGAAAACGGAGATGATATCGGTATGGTTCTCACCGGGCATAATGGTGCCACCATAGACAAATACCGAGGGCCGGTTCAGGCGAGCCAGCCCCATCATGCAGCCGGGCATGTTCTTGTCGCAGCCACCAATGGCCACCAGGCCATCGAATCCCTCACAGCCTGCAACCGTTTCAATGGAATCGGCGATCACCTCCCGGGACACCAGGGAATACTTCATGCCCTCGGTACCGTTGGCAATGCCGTCCGATATCGTGATGGTATTGAAGATCAGCGACTTGCCGCCCGCCTCATCGGCACCGGCGGCCGACTCTTCGGCCAGCTGATTGATGTGCATATTGCAGGGCGTGAGATTACTCCACGTAGACGCAATACCGATCTGGGGCTTCCGGAAATCCTCATCGGTAAACCCGACCGCCCGAAGCATGGCACGACTGGCCGATTTACCGATGCCATCGACCACCGGTGCCGAATATTTCCGGCGCTTGTCCTGATTCTTGTCTTGCGTCATGGGAGTCTCCTTTTCAGATGGCTTATTCGAACAGACTCTCAGAAACCATGGCATTCGGCAACGGGCAGGCGAGCATGTCCGCGCGCGGCTGACCCGCAGAAAGATGCAGTTTCGACTGATCTGCATCAATAGCTGCTCACAGCGGCGGTTTTAAAATCCCCTGACACACTGACGCCATGGAGGCATCTCATGTCATCGCCCATTCAATCAGCACCGGTGGATCACACCGCTTCAGACTGCCCGGATTTCCGGCGCTGGTGCGATGGCTATGGCGTCATCCAGCACACTGATACCACGAAACATCGGGTAAGGGTTCTGGCAGAACATCTGGTTGCCGCCGGACACCAACCGGATGCCGCGACCGTCTACCGAAAGCTTGCCGACCTGGATCGGCTGACCAGCGCCGGGCTCTGGCTGGTGGTTCATATGACTTATGCCCGCCGGGTGGATGTCTCCGGTCAGCCCCTGGCGTCTCAGGATTTCAAAACCAATCCGGAAGGCCATACCGGGGGCGCACTGAACATGGTGCCGGCTTACGCCGGCTATCTGGCCCTGAACAATCTGACCGGGCGTACCCGAAGCTGGCTGATGGGCCAGGGGCACTGCGTGGCAGCGGTGGACGCCCTGAATGTCCTCACCGGAAACCTGCACCCGGAACAGGCCGAACGTTATCGTGGCCCTGACGGGCTATCCACTCTGGTGTCTGATTTTTACAGTTACCGGCAGAAACCAGACGGCACCATGGCGGCGCCCCTCGGCAGCCACGTCAATCCCCACACCGCCGGCGGCATTCTCGAGGGTGGTTACCTGGGCTTTGCCGAACTCCAGTATGCCCACATGCCCCTGGCTGGCGAATCCCTTGTGGCCTTCCTCTCAGATGGCGCCGCCGAGGAACAGCGCGGCAGTGACTGGGTCCCGCGCTGGTGGCGGGCCGAGGACTGCGGCGCCGTCATGCCGGTCATGATTGCCAATGGCCGGCGCATTGAGCAGCGTACCGAGCTGGGCACCCGCGAGGGCCTTGAGCGTTTCGAGGCACATCTTGAGCATCGAGGCTTCGTACCCTTCCGTTTTGATGGCCGGGACCCTGCAGCCTTTGTCTGTGCCCTGTATGAAATGGAACAGGCGCTTACCACCAATGGCGAGGCCGCCCTGCGAGGCGAGAGCAGCTACCCGGTTCGAATTCCCTATGGTATTGCGGAGACAACCAAGGGCTACGGGTTTCACGGTGCCGGCAGCAATCCGGCCCACAATCTGCCGTTACCGGGCAACCCGCGCATGGACGCCCGTGCCAGGGAGCTGTTTAACGAACATACCGCGAGATTGTGGGTGGCTCCGGATCAACTTCAGAGCTGTATCGCTCAGCTGAACCAGCACGCGGGGCAATCACGCCCGCTGGAGCGGGATCATGCCCTCGCGACCCGCAATCCGCGGGATCCGGTGATCCCACGGCTGCCGGCCAACCCTGACCGCACCTCACCCATGAAGGCTGTGGATGACTTTTTCCGGGCCCTGGTCGCTGAAAACCCGGGGTTCAGGGCGCGAGTGGGCAATCCGGACGAGCTGGCAAGCAACCGGCTCGGCGGTGTACTGGACGATCTCAAGCACCGGGTAAACGACCCGGAAAACGACCAGGAATCGGTCCATGGCAGGATCATCACCGCGCTCAATGAAGAAGCCGTGGTATCCGCCTGCCTGGCCAACAAGGCGGGGCTGAACCTGGTGGCCAGCTATGAGGCGTTCTGCGTAAAGATGCTCGGTGCCATCCGTCAGGAGCTGATCTTTGCCCGGCACCAGAAAGAAGTAGGTCGACCGGCACGCTGGCTTGGACTGCCGGTTATTGCCACCTCGCACACCTGGGAGAACGGCAAGAACGAGCAGTCCCACCAGGACACCACCTTCTGCGAAAGCATGCTTGCCGAGATGAACGACGTGTCCCGGGTGCTGTTTCCGGCTGACTACAACAGCACCCTGGCGGCGCTGCCCTCCGTATTCAGTGAAAGAGGCAAGATCACCTGTATGGTGATTCCCAAACGGGAGCGCCCCTGTGTCTTTGACACCCGGGAAGCGGAACTGCTGGCCAGGCATGGAGCCCTGGTGGTGGACGAGGACACCTCTGCCGGCGAACCGTTGCTGCTCATGGCCAACGGTGCCTATCAGTTATCCGAGGCCATACGGGCCTGTGAACGCCTGCGGGAAACCGGAACCCCGTTCCGGCTGGTCTATATCCAGGAGCCGGGCCGGTTCCGCCAGCCCAGAGATACCATGGAAGCCGAAATCTGCCTGTCTGAATTCGAAATGGAGCGTCTTTTCCCGCACCGGATTCATCGCCGCGTGGCACTGACTCACATGCGCCCGGAGGTATTCCGGGGCCATCTTTACCCGCTGTTCCCGGACCCATCGATCGTCCGGGTCCTGGGCTACATCAACCGCGGCGGCACCCTGAATGAGGCAGGAATGCTATTCGCCAACGGCTGTTCCTGGGGGCACGCCCTGGCGGCCTGTGCCAGCGTTATGGACAAGCCACCGGGCGAGTGGCTTTCCAGTGCTGAGCTGGCTGCTGTGGAAGGTCGTGGCGACCCGGCCGTGATTACCCGGGGCCTGCCCTGAGCAGGCGCTTTCTCAACGCTGTCTCGATTTCCAGAATTACCAGAACCAACACGCCGGCGACTGCTGCAAAGCCCAGCGCCTCCAGACTGAGCGCCTGCGTGCCAAACGTCTGGTTAAACCAGGGCAAATAGGTGAACAACAGCTGCAACGCGATAACCGTGGCAACTGCCAACAGCACGATCGGCGTGCCCAACACCCCACGCAGAGTGATCGAAGCAGAGTCGAGATAGCGCACGGCAAACAGGTAAAACACCTCCATAGCAACGAGCGTATTGACCGCGAGCGTGCGGGCAATACTTTCATCTCCGTAGTAGTGCATGGCCCAGTACCACGCAGCGAAGATACCTGAGAGAAAAAGCAGCGACACAAAAACGACCCGCCAGACCACGAACCCACGCAAAAGAGACTCGCTTCTGGGCCTGGGAGGGTGCTTCATAACCCCGGGCTCGGCCGGTTCGAAAGCGAGCGTCATGGCGAGCACTACAGAACTGACCATATTGACCCATATAATCTGCAAGGCAGAGATGGGAAGAGTGAGCCCCAAAAGCAGGGCGGTAACCAGACTGATGGACTCGCCGCCATTGACGGGGAGCAGGAAGGCAATGCCTTTTTTAAGGTTTGTGTAGACCGTCCTGCCCTCGCGTACCGCTGCAGCAATACTGGCGAAATTGTCATCCAGGAGCACCACTGAAGACGCTTCGCGGGCCGCTTCCGAGCCCTTCACCCCCATGGCGATCCCGACATCCGCCCGCTTCAGTGCCGGGGCATCGTTCACCCCGTCACCGGTCATGGCCACAACCCCGTGCAGAGCCTGAAGTGCAGTCACCAGCCTCAACTTGTGTTCCGGGCTGGTCCGGGCAAAGACATCCACTTCGCCAACGAGATCGCGCAGCTGGTCATCATCCAACTGGTCCAGTTCCTTGCCCGTCAGCACCCGTTCGGTATTTTTCAGGCCCAGCTTGCGGGCAATAGCGCCGGCCGTTATCCCGTGATCACCGGTAATCATCTTGACCCGGATTCCGGCATCGTGGCACTCCGCAATCGCCCGAATGGCTTCCTGCCTGGGCGGATCCAGAAGCCCGACCAGGCCGAGCAGCTCGGCACCCTGCTCAAGATCCTCAATGGTCAGTTCACCAATGCCCCGGTCTGCCGGTTTCCGGGCCAGGGCCAGCACTCTGAGGCCATCCGATGCCATTTCTGTGATGACCTGCTCCCAGAAATCCCGGCGCAGTTCCCCGGCTTCCCCGGATTCGGTAACCTCGCTGGTACACATATCCAGGATCCGTTCCGGCGCGCCTTTCAGGTAGATCACGCTATGCCCGTGGTGGTCATGATTCAGCGTGGCCATGAAGCGATTCTGGGTATCGAAAGGTATTTCATCTTTCCGGGGCCAGTCGGCGGCACTGCTGTCAACATCAAAGCGGGCTTTGCGGGCGAACACCGAAAGCGCGGCCTCCATGGGATCGCCTGTGATCCTGACTGTGCCGGAATCATGGTGGACGTGGGCGTCGTTGCACAGGGCCGCTGCCCGGGCAAGTTCGTCCAGCAGGGCGGAGTCCGACGGATGTCCCTGTTCGGCGTTCACCGCACCATCAAAATCGTAGCCTTCGCCGGTCACCTCCAGCCGGACACCAGACAATACCGCCCGGGTTACCATCATTTCGTTCCGGGTGAGGGTTCCGGTTTTATCCGAACAGATTACCGACACCGCGCCCAGGGTTTCGATAACCGGCATTCGGCGAACCACGGCCTGGCGACGCGCCATCTGGCGCACGCCAATGGCCAGGGTAATGGTGAGAATCGCCGGCAACCCCTCGGGGATAGCCGCAACAATCAGGCCCACCACGGCCATGAACAGCTCCCGGAATGGCAGGCCACTGAATACAGACCCGCCGCCCAGAATCGCGATACCGGCAATCACAACAACGATGGAGAGAATTCGGGCGAACCTGTCCATCTGTTCCAGCAAGGGAGTCTTCAGTGTTGTGGTCTGGGCAAGCAGGCCGGAAATGCGGCCAATCTCGGTACTGGCGCCTGTGCGGACCACCACGCCTCGACCAGTGCCGGTTGCGACCATGGTGCCGGAGAACGCCATCCCGGACTGGTCGCCCAGGGGAGCGTCTGCAGTTACCGCCTCTGTCGATTTTTCAACAGCCTCGGACTCACCCGTGAGAATGGCCTCATCGATTTTCAGGTTGTGGGATTTCTCCAGACGAAGATCGGCGGGCACCCGGTCCCCTGGCTCCAACAACACAGTATCACCCGGAACCAGGTTCGCAGCGTCTATCTGATGCTGGCCATCGGACCGCGCCACCCGGGCTTTGGGGGCAAGCATGTGACGAATGGCCGACAGGGCCTGCTCGGCCTTGCCCTCCTGGACAAAACCCACCAGGGTCTGGATAACCACGACGGCAAGAATAACGCCTGCATCCACCCAGTGGCCCAGGCTGGCCGTAATAACTGCGGCCGCTGCCAACACATAAATCAGAAAGTTTTTGAGTTGCCGGCCCAGCCTCGCCCACGGCCCCTTCGCTTGTGCCTCCGGCAGCGCATTGGGGCCGTGACTGGCAAGCCGTTGGCGAACCTCATCGGCTGATAGGGGCGCCTCTGCGTTGAGTTGCTGCCGGGCATCAGCAGGCTCAAGTACATGCCACTCAAGCTCCAACTGCTGACGCTCGCTGCGTTTCAGTTCCACCGATTCGGACATACCGTCAAAGCTCCCTGCCGTTGCA
>CAZFQI010000016.1:37852-46261 GCA_964520755.1 uncultured Marinobacter sp. | reverse complement strand
CCAAATAAGCCTGTCCCAAACCGGCAATGTTGAGTAAAATCCGGCCTTTTCCAGAGAACCAAGAGGCAGCGCAGATGGGCAGAGCCTACCAGAACCGCAAAGAGTCCATGGCCAAGACGGCTGCGGCGAAAACCAAGGTCTACAGCAAGTACGGCCGCGAGATTTACATGAGCGCCAAGTCCGGAGGCCCCGACCCCCAGGCCAACCTGACCCTGCGCGGACTGATCGAGCGGGCCAAGAAAGACCAGGTGCCCTCCCACGTCATCGAGAAGGCCATCGACAAGGCCAGGGGCGGCGCTGGAGAAGACTATGCTGCGGCTCGCTACGAAGGCTACGGACCGGGCAACTGTATGGTGATCGTGGACTGCCTGACCGACAACCCGAACCGCACCTTCGGCGACGTGCGCCTGGCATTCACCAAGACCAAGTGCAAGATCGGCACGCCCGGTGCCGTGTCTCACATGTTCGACCACAGCGCTATCTTTGCGTTCAAAGGCGAAGATGAAGAGGCCGTTCTGGAAGCGCTGATGGAAGCGGATGTCGATGTTACCGACATCGAGAATGAAGACGGCCTGATTACCGTGTTCACACCGAACACCGAATACGCCAAGGCCCGCCAGGCGTTGGTGGATGCCATTGAAGACATCGATTTTGAAGTGGATGAAATCCAGTTCCTGCCCAAAACCACGACGCTGGTGGAAGGTGACGACATCCCCATGTTCGAGAAATTCCTGGACATGCTGAACGAACTGGACGACGTGCAGAACGTGTTCCACAACGCCGAGCTGCCAGACCAGTAAATAACCAGGCCTCCGGCCTTGCAGGAAGATAACACCATGCAACAGAACGCTCCCACAAACCGCAAAGCGCGTGTGGTGGTGCTGAAAACAGGCACGACCTACCCGGACATTCGGGCAAGGTTTGGCGATTTTGACCAGTGGTTCCTGCGCGGGCTGTCAGACGAGCTGGAGATCACCGTAGCCAACGCCGAGGCGGGCGAACTGCCGGGCAACCCAGAGGACTGGGATGGCATCGTGGTGACAGGCTCTCCTGCCATGGTCAGCGACCGGGCCGAATGGAGTGAGAACGCGGGGCGTTGGCTGGCAAAAGCGGTCACAAGCGAAATTCCTGTGCTCGGCGTCTGCTATGGCCACCAGTTGCTGGCCCATGCATTGGGCGGGGAAGCAGGTTACCACCCGGACGGCCGGGAAACCGGCACACACGACGTCGAGCTGCTCCCCGAAGCCGCCTCGGATGACCTGTTCCGGGAGCTGCCGAAAACCTTTCCTGCCCAGCTGACGCACCGTCAATCGGTGCTGCGCCTGCCCGAGGGCGCGGTGCTGCTGGGACGTAACCAGTACGAGCCCCATCAGGCCTTCAGAATTGGCCCCTGCGCCTGGGGCGTGCAGTTCCATCCGGAATTCACGGATGCCATCATGAGTGCCTACCTGCAGGTACAGGCGCCGGACCTGACCCGTGAGGGTCTTGATGCGGATGCGCTGATTGCCGGCGTGAGGCCAGCGCCGGAGGCGTCCTCACTACTTCCCCGTTTCAGCAGGTTTGTCCAGGATCGGATCCGGTAAAACGGGGCCGTCCGTTCCTGTCAGTCAAGGATGTAGGCGGTTTTTTCCAGTGCCTGTTCTTCCTCATCGATGAAGCGGAACTCGTTCCAGCCAATGCGTACCATGTCGTTGCTGTTCAGTCGCTGCCGCTCAGCCACCCGCAATTCGTTCACAAAGGTGCCATTGGTGCTGTTGCTGTCGGTGATGTAGTAATCCACCGTCCCTTCAAGATAGGCATTGGGCACCGCTTCTATCAGGGCGTGCTGGCCGCTCACAGAAATTTCGTCGATCTGGATGTCATTATCCGGGCGCCTGCCAATGCGGGTTTCCGGCTGGCCGAGTTCAAAGGTGTTAACCACAACGTTATCCACCAGTTGCGAAAGCGAAGCCATGTCAGTTTCCTCAATACTCCAACGTCAGTAATACCACAGACACATTGTCACCGGCCTCGTTTGCCAGGCCGGCATCAATCATTGCCTGAACCGTGCGCTCCATGCCGTCACTTTCCTTAAGGATTTCAAGCCACCGGAATTCCGGAACCGAGTCGGTCAACCCGTCGGAACACAGCAGCAACACATCCCCCTCATCAAGGGACTCAAGCCGATAACTGGGGTCTGCCTGCTCCACCGCCCCCACTGCCCTGGTAAGGACATTCCGGAAGGGCACATTGGGCACATCAGCCGCGGTAATACTGCCGTCTTCCAGCATGTTCTGGACGACGGTGTCGTCCCGGGTGAGACACACCGCCTGACTACCGCGCAGGCTGTAGCACCGGGAATCGCCTATATGGGCGATGTGCGCCTGGTTGCCACTCACCCAGGCCACCACGAGTGTGGTGCCCATTTTTTCCAGCCTGGGATCTTCTGAACGCCGGCTCACTATCCGCTCATTCGCCAGTTTAAAAGCGCGCTCAAGGTTTCCCCTGATGGCTTTGTCGGTTATGTCAGGGGAGGCTTCGGCGATTTCCGGCCCGAGCGATTCCATGACCGCATCCACCGCAAGTCGGCTGGCAACTTCACCACCCTGATGGCCGCCCATGCCGTCGGCAACCACCAGCAACGCGTGGTCTCCGGAATCAGCGACTCGCCAGTCCACAACATCCTGGTTTGACTCCCGGACGGCTCCCCGGTGGCTCTGGCCGGCAACGTGATATCTCATCAGGACACCTCCTGGCCCGCTTCGCGAACGGCAAGACGACGCACAGCCTCGGCCATGGTGGCTGCGCTGGCGAAGCGCTTGTCCGGCTCGCGCTGGATGGCCTTGTTGATCAGGCGGACCACACCGTTGGGAAGGTCCGCATTGAACTCACGGACGCTGCGCGGGCGCTTGTTGAGAATCTGATAGGTCAGATTGGCCAGTGTATCGCCCTGATAAGGCGTCTCGCCACTGACCAGCTTGTACAGTGTCACGCCCAGGCTGTAGATATCGGAAGCCCCGGTCACCTTCTGGCCCTTCAGCTGTTCCGGCGACATGTACAACGGGCTGCCCATCACGGCACCGGTGCGCGTTCGCGAGTCGTCGGAGATCTTGGCAATGCCGAAATCAGTGATCTTTATGTCGCCGGTGTCGGGGTTGAAGATGATGTTCCCCGGCTTGATGTCGCGATGGACGATTTTCTGGCTGTGGGCGTAGGCCAATGCGTCCGCCACCCGGGCAACGATATCCAACACCTTGGGCAGGGGCAGTAACCGACCGGTTCTGCCGAATTCACTAAGCGGACGCCCCCTGGCATAGTCCATGGCGATGTAGGCCAGGTCTGCCTCCTCGCCAACGTCATAAACGGTTACGATCGCGGGGTGATTCAGGCGCCCGGCGGCTTCCGCTTCCCGGAAAAATCGTTCCTTGAGATCCTGAAGCTTGCCATCATCGAACGCCTGGTAGCTGAGGGTCTTGATGGCAACAGTCCGGGCAATCTTCGGGTCCTTGCCCAGATAGACCACGCCCATGGCACCACGGCCAATCTCCCGCTCAATTTCATAGCGCCCGAGGGTTGGACGACTGACCGATGATTCCGGCATCAGCAGGGTGCGGGTATTATCAAAGCTCCCGGCCTGCATCAACGAGTTGTCCGGTGCGAGTTTTTCCAGCGCGGCGAGTCGCGCGGTGGTATCCCGAAAGCCTTTCTTGCGTTCCTGAATACTGCGATAGGTACTCACTGCCTTCTCGTACTGGCGCTTGCGTTCCTGCTGTATGGCAATGTCGTAGCTTAGCTCGAGCTCAGCATCACATTTCGGGCAAAGGCTGAGCGCCTCAATAGCTTCGTCAGTGTGGCCCTGCTGCAGAAACACCTTGGCCAGCTTGAGCCGAGCATCCCGGACATTGTCAGTCAGGGCCCGGATGTGTTTTTGCGGCTGCAGCCAGAAAAGCATCACCACATAACCGATCGCCAGCAACGTCAGGACCACCCCGAACGGCACCCAGGCGTTGCGGTAAAACATCAGGGCCGCCTGTATGACCACCAGGGAGCCACCGAGTAAAAGGGTAACAGGCAGGGAAACCGCCGCTCCCATCGCGGGAATGGCCAGCATCAGGTATAGCGCGGTAATTGCCAGACCAGCGGTGACCGCCATATCAGACCAAAGCGGCTCTGAAAGCCCACGCTCTGCCACTGCCGGGCCGAAAGCTTCCTGCGGAAGGATTGTTGCGTTAGCACCTTCTGGCACCCCAAGAATACTGAACAGAGCCCTGTCGGCCCAACCAACAAGGGTGAACTGTTCTCCCACCAGGGCAAAAACCACGGCTAGAACGAGCACAACGGCCCGCAGGCTGAACAGGCGGGGTATGAAAGAGAGTATGGCGTTCACAGGCAACTTTGTTATAAATGGTTGATCTGCCTAGTTTAGAAAGCGTTCGTGCAGGGCGATACCACTGCCGGGGAGTTTTTTGTAAGTGTTTGTTTACCTGCGAGGAAGGTCACGTATAGTGATGTCGTCGTTTATCTCAAGGATGATCGGAACACGCGCATGATACTGAAGTTTCTGATTCTTCTGGTGCTGCTCACGCTGGTCGGCGTCGGTCTGTACCACACCAACAAACCCCTGCCGCCGGGCATCAGCTATCGGGGGGCAGCAGTGCCGCTGGAAGAACCGGTCTTGCTAACGGATGTCACCCGCCACTATCAGGATGGCAGGGACGAGAAAGACCATGAAATCTTCAACGAGGTGTTCCGGCTTGTCGGACAGGCCGAGGAGTTTATTCTCATCGACATGTTCCTTTTCAACAGCGCCAAACCGGAGGATGTGGTTCACCGCCCCCTGGCCCAGCAGCTGACCGAGGCCCTGCTGGCCAGGAAATCGGAGAAACCGGAGCTGTCTATTACCGTTATTTCCGACCCCCTGAACACCATGTATGGCGGCACTACCTCACCCTGGTTTGAAGCACTGCGCAATGGCGGCATTCCGGTTGTAGAAACCGCACTGCGCCCGCTCCGGGACAGTAACCCAACCTGGTCCGCCGTCTGGCGCCTCTGTTGCCAGTGGTTCGGCAACAACCCGAACGGTGGCTGGCTGAAAAACGCCCTGGGCACCAGGCCTGTTACTGTTCGAAGCTATCTCGCACTGCTGAACTTCAAGGCAAACCATCGCAAGCTTGTGATCGCCGATGAGGGGGATTCCCTGAGAGCCATTGTTACCTCGGCGAACCCCCACGACGGCAGCAGCCGGCACAGCAACCTGGGGCTCAGCTTCAAGGGGCCCGCAGTGGTTGACCTGCTGAAAAGCGAGCGGGCCGTTCTCGCGATGTCCGCCGGGGATGCCAGGGGGCTTGAGGACTGGATCAGCCGGGCGTCCGTGGTCGAGGACGCCACCAGCCCAAAAGCTGGCCGCGCGGCCGTTCTGACGGAATCTGCAATACTCGACCGGGCGCTGGAAATGATCCGAGGTGCCATAGAGGGCGACAAGCTGAACCTGGCCATGTTTTACCTGTCCCATCGCGACATTGTCGAGGCCCTGATCAGCGCGGCGCAGAGGGGCGTGTCGCTGCGGGTTTTGCTCGATGCCAACAACGAGGCCTTCGGCCACCAGAAGAGTGGCATTCCCAACAGGCAGGTCGCTATGGAACTGGTTCGTGCGGGCATTCCGGTACGTTGGTGTAATACCCTCGGTGAGCAGTGCCACACTAAACTGCTGATGTTGGATAAAAAACAAGATACAACAGAGCTGCTACTGGGTTCGGCCAATTTTACCCGGCGGAATCTCGACGATTTGAATCTGGAAACCGATGTCTGGATCTCGGTGCCGAATCAGTCTCCGGTTGCCACAAAGGCGCGGGGATTCTTTGATGAGCAATGGCAAAAAGGCCCTGCTGACGATCCGGTCATAAGCCAGCCCTATGAGCGCTGGGCCGACGAATCCAGACTTCGCTACTGGCGCTACCGGATTATGGAGGCGACCGGACTGTCGACCTTCTGAGCAGAACAGGACACGAGCCATGACAACTCCCGTACATGCACGCCCGATTGCAGAGCGCATCGACTGGCTGATGGACCTCAGCCGGGCCCACTCAGTCAGTTTCTGCAGCCCGGAGAATCATCTGGCAAGGCAGCGCTATCTGGCGGAACACAATACCCAGATCATTGCCATGAAGTGCATGGACGGCCGCATCCACCTGCCCTACGTGACCCAGACACCCCTTGGCGTTATTCATCCGTTCCGGAACCTCGGTGGCATCTTTGAGCTGGGCTGGCCCTACCTCGGCGATATGCTGGCCGATACGGTCCAGCAGGCTGTCAGCCAGGGTCGGCGGGTACTGATCATCATCACCTACCATTACTCAAAAGGCTCGCGGGAGAGGGGCTGTGCCGGCTTTGACTGTGACCGTGAGGCGGCCATGAATCATGCCTTCCAGATCAAGAGTCAGGTTGAGAAACTTTTCGGCACCGGCCACCGAACGGTCTATCCGCTGGTGTGTGGCTTCGAGAGTGATGAGGATGCACTGGTTCTTCACGGCAGTCCGGAGCATACGCTGGACCTGTCTGACGTTCCGTTGTCGCGAATTGGAGGTATGGCATCGGAAATCGCGGCTTTATGTCCGGATATGCCCGAGCCGGTTCAGCGAGATTTGTTGCCTCTCGTTGAGGGCAATATCCGGCACGTCAACGAAATCCGGCGGTTTGATCGGGAACTGAACATAGAGCACCGGGAGTGGGTAATCTGCCTCGGCAGGGGGTTTGATTTCCTGCACGCGCCAAACGTAGCCCTGATCATTGGCCCCTACAGTCCCGATCTGTCCCACCCCATCCGCCAGGCCGCGGGGATTATTAAAAAGAATATGGACAGCGGCCGGATTCCGGACGATGGCTTCCTGCTGCTGTGCTCTGCGCCCTACCAGGAGCCGGGCACGCAGAAGGCCCGGGCAGAATTGAAATCGGCGTTCCTGGCAGATTTCGGCGCCACCGTTATCCGGGAGGCCTTTCCCGACCTTGCAACCAGAATGGTCACACGCTCGGCTATACTTCACTGGCCCGAGCGAAAGCTTGAAGTGCGTGTATCCTGAACAATTTGTAGGTTGAGGGAACGCAACGGGCTGTTCTATCGTCGGGGTAATGCAACTTGACTGAACAAATCAGCTACACCGCAAGTAGCCAATAACAGGAGTGAACCATGTCGGGCATTCGCAAGCACCTGAGGTACGTTTCTTTTTTCATGGCCATGATGATGGCACTTGGTTCCGTCTGGTCAGCCAGCGCAACCGCCGGCATGGTTGGAACCGGCGAGATGATCGGGCAACAACAGGTTCAGCTGGATCGACAGGAGCTGATCAGCATGCTCGACAGGCAGGATGTCCAGGCCAAGCTGGCAGACCTGGGAGTCAGCCAGGATCAGGTCAAGGAACGCATCCAGAACCTGACGCCTGCGGAACTGGCGGATTTTGAACGTCAGCTCGCCGAGGCCCCTGCAGGGCAGGACGTGGTCGGCATCATCGTTTTGTTCCTGCTGGTATTCATCATCACCGATATGCTTTGTGCCACGAACATCTTCCCGTTCGTGAACTGCATTCGCTAACGGCGGGCTGTGACAGTCCTGTTTTCCACCTCAATAGCCATGCCCGGCAGGCTGACCATGTTGTTACTGGTCAGCCTGCTGGCTGGCTGCGCAAGCACCCCTGAATGGCCCGCTCCGGGAACTGACCAACCCTCCACACCCGACCAGGTTATTCTGGAGGACGTGCCTTTTTATCCCCAGGAACGATACCAATGCGGACCGGCCTCATTGGCCATGATGCTCAACAGCCAGGGACTGCAGACCGATCCGGAAATCCTGAAAGAACTCGTTTATATACCCGGCCGCGAGGGATCGCTGCAGGTCGAAATGGTGGCCGCCGCCCGGGCCCACGGTATGCTGGTTTATCCTCTGGAGAAAGAGCTTGAAAGTGTGCTTGGCGAGGTTGCCTCGGGCAACCCGGTGCTGGTGATGCAGAACCTGAGGTTTGGCTGGTGGCCCCAGTGGCACTTTGCGGTTGTCATCGGCTATGACGCCGGGGAGCGAGACCTGATACTCCATACCGATACCCGCAAGCGCGAGGCCATTGATCTGGAGGTGTTCAGCAATACCTGGGGTCGGGCGGACAACTGGGCCGTAACCATTCTTCCCCCGGACCGGGTGCCTGCCACCGCAAAACCACTCCGTTTTCTGCAATCCGCCCATGACCTTGAAACAACCGGACGAACCACCGCCGCTGGCATTGCCTATGAGACGGCCGAGACCACCTGGCCAGACCAACCGACGGCCACCATGGCCAGAGGCAACCTTGCCTGGCAGCTGGGCCGCCAGGGCGAGGCAACGGGGCATTTTCTGCGCGCGGTAAAACGTTTTCCGGAGTTCGCCGAGGGCTGGAACAACCTTGCTTT
>CAZFQI010000016.1:31796-37752 GCA_964520755.1 uncultured Marinobacter sp. | reverse complement strand
TGCGCGCGGTAAAACGTTTTCCGGAGTTCGCCGAGGGCTGGAACAACCTTGCTTTCGCACTGAAGGCAAGCGGCTGTTCGGGCGCAGCAAATCAGGCCGCAAGGTGTGCGGCTTCTCTGGCACCGGATCGTTTCGGTCAGTCGGAATTGCTGGATCATGACGGCGCCACGTCCGCAGAACACTGTCCTGCATTACCCCAGTGCTAGCTGAAAGAGCCCTAGGATGGCTTCCGGAACAGCGCCACATCCTTTCTCGGTATCTCCAGTTGCCAGCCGAACCGGTTGGCGAGCAGCTTGAACGTGGATTCCCGGTAGAAAACCACATGGGTCGGGTCACGGCGATAGTGCCAGTTGTCGAACCGGTCATCGTCGGTCTGGAAGCAGGTCATTACGCCCAGCCAGCCCCCCGGCCTGAGCATTCGGTCAAGTTCCCTGAAAACGCCAGCGGGCGCGTAAAGATGCTCCACCACTTCGGTGCAGGTTATGAAGTCGTAGGTTTGGGCCAGAACGGCTGCAGAGGGGTAAAAGTAGGGATCGTAAAGACTGACTGCCATGCCTTCTGCCTCAAGCATTGGCGCCAGTGCAGGGCCGGGGCCGCAGCCGAAATCCAGGCCGCTGGCGCCCGTTGGCAGACGCTCAAGAAGAGGTTCTGTCAGTTTCGAGAGAAATTTCCGGTACCCCGGATCAGACGGGTCATTGTCATGCAGTTGGTAAATTTCCTGCTCCTGCTCGGGTGGTAACCGGCAGGACGCATCCATCACCGTCGCCTCGCAGACATCACATCGAAGATAACGCTGGGCCTTCACCACCCGGAAATCCGAGAGACTGCCCTGCTCGCATACCGGACAAGGACTCACGCCCTCACCTCGGATCAAGTCCCGCGGCCGCCCTCATGCGGGCATCGAGTTCCCGGGCGTCAATTTGATCGGACGCTATGATCTCCGCCCGGCTATAGGCTTGCGGTTCACCCTGAATAACGGTCAGGGCGCCATCAACCACATTGAGCGCCCGCCAGCCGTCGGCGGTGTTAACGACTGCCTTGAAGCGAACAAAATCCGAATCCATGGCCATCACCAGCAACGCGTTCTCATCCAGGATCAGTTCCGGATGGATCCGCCAGCCGACACTGAAGTGCCCCTGCCCCTGATTGGTGATCTGCTGCCAGGGCTCGTCATCAATGGCGGGTGCCGACGATGCGGTCTTTTGATGGTGGTGATGGTGAGCATCCGGATCGGTCACCGGCAGGGCGTCTGACTGGCCGTCCAGCCATCCCGGAGCCAGCTGTCCGAACCGGGTATGGTGAATGGCCCGCTTGCCGGGCTCCAGCTGCGCCGCCCAGTCGTCGAAATGGGTCAGCTGTTCCGGGGTGCAGAGATCGGTCTTGTTGGCAACGAGAATATCCGCCGCAGCCACCTGATCCCGGAACTGAACATTGCCGAGCACCTTCGGCTCCTCGAGCCTCCGGGGGTCCACCAGGCAAATCACCGGGCCCATGGTGAGCACATCCCGGTAGTGCTCGCTGGTAAGGGTTTCCAGAATCTGAGAGGGGTGACCGAGGCCTGTGGGTTCAATCAGCAGCCGATCCGGCTTTGCCTTGTGAATCAGCTGGTTGAGCCCTATCTGCATCGGCAGGCCGGCAACGCAGCACATGCAGCCGCCGGGTATTTCCTTGATGAAAGCGCCTTCCGTTTGCAGCATGGCGCCATCAATGCCTACCTCGCCGAATTCGTTGACCAGAACCGCCCAGACCTCGTTTTCCGGTTTGCTTCTCAGAAGATCCAGAATGGCGGTGGTTTTACCAACACCCAGAAAACCAAGAACTAGGCTGGTAGGAATAGGTTGCGTCATGGCGCCGGAGGCACTCCTCTGAGAATAAAAACGTTATACTATAACAATTTACCCGCCAGGACGATCCTGCTTCAGGAACATTCCGACGGCCTTATCCGATAGCAGGGTATGAGCAAGTGCCGGATAGGGCAGATAGTGAACAAACAGGGTGGCGAGGGTGACGGCATCCATTCCGGCATCCAGGAACATCCAGGCCCCAAAAGCGACGAACAGGGCACCCAGAAAACCGCCATATATCCATAGCGCCCGCGAACGTTCTTCCGGCATCGGCAAACGCTCAAGGGTTCGTGCGATTGAGAAGCTCATGTAGACGGCAATCAGGGCCGCAATGACCAGTGACGCCAATAACCCGGTAAATCCGATCAGATACCGGAACAGGTAGTTGGTCAGGAAGAACAGGGCAATGCAGGTTACGGCAACAATGGTGATGCGTGTCTTTTCCATGGCGGCTCAGGGTTTGTTGGTTTTATGGACAGGCGCAAAGAATGGCAGAGACGCCCGGAAAGAACCACCCCTGCTGCGACCGGGGTTCCAGACTGATATGATGCCCGACATTCTCACTGGCAACCGGACACCCGATGACCTCTGGCAATTCCACCCGGCTCAACAAATACATCAGCGAAAGCGGCATGTGCTCCCGCAGGGAGGCTGATCGCTATATCGAGCAAGGCAACGTCTACATCAACGGCAAGCGCGCGACTGTCGGCGACCAGGTGCTTCCGGGAGACACGGTCAAGGTGAACGGTCAGGTGATCGAGCCACGGGCGGAAGAAGACCTCGTGTTCATTGCCCTCAACAAACCGGTAGGGATTGTCAGCACCACCGACAGCGCCGAGAAACACAACATCCAGCGTTTTGTCGGCCACAGCGAACGTATCTTTCCGATCGGACGCCTGGACAAGGACTCCCAGGGCCTCATTTTCATGACCAGCAACGGCGATCTGGTCAACAAGATCCTGCGGGCGGGCAACAACCACGAAAAGGAATACCTGGTTACTGTCGACAAACCGGTAACCGGGGAATTTATCGAGGGGATGGCCAATGGCGTTCCGATCCTCGGCACAGTGACGAAAAAGTGCAAAGTGTCCCGGGAGTCCCGGTTCGTCTTCCGGATCACCCTGGTTCAGGGCCTCAACCGCCAGATTCGTCGGATGTGCGAGTACTTTGGCTACGAGGTCACCAAACTGGAACGTATCCGGATCATGAACGTGAGTCTGAAAGGACTTGCGGTAGGCCAGTGGCGGGACCTGAACGAGAAAGAGCTGGCCGGGCTGTTCGATGCCATCCGGGATTCGTCGTCGGAAGCACCAGCGAACTCCGGCAAGGCGGCAAAAAAGAAGCCGGCGGCAAAGGCCAGGCCCAAAACCAATCGCAAGCCCGGCTCCCCCCCGGCACCGGGCAAACCCGGCGGCGCTGGGCGTCCCGGCCCGAAAGGCAAACCGGCGCCGGGCAAAAAGCCTGCTTCTGGCAAACGGCCCAAAGGCGGCAAGCCAAGGCAGAAGAGCGTTAAACGGTAACCCGGGCCTGCAAGCGACCGACCCGGGCTACTTTTTCACCCACTTGCCGCCCATCTGCACATACTGGCCGGCCGGTGTTTTCTCGATTGCCTTCTTACCCGCAACGGTTTCCACCTGGGTTACCGGGATGTCGTGTTTCTCGGCAATGCGCTTGTACTCGTCCCGACGGGCGCTGTTAATGGCGTCTACCACTTCCTTCGCCTGGCCTTCGGCACGCACCACATCCAGGTAGCCTGTGGGTGTTTCCCCTACCAGTCCCTGCTGCTTGACAGAGTCCAGTTTCTGCTTGGCTTCGTCCAGCCCCATGGCAAGCACAGAGGCACTGATACCAAACGCAAGAACCAGCGCAAACATCTGCATCAATCGTTTCATCTTCAACCCCTTAAACTTTCCGGACCCAGTCAGAACAAGCCCTGTTCGCTGAACAGGTCATCCACTTCCTTATCCACTTTCACGTAGATTTCGTGCTGGATTTTCACGTTCAGGTTGACCGTAATCGGCTCCTTCGGTGCCGCCATCTGCACTGTCGGTGTGCAGGCAGCCAATGCCAGCGGCAGCATCGCTATCATCAGTGTTCTTGCCAAAGGCGCCCTTTCAGGCCGCCGAGGCCGCAACGGTTTTCTCATGGTGCTGTCTCCTCACCGGATTCCTGCAGCAACTCCCGGACACGTTTGGTAACGGCTTCATTAACCCTGCCACTCAACTGCAGACTGGTAAGCAGCGCGGGAATGTCTTCTTCAAGATTGACATTGAGCACGACCGGCTGCCCACCCCTGAGCTCCGGGTTCTTGCCCTCAAGTCGAAGGCCAAGGGTTAACTTACCCTGTTCATCGTAGTCTATCGTGCTGTTAAGCACTGAATAGTGAAAGTTTTGCAACGCCTGAACCACGACGTCCATGGCCTGATTGCCACCGAGCATCGCCTGGAGCTTATCCGCCGGCAGCTGCAAACGCCCCCCCGGATCGATCGCCGAGACACTTCCCTTACTTACCTGAACGCCATCGCTGCTGATACCCAGAGGAATTCGCCCGCGAAGAAGCCCGCTCCCTGAGAGCCCCTCCGCCGGGTACACCGCCATCAGCCGGCCAAGGGAGATGTCCTCAACTTCCACAGGAATGCGGCCAGAACCACCTTCCAGCCCGTACACGCCTGGTGGAATCCTGAGTGCACCTTCCAGGAAACGGGCTCTGGCCTGCTGAACCTCCAGGCTGCCCGCCAGCAGTTCAGTCACCGGCGCGTTGTAATCCCCGGAGAGACGAACCGAGCTGACCGGAATACCGGGATTGATCTCGCCAACGGTCATATCCCTGAAACTGGCCGTCATCTGTGAATTTTCCAGCGATCCCCGCACCCGACCGGTGAGCCCGGACACCGCAGTGCGATTGAAAATACCACCAACATCCTGCAATTGAGCATTGCCACTTGCTTCAAGCTCACCGCCCTCGCCGGTAGAGAATTCCAGCGACAAACGGGCATTGCCGGAATCGACTGTCAGAAGATCCGGCCAGCCGGCCAGGGTTTCTGCCAGGGCCCGAACCCCCTGTTTACCGTCGATAACAGACTCGATGGCAACCGAAACGCCGCCATCGGGATCAAGCTGGATGTCGAGATCGGCCGTGAGGCCGGACGCAGAAACCAGCGTTCCCTGGACCCTGAGATCAGCCAGACGGCCAGCTGCCCTGCCCTCGAAATTCCACGCCTGCGGCACCAGGATCGGATGCTCAACACGAGTGGCAGCAACGGCGATATCGCCATCGATCGCAATGCGTTCTGCCCAGGAGCCCGACGCGCCATAGTCGAAGGTAACGGTGGAATTGCTGAGGTCAGTCCGTAGCGTGTTGAGCTTCAAGGGCTGCTCCGCCCCGGTGTACGCCAGATAATCCGTCACGATCAGGGAGGAAGGGGCAAATTCGATGGTCGCGGAATCACTGTTGGCGGTCACAGAGGGCCTGATATCAGCCTGGCTTCCGGTGACTTCCCAACCACCGGACTGGATATCCGGCAATGCCATGCCCATTGAGCCCTGCTCAATGGCAAAGGACCAGCCTGCAACAGCCATCGGCCAGGCCAGCAGAGTCAGGCCACCGAACCAAAGAAGCCCACGGCCGGTGCTTTCGGGTTGTAAAAACCCTTTACTGGGCAAAACGACACTCCTGTTGGCTCGGTTCACTCCCCACGCCAGGTCACACTGTACAGATCGTGCCGGCGGTCCTGCAGGTTTTTGACGGTACCACTGTTGCGGGCCGTGATCAGCACTTCCGGGCGCAGGTCCGCAAAGGCAACGGTCTCCACGTTGGGTTCCGTGTCGGCGGCGATGCCATCCCGGGCAAAGGGAAAGTCGCACGGCGTCAGGATGCAGCTCTGGCCGTACTGGATTTCCATGTTGGGCACGTTCGGCAGGTTGCCCACGTTGCCGGACATCACCACGTAGACCTGGTTCTCCACCGCCCGGGCCTGACAGCAGTAACGCACCCGCAGGTAGCTTTGCCGCTCATCGGTGCAGAAAGGCACAAAGATGATATGCACGCCCTGGTCCACCAGATGGCGGGTCAATTCCGGGAACTCCGCGTCATAGCAGATCAGCACACCGAT
>CAZFQI010000016.1:0-31696 GCA_964520755.1 uncultured Marinobacter sp. | reverse complement strand
GACCCTACCGGGCGTTGCTGGTACTGAACCGTGCCTATTCTCACGGTATCGCGCATGCGCTGACCATAGCGTTTCCGCCGCCCGTTTTTCTCGGACTGGGGTACCTTCGGGTTACGCCAGATCAGATGAATGCCATAACCCATGGAATCGTGGTCGGCATCCAGGTAATGCGGAATGATCCCGTGCACCTCGAAACCCTGATGCAGCTGGAAGGACAGCACCGGGTCCTTCTGTTCCTTGCTTCGGATGGCTTCGACGTATTCTTCAACGCCAGTGAATTTCTTCAGCCGCTGGCGCAGGCTCGGCAACCGCCCGGCGAATACCACACCTTGCAGATCCAGGGCCTGGCATAACTGCTTGCGCTCATTATAAAGCCGCTCCCCGATGCGATAACCGCGGCATTCCGGATCAACGCACACCTCCATCCCGTAAAGCCAGTCACCCTCCGGATCATGGCGCGATGCGTAGCCGTTGCCAGTGATGGAGGTCCAGTCGTGGGCGGCCAAGGCGATCTCCTCGGCAATCCGGAAAGTGGCACAGTAACCCACCACGGTATCGCCGAGCATGGCGACAAACTGGCCATCGGGAAAAGTATTGATCTGCCCGGTCAATGGCCCCTTGGTATAGCCATACATGCCGGTGCCCTCGTAAACGCGGCGACTGAGCTGGATAATGCCGGGGATATCCGCGAGCGTGGCATTGCGAACGTAGAGGCGTTGATCAGGATCGGAAAACGGGGGACACATAGACACCTCGGGAAAGGCGTTGATTTGGTTCCATCTTTGGTGGGCCGACGGTGGTTCGTCAAGACAAATCGGCTAATCGGCGCTCCGAAGGGGGAAGCGCTCAATCACGGAATACACTGAACCGGCGGAGCCAGTTTTGCTTTCAAAAAGGACAAATTCAGTAACCTGGAACTGGCCGAACTGGGAGTCACCATATTCATCCAACAACGATTCAACCGAACCCGCCTGGCGCTTGAAACGGGCCAGGGTGATGTGCGGGCGAAACACCCGACGTTCAGCGCCAAACCCGAATTTCTCCATCCGCGCCAAGAGCCCCTTGTTAAGACCAGCGACCGGCGCCTCCGGCTGAACACCGGCCCAAAGATTTTTCGGTCTCTGGGGCTGACCGAAACAATTGACGCCGGTAACGTCGAGCCGGAAAGGCTCTGACTTGATGTCACGGGCTGAACCGGCCACGGCTTCAAGATCCTCCTGGTTCACCGGCCCCAGAAACAGGAGGGTGATGTGCAATTGCTCGGCACTCTGCCATTTGGCGCCCGGAACCGCTGACCTGAGCTTCAGCAAGCGGCCTTTGATCTCAGGCGGAACCTCCAGCCCGAAGAAAAGCCTTGGCATACCAGGTTACTCAACCTTGGGCGTAGGCCGGACAAGGATCTCGTTGACATCAACATGAGCCGGCTGCGCCACGGCATACATCACCGCATTGGCAATGTCTTCCGGCTTCAGTGCATGGGCGGGCCGTTCATCAAAGAACGGAGTATCCACCATGCCTGGCTCTATCAGGGTAACTCGGATGCCAGAGCCCCGGAGTTCCTCACGAACACCATAGCCAATGGCGGATACCGCCCACTTGGTGGCACTGTACATGGAACCCGGGATGGTCGCGCGGCCTGCCGCAGAGCCGGTCAGCAGCAAGTGGCCCTTGCTTTCTCTCAGCGCCGGCATGCAGTGCTGAAGGGTGAGGCCAACGCCATAAATGTTGGTCAGGATCATGTCCTTCCAGACCTCCGGATCAGCGCCGCTGAAGCCACCCGGTTCACCGCCACGTCCAGCATTGGCAAACACCGCATCAATGCGACCAAAGGTCTTCAGTGCCTGATCGACCATGTTCTTCTGATCATCACCGCTCTGAACGTCGCACTGGACCGTCAATACCTTTTCTTCGCCACCCAGCTCCTGTTGCAAGCCTTTGAGCTTGTCTTCGGAACGCGCGGCCAGTACCAGCCGATAGCCCTGTTTCGCCGCCGCTCGCGCTGTCTCTGCGCCAATACCCGAGGACGCACCGGTGATCAGCATTACAGGTTGATCTACCATAGGATTTTTCTCCTGTTGCTTGGAAAGTGTGGGAAGGGCTACGCCCGCTGACAACAGATCGATCAGTCAGTAGATCTGAAGCAGGATGAGAGCAATGATGGCCAGGACCATAAGAAACCAGCGTGCGTAGTGGTCAGGGCGGTCCTCCTCATCACTGGCAGCGCGACTCACACCGCCGCCTGAGGTTTCTTCATACTCTGACACCAGTTGCCGTGCCCGGTAGAGATCCTCGTCATCGACATGAACGTTGGTGAAACCCGCAGCACCGATCTCACCCAAGGCGCCCTGGAGATAATGGCCACCTACATGGGCTTCAATACCATTGGCTTCCAACAAACCAGCCACAATATGGGCCTCGGTTATGTCTCGCGCCCGATAGGCAATTTGCAACACGCGACTCCTTCTGTGACCGTTCCAGGCAGAACCGGGACAAATCTGCGAGTATTATCTGAAGCATAGTTCGCCCTGACTCTCGGGGCCAATAACATACGGACGACCCATGCTCTGGATTATTCTTGCCATCATCGTGTTTATTGTTGTCGCAACATTCCTGCTGTTCCGTCTTGAGGATCTGTCTCATCTGGACCGGGATGATTACCCGGTAAAGGAGGCAACACCCAGCGAGGCCAACCGGGAAGTGCTGGGGCGCATCCGCGAGCTGGGACAATCCTCGAAAGGCCTGCGCGGCAAGGCGCGGCTGATGGCGTTGCGAAAACACATGGACGGGCTCAGTGAAGGAATTGAGCTGACCTCCGAACTGCGCCATTGCGAGTCTCCCCGCGGTGAATGGGTTCTTGCCCCGGGCTGCAATACCCGCCGCCGCATACTGTACATTCATGGCGGCGCCTGGGCGGCCGGCAGCCCAAGAAGCCATCGGGCAATTACCGACCGGTTATCACAGATAACCAGAGCCGCAGTGTTCGCGCTGGATTACCGGCTGATGCCGGAAAACCGGTTTATGGACGGTGTACGGGATTGCCGCGAGGCCTACACCTGGCTTCTGAAGCACGGTCCAGATGGTGCCGAGCCGGCTGATTTCATGGTGGTCGCCGGGGATTCTGCCGGCGGCAGCCACACTCTGGGATTGATTGCCTGGATACGTGATAACGGCCTGCGTCAGGCAGACGCCGCCATCGCTTTCTCACCGTCCACGGATCTGACCCTGACTGCCCCGAGTAATCGCAACAACATCGGTACCGATCCCCTGCTGGGGCCGGCTTTTGGCGGGTTATCGAAAATCCCCCTGCCGGTCATCTGGTGGGCCACTCTGGCAGCATTCCGGGTCTCGCCAACGAGTCCTGTCGCCTCGCCACTGCGCGGAAATCTGAAGGATCTGCCACCGACGCTGATTCAGGCCAGTGACACAGAGATGCTGCTGGACAACGCCCGTCGTTACGCGGCACGGGCGGAAGCCGCAGGATCTCCGGTCACCTTGCACACCTGGCACGGCATGGTGCACGTGTGGCAGATATTCGTGCCACTGCTGCCGGAAGCGGAAGAGGCCTTCGAGGACATCAAGGCGTTCCTCGAGCAACTGGAGTCTCAAGGCGATGCACAGGCTTCGGCTTAAACCTGAACCTTTCCGCGCAACGCCTTGGTTTTGCCCTTTTTGGTTTTCTTGTCCACGCGCTTGCGCTGAGAGGAGCGGGTCGGTTTGGTGGGACGCCTTGCCTTGCGGGGCTTTACCGCCTCCTGGATCAGTTCTTTCAGCCGCTCCAGCGCATCTTCCTTGTTCAACTCCAGGGTTCGGAAGGATTGCGCCTTGATGATCAGCACGCCCTCCTTGCTGATTCGCTGGTCATTGAGCGACATCAGCCGTTCCTTGTAAAACGGCGGCAGTGAGGAGTGGGGGATATCGAAGCGCAGGTGCACGGCGGAGGCGACTTTATTCACGTTCTGGCCACCGGCACCCTGGGCCCGGATCTGGGTGAGTTCGATTTCCCAGTCGGCAAGTTCAACAGCGTTGGATAGTTTCAGCATCTGCTAAGGTTAACAGAATACAGAACCGCGGGCTTTCGGCACCGGGATTCGATCAAGGAACAACCAACGACCATGTGCGGACGATTCACTTTTTATACGCCGCCGGACACCCTGATCCTCGAGTTTTTTCCCGAGGGCATGGAAGTGGACGGGCACTTCGATCCCAGCTACAACATCCCTCCCGGTGTCGGCATTCCTATGATCCGGAAAACCATGACCGGCAGCCTGATCATGGCGCACTCCCACTGGGGATTCCGCCCGGCCTGGGCTGGTGAAAAAGCCCCCGCACCGATCAATGCCAGGGCGGAAACAGCGGCGACATCAAAATACTTCCGGGACGCCTTTGCCCACCACCGTTGCCTGATACCTGCCAACGGCTGGTACGAATGGCAGCAGACGGAACACGGCAAGGAACCCCACTACATAACGCCAACGGATTCCGGGAAGACTCCGGCGATTTTCTTCGCCGGCCTGTGGACCCCCAGGGAGGGTGACGAAACCACGGCTTGCGCCATCATCACCGAACCCGCCAGCGAACACCTGAGGCATATCCATGACCGTCAGCCCGTGGTGCTTGATCCGGCCTGCCTGAGGGACTGGCTGAATCCGGTAATTTCAGACCGGTCGCAGGTGCGGTCGGTGACCCATCGCCTGGATCCCGAACAGCTGAAAGCCGTTCCCGTCTCGCCGGAGGTGAATAATCCCAGGCACAACACGCCGGACCTGATTTTGGAAGCCTGAGGCCTGTAGTAGTCCTTTAATACCCGCTTCTTCACCGACGCTGATACTGTTTCCAGACTTGGCACGACAATCACAAGGAGACAGCCATGAGCGGGAAGAAGATTCTGATGATTACCGGTGATTTCACCGAGGACTACGAAACCATGGTGCCGTTCCAGGCACTGCAAGCCGTTGGCCACACGGTTCACGCCGTATGCCCCGACAAAAAAGCCGGCGACACGGTTGCCACAGCCATTCATGATTTTGAGGGTGACCAGACCTACACCGAAAAACCAGGTCACCGATTCGCCCTGAATGCAGATTTTGATGGACTGGACCCGGCGAACTACGACGCGCTGGTAGTCCCGGGCGGTCGAGCACCTGAATACCTGCGCCTCAACAAGGACGTGCAGAATCTGGTTCGCCACTTTTTCGAGACCAACAAGCCCGTGGCGGCGATCTGCCATGGTGCCCAGCTGTTGGCCGCAGCCGGGGTTCTGGAGGGGCGCAAATGCTCTGCCTATCCAGCCTGCCAGCCGGAAGTGGAACTGGCCGGCGGTACGTTCGCCGCTATCGAGGTTGATCAGGCGGTCACCGATGCTAATCTGGTAACAGCGCCCGCGTGGCCTGCTCATCCGGCCTGGCTGGCACAATTCTTCAAATTGCTGGATCAGTAACTAAGCAGGGGCCAGCCCACCGGCCCCTCATCGCTTCCCGGGAGGCCCACATGTGCAAGCTTTTCATCAACGCCGACCCGGAGCTCTGGGTCAGCAGGACTCACTCCCTGCGCATTGATGGGATGGTGACCAGTGTGCGAATGGAAAACGCCTTCTGGCAGGTACTGGCCGAGCTGGCCGAACGGGATGGCATGAACCTGCCGCAAATGATCACCCGGCTTTATCACGAATCCATTGATGCCGGCCACGACCTCGGCAACTTCACGTCCTTCCTTCGGGTCTGTGCGCTCCGCTACCTTGAGCTGCAACTGAGCGGCGACGTTCCCAGGGATACCCGGGTGCCGATTGCCTCTCTTGATGCTGATCGCATTCTCGCTGGCAAATCCGGTGAGCCAGCGACACCGGAAGTGGTCACCAAAGCCAGACACTGACGAGGAAGAACCGGTTATCGTCGGCTCGCCTGTTTCGCCTTGATATCCCGAGCGTCCGAGTTTTCTACGACTTCCTGCAGATTACGTCTGGGAGCCGCAGGCAAATCCGTGGCCGGATAACCAAGCCTGAGCAGGATCTGGGGAAAGCCAGAGTGGCCGAGCAGGTGTTGGAGCTTCGGCCGCAGCACCGCAACCTGAATGGGCTGGTTCAGATAGGACGCCTGCAACCCCTGCCCGAGGGACCGAAGCAAGACCCGCTCCAGCGCCTGCCCTGCCTTCAGCCAGTCTTCTACGCCATCTCCGGCGGTTCCCAGTGCAGCAATCACCGGCGATTCATCCGCCAGTTGCCGGTCCTTGGCACCCACGCCGTTCCCCATGTCAAACGTGCGCACCACCAGTTGGGCCACGGGCGCAACCATACCCGGAACCGTCAAACCGTCGCCTTTGCGGCGGGGATGCATCCAGGCGGCCAGTTCCCGTCGCCAGCTCGGGTTGGACCACTGGGCAGCGTCGCCCTCTGCAACAAGCTCGGCCACCTGATGGCGGGCATGCTCTGAGTCCAGAACCTGGAACCAGGCCCCTTCGGTCTCTGCCGACTCCTCAAGGATGTTCAGCACATCGGAGGGCACCTGTTTTGACTCAAACCGCTTGCGATAGGTCCGTCGCCTCGTAATCGCCTGGAACAGCTCGGATTGCCGGCCCTCCGGGCCGGAAGCTGGCGTAAACGTGACCGTGGCGAGCAGATCCTCATCGCCGGGATCCGGCAGAATTGCGCAGTGGGCATCAAACCCGGCATGGGCGGCCGCAATCCGAAGATTGAACAGCGCGCACCCGCAGCTAATGGTCAGTTCCCGGTCGTCGGGGTCGTTTACCGGCAAGGCCCGCAACCGGTCAGCAAACAGAGAGACACCGGTCTCGCTGATCTCAAAGCGCCAGGGCTGGGTATTGTGACTGGACGGCGCCAGTACCGCACTTTCGAGGACGGTCGCCAGAGTATCTGGCGGAATGGCATTCGTGCGTTTTCCTTCGCTCATTTCGGCTCTCCCGAGAGGTCTCGTGACAGACTATTCCTGCATGAGAAGAAAAGATAGCCGGCGAGTAACCCAGGCTTCATTGAGCCGTATCAACAAAATCTCACGATCCGTAACCTGACATCCTTCAGGCCGACTATTACAGTGAAGACTGTTGATACATGCACAGGATCCAGAATGCATTATTCCTTGCGGAACATCTTATTTGTGGCACTCGCAGCGGTTGCGCTGGGCGGCTGCGCCAGCAGTGGTCATTTGCAGCCGGATTCTTCCCCGGGGCCACAGTCAGTGCCCGTTGAGGCGTCATCGTCAGACAGGGCACAAAAGCTCTGGCAGGTGTTCGAGCGGTATCGGGGCACGCCCTATGAGTACGGCGGCACCTCCTCCAATGGCTTTGATTGTTCGGGGTTCATTCTTACCGCCTACCAGGAAGGCCTGGGCAAACGGTTGCCTCGAACCACAACCCAGATGCTCGCCAGTGGCGACGTGGTTCATCCCGGCGAGATTCGGCCGGGCGATGTGGTGTTCTTCCGGATTGGCGGAAAGGAGCAGCACGCCGGTATCTACATGGGCGGGGACCGGTTTATCCACGCATCAACATCGGCCGGAGTTATCCAGTCCTCGATCAGCGGCTATTACTGGAAAGGCCGCCTGACAGAAGCGCGACGCTTTGACTGAGAGGAGCTGGCCAATCTGATTCAGCCTCTCTTCCGGCGAACGTAAAGAATTTTGTGCACCCTGGCCACAAGTTCACCGGATTCATCAACAATCTCCACGTCCCACTCTGGCAGCATCTTGTCTCCGTCTGCCGTTGCAGCCCGGATCTCGTCAACACGCTCATCGGTCAGCTCAAATCGGGCCATCACCTTGCCTTTGCCCGGGCGGATAAAATCGATACTCGCGGATTTATCCCACACGATGTAGTCGTTGCCCAGTCGTCGCATCAGCAACAGCATGTACATGGGATCGACCATGCTGTAGAGCGAACCGCCAAAGTGAGTGCCCACGTAATTGGTGTTGTACCAGTGCTGGCCCATTTCCACACGGGCCGAACTGAAATCTTCAGCGATATGGGTTACCCGGATTCCGGCTCCAAGATAGGGAGCAAACGTAGACAGCACACGGCGCATGGCCCCGGCACTGGCAAGCCAGCGACGTACAGTGGCATTCATCAAATATCCTCGGTGGTAAAAATGACTGCAAATTCAATAGCACGCTATCTTCCAACTCAAAGTGTGCCGATGCAAGAAATTCATACGACCGTTTGAATATTAAAGACCACCGATATCAAAGACCACTGAAAGTGAGGTGCAGGGCGATAGCGGCCATCATGACGCCGATGACACCATCGATAATCCGCCAGGCCAGCGGCCGGGCGAGAATCGGGGCCAGCGCCGAACCGCCCCAGGCCAGCAGACCGAACCAGAGAATCGAGGCACTGCTTGCACCGGCCACGAAGGTGGTCGCGTCCTCTTGCTGGGCTCCGATAGCGGGGATCAAAAGCAGCGTATCGAGATAAACCTGAGGATTCAGAAGGGTTACTGCCAGGGTTGTGAACACCACGGCCTTAAGGCTTCGTTTGGTTACCTCACCCGCTTCAAGAGCCGCCCTGCCGCGGCTGGCGCGGACAAAGGACTGGATAGCAAGCCAGCCGAGAAAGGCCACCCCCAGCCAGCGGAGAATCTGCAACGCCTCAGGCATGGCCATGAGGGCCGCACTGATGCCGAACATTCCCAGGGTAAACAGCGTGACATCCGCCACCATGCACAATCCAGCTGACCACCAATGGTGTTCCCGGCGGATTGCCTGGCTCAGCAAGTAGGCGTTCTGCGCACCGATCGCCACGATAATGCCGCCACACACAATCAATCCGGTCAGGTAACTCTCAAGCACGTTGGTTTCTCCTCAATGATTGGCGCAAGGTTACCGCTTTATACCTATACTTGAAATTCATACTCATAATGCTGCATCAGTTTTACTTATGATTGATTACAAACTTCTGGAAGCACTGGCGACGGTTATTGAGTGCGGCGGGTTCGAACGCGCCGGCCTGGCGCTCGGGCTAAGCCAGTCGGCCATTTCCCAGCGCATCCGCACGCTTGAAATCCGGCTCGGGCAGCCGGTTCTGGTACGTAGCCCGGTCCTCAGGGCCACGCCCGCAGGGCAACGCCTGCTCAACCACGTTCAGCAGGTGCAGCTGCTGGAAAGGGACCTGACTAAATCCATTCCGGCGATCTC
The DNA here is from genome assembly GCA_964520755.1 of uncultured Marinobacter sp. GTDB lineage: Bacteria > Pseudomonadota > Gammaproteobacteria > Pseudomonadales > Oleiphilaceae > Marinobacter. Next base: position 22,559 of record CAZFQI010000016.1, on the reverse strand, counting down.
GGAACCCACGGCAAGACTGCGCATCGCGCTGAATGCCGACAGCCTGGCCACCTGGTGGGCCGCCGCCGTGGGCAGTTTCTGCGCGGACGAGACCCTGCTGCTGGATCTTGTGGTCGAGGACCAGGACATTGGCTTACGTCGGATGCGCGAAGGTGATGTGGCTGCCTGCCTCTGCAGCAGCCCTCAGCCTGTTGCCGGTGCCCGATGCGTGCCCATTGGCACCATGACCTACATGCCACTGGCAACACCGGACTATGTTCACCGATATTTCGGAAACGGCCTCAGCGAGGCCAACCTGCAAGGTGCACCGGCCATCGTTTTCGGGCCTAATGACCAGCTGCAACACCGGTTCCTGGCCCAGTGCGGCTATCACGGCACCTTCCCCCACCACCTTTGCCCTTCCTCGGAAGGTTTTGTAAAACTGGCGCTGGCGGGTATGGGCTACGGTATGATTCCGGAAATGCAGGCCCGACCGGAAATTACCGCGGGGCGACTGGTGAGCATCGCGCCTGAACAAACCCTGGAAGTGCAGCTATACTGGCACTTCTGGCGTCACGGCGGCGGCGTGATGGACCGGCTTACCAACGCTCTGCGGTCTGCCGCCATACTTCATTCGGGCTCGTGAGAGAAGGAGAAAAGCGATCAGACTGAAGCATCTTGTGGCCGTCTACGGCACCTTGAAACGAGGCCGGAACAACAGCCATATTCTGCGAGGCGCCCGGTTTGTCGGAACCGACCGGATGCCTGAATTGAGTCTGTACCACCTGGGTCCTTACCCCGGCGCCATCAAGGAACCCTCCCCGGGCGTTCGCGTGGAAGTCTATGCAGTAACGGATCCGATGCTGAGGGTGCTGGACGAACTGGAAGATTACGTTCCTGAACGCCCGCAAAGCAGCCTGTATATCCGCCAGACCATGGGCACCCGCCACGGGCCTGCCTGGGTGTATATTTACAACCGGCCGGTCAAAACAATCCAGCGGCTGAACTCCGGGAGCTGGTAAGCCAGCTCAGACACCACCACGGCAAAGGACACTAGATTGGATCTGACAACACCCGCCCTGCTCTTCCCGGCCATTTCACTTCTGTTGCTGGCTTATACCAACCGGTTTCTGGTGCTCGCGCAGCTGATACGCCAACTCAAGCAGATGGACACCGAGGAAGACCACGCATTGATCGCCCGGCAGATCAGCATGCTGCGTAAACGGATTGTGCTGACCAAACGAATGCAGGCCTACGGGGTGCTCAGTTTCTTCCTGTGCACGGTTTCCATGTTCCTGCTTTTCCTCGGCGCAGACCTGCCCGGTGTAGTGGCGTTTGGCGCCAGTCTGGTACTGCTGTCTTTCTCGCTGCTGTACTCATTGTATGAAATCCAGATCTCAACCAATGCCATCAACGTTGAGCTGTCCAGCTTTGAGGCGCGCAAGAGTGCCGGCCGGGAAGATGTTGACTATTCGTGAGTCCGGTTTGCGCCGGAGTTCACTATCCGGACGCCAAACCAGCGCGGAAACCGGAGCAGGCAATACAAGGCAATCATGTCGTAGAGGGCATGCCAGATCATGACCAACGCCAGGCTCTCCGATAGCACATAGGCTGCACCCAGTATCAAACCGAGTCCGGTGGCCACCAGAAAATAAGTAAACGATACGTAGTGCACCAGCCCGAACAGCACCGATGCTGCCAACACGGCCGTCATCGGGTCCGTATGGGTCATCAGCCAGCCCTGGATTGCGCCGCGGAACAACAACTCCTCGCCAATCCCCGCCAACAGCGACAGCAGGACCAACACGGCCGGCGAGTAGCCGGTGGCAAAGTCATACAGGCCCTGCATCTGGCGTTCGAGGTTTTCAGGGAACAAGCCTGGCACGCGTGTCAGCAGGAGCAGCATGCCATAGGTGGCCGCTGCGCCGACGGCGCCGTAAAGCAGGCTCGGCCAGAGACCCGGACCGACGAGCAGCACCGGAATCCCGAATATCAGAATAGCCAGTAACCCGATGACGCCAATGCCGCCCTGGAATAACAGCGCGGCATTGGAGGAAATACCGGACGTTCGCCGTTTCCGCAGCGCCATTTACTGATCGAACAACGGCTTCACCGGAAACAGTGCGTCATACTGAGGCGCCTGCTTCTGGGCTTTGGCCTGGAAAGTTTTCATCATGTCTGTCGGGCGGAACATGCCCGCCTGCCAGGTGGCCATGTACTTCAGGCTGTCTTCCACGCTGTGGTCGCGACTGTAATTGAGCATTTCCTTGCAGCCAGTGACGGCCAACGGGGAATTCGCGGCAATCTGACCGGCAATGTCCATAACGGCTGCCAGCATGACTTCCTGGTCGGCGTAGACGGCGTTTACGAAGCCAAGATTCTGCGCCTCAGTGGCGGAAAACTTGCGCCCGGTATAAGCCAGTTCGCGAACCACACCTTCGGGCATCAGTTTCGGCAGGCGCTGAAGCGTGCCAACGTCAGCGGTCATGCCCAGCTCGGTTTCCTTGATGGTGAAGTAGGCATCTTCGGTGCAATAACGGCTGTCAGCCGCGCAGACCAGATCAAGAGCACCGCCGATACAGCCACCGTGGATGGCTGCCAGCACAGGGAGTCGAATTTTTTCCAGGGAGGTCAGCGTATCCTGCAGCTGGAGAACAACCCTGCGCAGGTTTTCCGCCATGCGCCCGGGGTCCCCATTCATGGGCACCGCCTTGGAATCGCTGAACACGCCAAGATCCATTCCGGCCGAAAAGTGCTTGCCGGTAGAGGAAATCACGATCACACGGGCGTCCGTGTTGGCTTCTATATCCTGCATGCAACGGGGCAACTCAAGCCAGAACGCCTTGTTCATCGTGTTCAGGGCCTCAGGACGGCTGAACTGGACGTGGGCGATATGGTCTTTGACCTCAATCGAAAAACTCTCGTAACTGGACAATTCAGACAAGACAGCACTCCTTATGTGTATGTCGCAAACCGGCTCATTAGCGGTCGCCCCGGCTAATGGTTTCTCAAATCTGCTACCTTCGTATTATGGCGAACAGAGAGTCGACACGTTAACCCGAAAAGGCCTGGTATGGAATTCACCTTCCTCGGCACTTCAGCCGGAACGCCGACAAAATCCCGCAATGTGACTGGTCTGGCGCTGAGCCACGGCAGACCGAAACACTGGTACCTGATTGACTGTGGGGAAGGTACCCAGCACCAGTTGTTGAGAACGCACCATTCGGTGATGCAGCTGCAGGCCATATTTATCACTCACATTCATGGCGATCATACCTTCGGGCTCCCCGGGCTGCTGACCAGTGCCTCCATGCTTGGCCGAACCGCCCCGCTCTACCTGATCGCGCCCCGTCCGGCGAAAACCTTCGTTGAGGCGGCTCTGGGCAACAGTGACTCCAGCCTCAGCTTTGAACTGAGATTTGTCGATTCCGAAGCAGAGAATTTCCGCTGGGAAGACGACGCGCTGTCGGTTACGGCGGTTCCCCTTTCCCATCGTGTGTCCTGCCGGGCGTTTGTGTTCACTGAAAAGAATCTGGAACGCCAGCTGCTCCGGGACAAGCTTGAAGTGGATGGTATTGAGGCCGGTCCGGCCTGGGGCCGGCTGCAACAGGGCCAGGACGTGGTGTTGGAAGATGGTCGCCTTGCCCGTTGCGATGACTACACCGAAATTGCCAGGAAACCGCGCAAAGTCATCGTCGCCGGTGACAACGATCAGCCCGACCTGCTTCTGGAAGCGAGCACAGATGTTCAGGTGGTGGTCCATGAGGCGACCTACACACAGGAAGTCTCGGACCGGGTCGGCCCCTGGCCGCAACACAGCTCCGCTGCCCAGGTGGCCCGCTTCGCCGAGGCGGCCGGCGTCCCGAATCTCGTACTCACCCATTTCAGCTCCCGTTATCAGTTGAATCCGGATGCCTATCCGCACATTGGTGAGATCGAATCCGAAGCCAGAGGCATTTATCGGGGAAACCTGTATCTGGCCAGGGATTTTGCAAGCTATGCTCTTGGCAAGGACCTGATGCTCACAGCCACTGAACGTCTATAATGCAGTCGTGGATTCAGGCTTCTGCGAGACTGCAGGTGTGTCGCTTTTGTAGATTCACTTTGCGTTTGGTGCAGTTCAACTTACACTGCACCCAGGGATAAACTGAAAACCGATTCACTTTTCACTGCTCAGGAAGGCGGTCAATGACCTGGCCCAACGCGAAACATTCCAGACTCAGCAAGGATGCGGTTGTTGTTACACCGGGCCTGATTCCTTGCGGCTGTGTCATTGCCAGCGTGGCTCTGGACACCAAGGAGCTTCGCCTCAGCCTGAAGCAATTTACTTCGCCAGCTGTACTGGACCAACTGTCATCGTCTGCCGCCGGGCAGGCGGATCTTCATGTCTTCCTCGATCACGATCATGACAAGCAGCATATCCATTTAAGGGGCGCGGTCCATGCTGACCGGGGCCACAGCATTTCGCTCGACATCGCGGGCATCACCCCGGACCTCAAGCGCGAAGTTGATCTTCTGGTTCAGCACACGGGCAGGAGCAGGCTTGCGGAAGCGGCGCCGGACCCTGCACTGAAACAACTTTACCACCAGCATTGCCGTCGACTTCTGGAACAATTACTGCCGGAGTTTATGGAGGGTGCCTTCGAGGGCATTGAGGCCGACCTGGAACAGGCGGCCGAGCTGCGTGAAATCACCCGCCTCAAGGATATGCGTTTCATCTTCCAGAGCCGCCAGCAGCGGATGCTTCAGGATTTCCAGGCCCAGTTCCAGGCCAATCAGGCGACTCTTGAACCAGCCCCTGAATCCAGAGCCAACGCGAAAGAACTTCATCTGCTGCAACAACATGAATTCGAAGACTGGCTCGACCTGCAGGCTATTGCCACAGGCATCAACAAGGCGAACTCCGGGGCAACCTTCCTGCTCAGCCAGTTTCTGAACCAGATTTTTCGCCAGGATGTGAACGATGACAACAACCCTCTGACCCCCCGGGCGCTGTGTGTCTGTCTGCAGTATATGGTCGATCATCTGGGCATCGCGCGGGAACACCGTCTCACCATTTATCGAGCCTGGGAGAAGGCACTCTTCAGGGTATGGCCCGCCGCAATCCGGTCCATGATCAATGACTGCCGGCGGGCCGGGCTCGAAGCCCTTGATCTCACCGAACTGCCGGCAAACTGGTCGCTGAAGGCGCATGCTTCAGAAAATACGGATTTGACGACGGAAGCCAGCGAGGACCCACCTGACGATCCTTCGGCAAACCACGAACCCGAGCGAAAAGCATCGGAAATGCCATCCGCCGGGCGCTCCCTGTTCCAACTGATGGCGCTGGAGGACAATCCAACCTCCGATCTGGCTAACTGGGAGGAACCCAATCCCCAACTCTCCGAGAGCCTTCGGTCCCGGCGCCGCGAACTTCTGGACCGGTTACGTGACGACGAACCTGACATGGCAGGACTGCTCCGGGAGCTGGCGAACTCAGACTCCGACCTGGCCACTTCGCTCGACCGCACAGCTGTGGAAAAGGCCAACCTGGTGGACCGGCTATTTGCGCCTTTGAAAACCCACGAGGAGCTTTCAGGTTCGCTTCGCCATCAATTGCAACAACTGCGGCTACCGGTGTTCGAAACACTTATTCAAACGCCGGACTTCCTGAACGCGGACGACCATCCGGCCCGGGACATCATTAACAACCTGATGCACATCTGTCTTGCCGAAAGGGCGTCGAGCAAGAAACTGGAAGCGACGGTTTCTGACATCGTCGAAGAACTGACAGAGATCGAATCCTCGGATCCGGACCTGCTGGAAAGTCTGGGCCAGCGACTGAGGCAACTTGTGGAGCGACAGGACCAGTCTTTTATCCGGAACTCGGAACGCCTGGCGAAAACCCTGGAAGGCAAAGAGCGCCTGCGCAGGACTCGCACGGAAGCCCGACAACGACTGAACGCACTCCTGTGCCAGAGACAGGTGCCCAAGATTCTGATCAGTCTGCTCAAGGCCGGGTGGGAACAGCTGATTGTTCTGACAATGCTTCGGGAAGGTCCGGAAAGCCGGCATTGTGAAGAACTGCTTGATGTGGTGGCGCAGCTTCAGGCTTGGCTGTCCCCGGCTGGCACCTCGGAGGAGCTGGCGTTTGAAAGAGAGCTGGAGAGCAGCGTCATGCTGCAGTTCATCGAACGAGAGCTCAAGACAGCCGGAGATGTCTCCCGGATCCGCCCGGTTGTAGACGAACTATCCGGAATTCTTGGTGGCCAGGTTGAGGCCGATACCCTCTGGGTGGAGAAGTACTGCGACGTCGATGAGTCTCAAGTGACACTACCCCCGGAGCTCGAAGACAGTCGCTGGGTGTCGAGAGCGCAGAACATTGCCGTCGGCGACTGGGTTGAAGTCTGGCTCGATAACGACGAGACGCGGCGAATGCGCCTGGTGTGGGGCGGAGAGGACTCACTTCGGTTTGTCTTCCTCTCGCCAAAAGGCATGAGTGAAATAAGTTACGGATTCCCGGAGTTCGTCCAGAAGCTCGCAGACGGGGAAGCCTGGCTGGTTGAGGACGGCGACATCCCGTTCCTTGACCAAGGCCTGTTCAGCATTGTTGAGGACGTCTACCGGAAGCTGAACTTCCAGGCCACCCACGACGCACTGACCGGCGCCATGCATCGTCATGACTTCGAGAAACAGGTATCACGGCTGATCGACGCCGCACCCTCATCTTCTGAAGACGGTGTCTCTGCCCTGATGGTTGTGGATATAGACGAGTTCAGTGTCATCAATGCCTCCTACGGGGCGGAAGCCGGCGATGCCCTGCTAAAGCATGTGGCTGACACACTTCGGGACAAGTGCCAGTCCAGATTTTCCGAGTCACACATCGGGCGGATCAGTGGAAACGAATTCGCCGTGCTGATCAATGATATCAGCACCGAGGACTGCCTGGATTTCGCCGAATCCCTGCGGCGAAACTTCGAGCAGGAGGTGTTCCGGCATGGTCCGGCGGAGTACAAGGCGACGGTCAGCATCAGTATCCGGCCGGTAACAGGCGCTGCGAGCTCCCCTGGCGACCTACTCAGCAAAGCAAGCCTCTCTCTGAAAGCGGCCAAGAAGCTGGGCGGAAACCGGATCGAGCTGGCCAGGGAAAGCCGTGATCAGTCACAGATCGGCACGCCCCAGTGGGTAACAGAGATTGACCGGACCATCCGCGACGGCAGCCTTTACCTTCGGGCACAGCCCATTGTTTCTATTGCCTCTGATAGCGGCGAAGGCACGATGTATGAGCTCCTGCTTGGCCTCAAGGATAGCGACGGCAAGGAAATTTCGCCCCAGGGCTACATCGAGGCCGCGGAGCAGTTTCACCGCAGCACACGGGTCGATTTGTGGGTCATTTCCGAAGTCATGGCCTGGATGCGCAACAACCCGGAGGCCCTGGACAAGATCGCCACCCTGAACGTCAACCTGTCAGGTTCTTCCTTGAGTGATGACAGTTTCATGCTTGGTCTGGAGTCAAACCTCCGATCAAATCCGGAACTGGCCCACAAGCTCTGTTTCGAAGTGACCGAGACCTCCGCCGTTGCCAATCTTCACTTTGCCTCCGATTTCATGCGCGAGATGAAACGGCTGAATTGCCGGTTCGCCCTGGATGACTTTGGCACCGGCCTGTCCTCCTATGCCTACCTGCAGAAGCTGCCAGTGGACTTCGTGAAAATCGACGGCATTTTCGTCAGGGACATGGCCACCAACCTGACTAACTACGCCATGGTTCGCTCAATCAACGAGCTTTGCCATTTTCTCGACCTGCAGACCATTGCCGAATACGTCGAGGATATGGAAATCATGGACACCCTGAAGGAGATTCAGGTGGACTATGCACAGGGCTTTGCCATCGCCAAACCTCGCAGGCTGGACACCCTGGGTAACAGAAAAACCGACACCCCGGTTTATGCCTACAAGAAATAGCTTTGCATTCTCAGGCAGTGAGAGTACAGTGGGCCTCGTTGGAAAGATTTAGCAAAGCATTTCATCAATAAGACCGCTCAGTTGTAACAAGTAGCACGTCCTGTTTTTGATCACGCCAGTTTTTTGTTTCCGCATACCGCTGAACAGGCATCAAAAGATGGTCTGACGGCACATTAAATGATTGAAATCAGGAAAGAATATTATGTCTACAGTTACCGGCAACGTTAAGTTTTTCAACGAAGCAAAAGGTTTTGGCTTTATCACTCGCGAAAGCGGCCCGGACGTTTTCGTTCACTACAGCGCCATTCAGGGCGGCGGTTTCAAGACTCTGGCTGAAGGCCAGCAGGTCGAGTTCACCGTTACCCAGGGCCAGAAAGGTCCTCAGGCGGAAAACGTTGTCGCTCTTTAATCTATAAAGAGATGCTCTGCGAATAGCAGACGACACGTTTAGAAAAAGGCAGCTTCGGCTGCCTTTTTTCGTTTAGGTACCACTTCCCGAACCTACTGAATGCCTTCCACCGGGATCGTCTCGGTATTCTTTATCTCCCGCAACGCAAAGTTTGAATTCACCTGGGCAATGCCCTGCAGGGTGAAGATTTTTTCGTTCAGGAACCTGTCGTAACTGGCCATGTCCGGGACGATCACCCTGAGCACGAAATCAGCATTACCGGTCACCGCAAAGCACTGAAGCACCTCTGGATAACTACTCACCTGCTGCTCAATCTCCGCCGTGCTATCAATGTTGTGCCGCTGCAGTGACAGATTGACCAGCACGCACAGGCCCTGCCCAATGCGTTCCGGATCCACTCTTGCGCTGTATCCCTGAATCACACCACTTTCCTCAAGTGTCCGCACCCGGCGCCAGCAAGCGGCCGGTGACAACCCCACCTGCTCGGCCAGTAACTGGTTACTGATGCGCCCATCCTGCTGCAGTGCCGATAGGATTTTCCGATCCAGCTTGTCCAGCTCTACCTGTTTCATTTGGTAACACCTGATTTTTATCAAAGGTTCTTTCTTTTCATTGTCATTTATCAAACATCCTTTCGCAAACCCCTGAATCGGGCTTCCAATAAGCAAGCACCTTTTGCGGACTTACCTCTAGAATTTTGGTCATAAAATCGACAAAAGGAGGGCGCCATGTCCGCCGATACCCCACAACTCGACAATTACAAACTCGAAGACCGTTACCTGCGGGAATCCGGCCGGGTTTTCCTGACCGGCACACAGGCGCTGGTCCGAATCCCCCTGATGCAAGCTGCCCTGGATCGCAAACAGGGACTGAACACGGCCGGCCTGGTCAGTGGCTACCGGGGTTCCCCTCTGGGCGCTGTCGACCAGGCACTCTGGCAGACCAAGGGTCTGCTGGACGAGAATCGCATCGATTTCGTGCCCGCCATTAACGAAGACCTCGCTGCCACCATCATGCTCGGTACCCAGCAGGTGGAAACCGACGACGACCGGCAGGTGGATGGGGTTTTCGGGCTCTGGTACGGCAAGGGGCCGGGCGTGGACCGGGCCGGTGATGCCCTGAAACACGGCACCACCTATGGTTCCTCTCCCCATGGTGGCGTACTGGTGGTCGCCGGTGATGACCACGGCTGCGTATCCTCGTCCATGCCCCATCAGTCGGACGTGGCGTTCATGAGTTTCTTCATGCCCACCATCAACCCGGCCAACATCGCCGAGTTCCTGGAATTCGGTCTCTGGGGCTATGCCCTGTCCCGCTACAGCGGCTGCTGGGTCGGCTTCAAGGCAATCTCGGAAACCGTGGAAAGCGCGGCTTCCGTCGAGATCCCGCCGGCGCCGGATTTTGTCACCCCGGATGATTTCACCGCCCCTGAAGGCGGTCTGCATTACCGCTGGCCGGACCTGCCGGGGCCTCAACTGGAAACCCGGATCGAGCACAAGCTCGCCGCCGTACAGGCCTTCGCCCGTGCCAACCGCATTGACCGGTGCCTGTTCGAAAATCCGGAAGCCCGCTTCGGCATTGTCACCACCGGAAAGGGCCATCTGGACCTTCTGGAAGCCCTGGATCTCCTGGGCATTGATGAAGACAAGGCCCGGGATATGGGGCTGGATATCTACAAGGTCGGCATGGTCTGGCCGCTGGAGCGTCGCGGCATCCTGGACTTCGTTCATGGCAAGGAAGAGGTGCTGGTGATCGAGGAAAAGCGCGGCATCATCGAGAGCCAGATCAAGGAGTACATGTCTGAGCCGGACCGTCCCGGTGAAGTGCTGATTACCGGCAAACAGGATGAGCTGGGGCGCCCGTTGATTCCCTATGTTGGCGAGCTGAGCCCGAAGCTGGTTGCCGGCTTCCTGTCTGCCCGCCTTGGTCGCTTCTTCTCGGTGGACTTCAGCGAGCGCATGGCGGAAATCAGTGGCATGAGCACCGCCCAGGATCCGGGCGGCGTCAAGCGCATGCCCTATTTCTGCTCCGGCTGCCCCCACAACACCTCCACCAAAGTCCCTGAAGGCAGCAAGGCCCTGGCGGGCATCGGCTGCCATTTCATGGCCTCCTGGATGGGCCGGAATACCGAATCCCTTATCCAGATGGGTGGTGAAGGCGTCAACTGGATTGGCAAGAGCCGCTATACCGGCAATCCCCACGTGTTCCAGAACCTGGGCGAAGGCACCTACTTCCACTCCGGCTCCATGGCGATCCGCCAGGCAGTTGCCGCGGGCATCAACATTACCTACAAGATCCTGTTCAACGACGCAGTCGCCATGACCGGCGGTCAGCCTGTGGACGGGCAGATTACGGTCGATCGTATTGCCCAGCAAATGGCCGCAGAAGGGGTGAATCGGGTTGTTGTGCTCAGCGATGAGCCCGAGAAATACGATGGCCATCACGACCTGTTTCCCAAGGATGTCACCTTCCACGATCGGTCCGAGCTCGACCAGGTGCAGCGCGAATTGCGTGACATCCCCGGCTGTACCGTGCTGATCTACGATCAGACCTGTGCCGCCGAGAAGCGCCGCCGCCGCAAGCGCAAGCAGTTTCCGGATCCGGCAAAGCGGGCCTTTATCAACCACCACGTGTGTGAAGGCTGTGGCGACTGTTCGGTACAGTCCAACTGTCTTTCGGTTGTTCCCCGCAAGACCGAGCTGGGACGCAAGCGGAAGATCGACCAGTCCTCCTGCAACAAGGACTTCTCCTGTGTTAACGGATTCTGCCCCAGCTTCGTGACCATTGAAGGCGGTCAGTTGCGTAAATCCCGGGGCGTTGACACCGGCTCCGTGCTCACCCGCAAGCTGGCTGACATTCCAGCCCCCAGGTTGCCTGAAATGACCGGCTCCTACGACCTGCTCGTGGGCGGTGTTGGCGGCACGGGCGTTGTTACTGTCGGTGCGCTGATCACTATGGCGGCGCACCTGGAATCACGCGGTGCCTCGGTACTGGATTTCATGGGCTTTGCCCAGAAGGGCGGCACAGTGCTGAGCTACGTTCGCATGGCGCCGTCTCCGGACAAACTCCATCAGGTGCGAATCAGTAATGGTCAGGCCGACGCGGTCATCGCCTGTGATCTGGTAGTGGCGTCTTCCCAAAAGGCCCTGAACGTTCTGAGGCCCAACCATACCCGGATTGTTGCCAACGAAGCGGAACTGCCTACCGCAGACTACGTACTCTACCGCGACGCCGACATGAAGGCCGACAAGCGCCTTGGACTCCTTCAGAATGCGGTCGGCGAGGATCACTTCGACCAGCTGGACGCCAATGGCATCGCTGAAAAGCTGATGGGCGACACCGTCTTCTCAAACGTAATGATGCTCGGTTTTGCCTGGCAGAAAGGCCTGCTGCCACTGTCCGAAGCGGCCCTGATGAAGGCCATCGAACTCAATGGCGTGGCGATCGAGCGGAACAAGGAAGCCTTCGGCTGGGGCCGTCTGTCAGCAGTTGATCCGAAGGCGGTTACGGACCTGCTGGACGACAACAAGGCCCAGGTTGTTGAGGTTAAACCCGAACCAACCCTGGATGAGCTGATTGAGACCCGTCACAAGCACCTGATCAATTACCAGAACAAACGTTGGGCGGATCAGTACCGCAACAATGTTGCCGGAGTCCGCAAGGCCGAGGAAGCCCTTGGCGAAACCAACCTTCTGCTGACCCGGGCCGTGGCCCTGCAGCTATATCGTTTCATGGCCTACAAGGATGAATACGAAGTAGCGCGGCTGTTTGCCGAGACCGACTTCATGAAAGAGGTCAAGGAAACCTTCGAGGGAGATTACAAGGTTCATTTCCACCTGGCCCCGCCCCTGCTGAGCGGCGAGACTGACGCCCAGGGTCGCCCGAAGAAACGCCGGTTCGGCCCCTGGATGTTCCGGGCCTTCCGTCTGCTGGCGAAACTTCGCGGCCTGCGTGGAACCGCGGTGGACCCGTTCAGCTACTCCGCAGACCGCAAGCTCGATCGCGCCATGCTGAAGGACTACCAGAATCTGGTTGCGCGAATCGGTCGTGAGCTCGACGCCAGCAATTACGAAACCTTCCTGCAACTGGCAGAACTGCCCGCAGACGTCCGTGGCTATGGGCCGGTTCGCGAACAGGCAGCAGAAGGTATCCGGGAAAAGCAGACCCAGTTGATCAAGGCGCTGGACACCGGTCGCCCGACCCTGATCCGCACCCAACAGGCCGATGAGGAGGCAAGCCATGTTTGAAACACTCCAGCCCCTGCCCCAGGATCCGATCCTGCAGCTCATGCAGACCTTCCGTGAGGACACCCGTCCTGACAAGGTGGATCTGGGCATCGGCGTCTATAAGGACGATGCAGGCAATACGCCCATCATGACCGCCGTCCACGAGGCTGAGCGTCGACTGCTCGAGGGTGAAACCACCAAAAGCTATGTGGGGCCCGCCGGTTCCGCCGGGTTCAACAGCGCCATGGCGGAGCTGATCCTGGGAGGCAGTAGCCCACTGATCCGCGACGGCCGTGTATCGGTCATCCAGACTCCGGGCGGCTGTGGCGCACTGCGTATGGCGGCCGAATTCCTGCGTCTGTGCAAGCCAGATACGAAAGTCTGGGTCAGCACGCCCACCTGGGCCAACCACTTGCCGCTTCTTGGTGGTGCCGGTCTGACCATTCGCGAATATCCGTACCTCAATCCACAGACGCTGCAGGTAGACTTCGGCGCCATGCTGGAAAGCCTCGAGAAGGCAGACCCGGGCGATGTTGTGTTACTTCACGGTTGCTGCCACAACCCCTCCGGTGCAGACCTGAGCCTGGGCCAGTGGCAGGAAGTGACCAGCCTTATCCAGCGCAAGGGCCTGCTGCCCTTTGTGGACATGGCCTATCAGGGCCTTGGCGAGGGTCTGGATGCTGATGCAGCCGGCCTGAGACATCTGGCCGGTGCGGTACCGGAAATGCTGATTGCAGCCTCGTGCTCCAAGAACTTCGGTCTCTACCGGGAGCGCACAGGCGCCCTGGCCCTGATTTCAGGCACGGCAACCGTGAACGCAGCCGCAACCAGCCAGCTGCTGAGCGTTATCCGGTCCCATTACTCCATGCCACCAGCCCACGGCGCAGCGGTCGTTGAGACCATTCTGGGCGATGACGGGTTGCGATCCGAGTGGCAGAGGGAGCTGAACGGAATGTGCGAGCGCATCCTGCATCTCCGCCACGCCTTTGCTGATGCATTGGCGCCGGTGGGCGATTTCAGCTTCATTGCCCGCCAGCGGGGCATGTTCTCGTTCCTGGGTATCAGCCCTGAACAGGTTGGGCAATTAAGGAAGGAGCATGGGATCTACATGCTGGAGAGTAGCCGCGTAAATGTGGCCGGGTTGAACGACCGCGTTTTACCGCAAGTGGCGTCAGCCCTGCGCGAAATTCTCGGCAAGTAACCATTTTCGAGACAACCAACATCAATCCGACAAAAACAACTAGCCGGAGAGAAAAATGAGTGAGAGTACCCAACCACACCAGCAGGCCAACAACCTCTGGTCTTCACGGATGGCCTTCATCCTGGCCGCTGCCGGTTCGGCAGTTGGCCTCGGGAACATCTGGAAGTTTCCCTACATTACCGGAGAGAACGGCGGCGGCGCCTTCGTTCTGATCTACCTCGCCTGTATCTTCCTGATTGGCGTACCCGTACTGATCGCCGAGACCATGATCGGTCGCCGCGGCGGTCAGAGCCCTGTGGCTACCATGCGCACCCTGACCAAAACCGAGGGCACCGCCAGGGGCTGGAGGGCCATTGGCTGGAACGGCGTTATTGCCTCGTTCCTGGTACTGTCTTTCTATGCCGTGATTGGCGGCTGGGCTCTCGTCTATATCGGCAAGGCGGCAACCGGCCTGTTTACCGGTGCAGATGCCGAAGCCATTGGCGGGCAGTTCGGCGGGCTGCTGGCCAATCCCTGGGAACTGCTGATGTGGCACTCCGTCTTCATGGCCATTGTCGTGTTCATCGTTGGCCGGGGCATTCGTTCCGGGCTTGAGAAAGCCGTGAACATGCTGATGCCACTGCTGTTTGTGCTGCTGATTGCTATGGTTATCTATGCCATGAACAGCGGCAGCTTTGGCCAGGCAGTGAGCTTCATGTTCTCTCCGGACTTCAGCAAGCTGACAACGGCCGGCGTTCTGACTGCCCTTGGGCACGCCGCCTTTACCCTGAGTATCGGCATTGGCGTACTCATGGCGTACGGCTCCTATCTGCCCAAGAACGTCAACATTGCAAGAACCGCCATGACCATCGGGATTCTGGACACTAGCGTTGCACTTTTGGCGGGCCTCGCCATCTTTCCGCTGGTGTTTGCCAACGGCCTGGAGCCCGGCGCGGGCCCTGGCCTGATCTTCGTAACCCTGCCACTGGCATTTGGTCAGATGAGCGGTGGTGCTCTGTTCGGCACGATTTTCTTTGCCTTGCTGCTGGTTGCGGCCATCACCTCAGCCATTTCCATGCTGGAACCGGTGGTGGAATGGCTGGAGGAGCACAAAGGCGTCAGCCGGGCCAAAAGCGCGCTTGGTGGTGGCCTGGCGATCTGGTTCATCGGTATCGGCACCGTCTTGTCGTTCAACGTCTGGGACAGCGTGCACCCGCTCGGCTTTATCCCGTTCTTCGAAGGCAAGACGGTGTTTGACCTGCTCGATTTCCTGGTCTCCAACCTGATGATGCCACTGGGCGGACTGGCCATTGCGCTGTTTGCCGGGTGGGCGATGAAACGTGAGGGCCTGGCTGCCGATATCGGTCTGCAGGGAGGCAGCTACAAGGCGTTCATGTTCGTGCTCCGGTACTTAACCCCTGCCGGTATCGCCGTGGTGTTCCTTTACAACCTGGTCTGAAGATAAGCAGACGCCCTTGACCGAAAAAGCCCGGTGAACTTCACCGGGCTTTTTTTGACATATACAAACAGGCACTACCAATCTGAAAACAGGACAGCGAACAAATGTTCTGCAGCTTACGCGGAAAAGGAGAACTCCCATGTATAGCAAGATCCTCGTTCCGGTCGACCTGTCACATACCGATAAAATGGTGAAGGCGCTCAATACCTCCATCGATATTGCCAAGCATTACAACGCCACCCTCTGCTATGTCACCGTCACTAACAGCACGCCGGGAGCGGCTGCCCACAACCCGAAAGAGCTCACGGAAAAGCTCAGCGTCTTCGCGGAAGAGCAGGGGAAATCCCACGGCATCAGCACCGACAGCATTGTGATGGAATCTGCCGATACGGCCGTGGAACTGGACGACAAACTGTTGGAGGCTATCGAAAAAACCGGCGCAGATCTGGTGGTAATGGCATCTCATCCACCGGGCATCGGCGACAGGCTCCATATTCTCCATTCCAACGGTGCCAATATCGTCAAACACAGTGATATTTCGGTTTTCGTTGTTCGGTGAAGCGGAACTATCTGGCGCCAGGCTCTTTCACGCGGATCCTGTCGTTCCTTACGTGAAATGCGCCATCAATAGTCAGAGCCAGCGGCTCACCTGCAAACGCTGCCTGTTCAGGCAGGCCCCGCTGGGCGTGAACGTGAAGGTGAGGTTCTGAGCTGTTACCGGAATTTCCCATTGTTCCAAGGAAGTCCCCGACGGCCACCCGGTCACCACTCGAAACCTCGACGCTGCCTCTCCTAAGGTGGGCCAGGAGTACGAAAAACCGGCCACAGTTGATCGCCACGTAATTACCCGCCATATGATCGCGGTCCATCACCGGAACCGGCATATCCTCCCGGCCATCAACAACTTTTGCGATCTCGCCATCGCAGGGGGCCACCACCGGAGTGCCGAACGTTGTATAGCGGGCCGGATCGGAAGGCAGCCAGCCATTCTTGTGGATGCCCAACGGCGAAATCCGGAAAACATCCAGGGCCCGGCTTTGTCCCTGCCATGGTCTGAAACGCTCAACCGCTGTATCCAGAGTTTTCAGATGCACATTCACCATGACGTTGGACCCGCCATGTGCCACCAGATAGGTGCCAGGCCCGAACGGCGGTGCGATGTCGACAGTTTCAACCGCCGGCAAACTCCGCCCCTGGTAGGCCATATACCCCATGTACCCGCCAAGACAGCCAAGCCCGAACCCAAGGAGGACAAGTAACGTTTGCCCAGCTGAGACCCGCCAGAAGCCATCACCCTGGAACCGCCCCTGCCACAGATGGAACACCAGGATGAGCGAGAAAACCCCGTAGTAGATATACGGCACCCAGTACGGGGGCATGGTCCAGAGGGCGGCCAGACCGAGACCAATGAGCACTGCTGCAACCGACAGTGCCTGAACGCCAAGTGCAAGCACTCCCCTGGCAGGGAACCGTGCCAACCATACCAACAGGAGAACTGGCAGGGCGATTTGGGTGAGCATGACCATAAGGGACATCAGTCGCTACTCCCGGTGACACTGGATAGAGGAAACTCTATGTTGCTAATCTCACCGATGAAGAACGGAAAATAATCGTCCGTGGCAAAGAAATTCCCTGCTTCCACGCGGGTCGGCAAGATAAAGCCCTCGAACTCGCGAAACTCTGAAAGGTAGCCGCCAAAAGGCTGCAGACGATGGACTTTTTCTGCATTCGCGTTGCTCCAACGATCGAAACTCACCTGAAGCGGCTGACCGTCTTCGGCCACCACAACATCCACCGCCTGCTCCATACCCTCGTGGCGGACAATCACCCTGGCCGTATTTACGTCCACAAGCTGCCACGCAACCCCTGGGCCCGGCAGCAACGCGGCCGGCGTCCAGAACACCGCCTCCGCCACATACCGGCCGAATGCCGAACGGGTGTGATCCGGGTCTCCGCCCATCCGGGCCACCGGCAGCAATCCCATCAGCCAGAACCGCGTCCACTGTTCGGTGTCTGAGCCGGAAACCCGGAGGGCGCCACGGCTGGCGCTCATCTTCCAGATAAACCCCTCAGGCATGGCCAACATCTGAGTGGCTTGCATATCCATGTAGTCGGGCGCGTCCCGATTGCCCATGCCGAATTTTCCGGTCATGGATATCCGGGCAACCGTATAAAGCGGCGTACCGGGCTGAATAGTGTATCGAAAATACCGCCGGGCGGGCTCGGGCAACCCTTCAAGGAGAGACAGATCGAACCGTTCCGGTGAAGCCGGCTGTAAAGCCGCCAACTTCGCCATGGCGGCTTGATCCGCATTGTGGTCAGCCTGTCGCCAGAACCACAGAGCGACGGGGGCGGCAACCACCAGAATCAACAGGATCAGGAAAAAGATTTTCATGTAAGCTATGCTCCGTAGCAGTCATTGTCCCTGCCCTGTCCGAATCCAGCCTTGTTCCAGATCAACGAACGTGGCTGGCCGACTCACTGTCAGTCTGAAAGGTTTTATGAAAGTACCGAAGAGATTACAACCACTTGTCGATGACGGCATGGTGGACGAAGTGCTCTACCAGCTTATGAGCGGCAAGGAAGCGCAAGTTTATGTGGTGCGCTGTGGCGACCAGACACGTTGCGCCAAGGTCTTCAAGGAAGCCTCCAAGCGAAGCTTCAAGCAGGCGGTGGAATACCAGGAGGGCCGAAAGGTCCGGAACAGCCGGCGTGCCCGGGCCATGAGCAAGAAAACCAAATACGGCCAGAGGGAACAGGAAGATGCCTGGCTCAACGCCGAGGTGGATGCCCTCTACCGGCTTGCCGCCGCGGGTGTCCGGGTTCCAGAGCCCCTGGGCTTCGTGGACGGTGTGCTGCTTATGGAGCTGGTGGCGGATGAAGACGGCAAGGCCGCGCCGCGCCTGGATGATGTCACCCTCTCCCCGGAGCAGGCCCGTGACTTCCACGACCAGGTAATCCGTGAGGTGGTCCGCATGTTGAGTGCCGGTCTGATTCATGGGGATCTGTCGGAATTCAACGTCCTGGTTGATGCCAGCGGTCCGGTCATTATTGACCTGCCACAGGCGGTCAATGCGTCCGGCAACAACAACGCCGAACGTATGCTCGAACGCGACGTCGACAATATGCGCCGGTATTTCGGCCGTTTCGCCCCGGAGTTGTTGAATACCGACTACGGCAAGGAGATCTGGGCGCTCTACGAATCGGGTGATCTGCACCCGGACAGCAGACTAACCGGCTGCTTCCAGCACGATGACACCGCCGCTAACGTCGATGAACTGATGGAAATCATCGATGCGGCAAAAGAAGAAGAATGGGAGCGACAGGAGCGCATGAGGGACTCCGAGGAGGACTGACGCGCGGGCGGGTTCCCGGTCAGTGGGAAGATGTCGTGTTATCTTCGCCGACCATGGCTGACATGATCTCCTGTTCATTCGGCTCCGGCAAAACGCCGGTCAACCAGGCCTCAATGACCGGCTCACCATACTGATTCGACAGCACTGCCTCGGCCCGGGCCCGGTTCCGTTCATCCACTTCGGTAATGGTGAATACGCAGGTGATGGTGTCGCCGAAATACACTGGCCGGCGGAAACGGAAATTCATGCCGGACGCCAGCCAGCCAATCTGTCCGCCCACTTCCGTGATCATCCCGCCAACCAGCAGGCCATGGCATATCTTGCCCTGAAGGTTCTTCGCACGCGCGAACTCATCACTGTAGTGGACGGGGTTCTGATCGCGACTGATTTCACCAAAGGCCGTGGTCTCTTCTTCAGTGAAGGTTCGTGCCAGGGTGAACGAATCCCCGGCTTTCAGCCCGGCAATGGCTCTTTTTCGAATATCAGACATGGTATCGGGTCCCGATCGCCCAGCCGGTTACAGGTACCGACCGCCCGACCCTATCGCGACCACAATCAGGCCGAGGATCAGATTGATACCCACTAGCCGGCGGATTTTTCCCACCTGAACACCGCCCGCCTGCGGATCTTTGTCTGCAACCGCCTTCTTGAGCCGACGGAATGGGGCAAAATACACGTGGAAGTAGAGCAGGATCATTACCAGCCCGAGCGTCTGCATGGCATGGATATGCCAACCAGCACCGGCCATACCGCCAAACACACTGAAAATCATCCAGTAACCGGTGACCAGGAGCAAAACAACTGAGAGCCACACCCAGCGAAAGAAGCGTTCAAGCGTCCTGGACCAGAGAACGCCCCGCTGGGAGGCTTCTACAACCTCGACCACGGCCGGGCGCATCGCCATGTAAGCGAAGAACATACCGCCAACCCAGATAACCGCAGACAGAACGTGCAGTGCAATCGCAAGACTCATCAAAACTACCCCTTTATCTCGTCAGATGGTTTCCAGCTCGACCCGATTCCGGCCGCCGGTTTTACCCCGGTAAAGAGCCTCATCCGCCCGGCTGACCGCCGCACTGAGGTCTTCGCCGGCTCGCAGTTCGCTCACACCGATACTGATCGTAACATCGGCATCACCGCCAATAATCGCGCTCCAGTCCCTGGCCAAAAACGCATTTCGTATCCGCTCGGCGCTTGCCTGCGCTTTGCCGGAATCCGTATCAGGGAGGATGGCCAGGAATTCCTCACCGCCCCACCTACTGATCAGATCCTGGGCCCGCAGTTCCTCACGAATCACATCGGCAACAAAGCCCAGCACCCGGTCACCGGTTTCGTGGCCATAGGCGTCGTTGATCGATTTGAAATGATCGACATCCAGCAGGAGAAAGCCAACAGGGTGGCCGCTGCGCCTGAACCGGGCCAGCTCTTTTTCGGCCAGATAGGTCATGTGTCGGCGATTCAGAAGCCCGGTCAGTGAATCCGTTGTTGCCATTTCCCGGAGCTTGCGCTGGGCCGTGACTACCATCCTAAGGTAATAGGACGACAGGTAACTGAACATGGCGAAGACCACACTCAGGTTAAACAGATGGACAATATGCAGAGCCGTTTGAGGAATCGGCTGCAACGGCTCGATGTACCACATCAGGACATCCAGGGCGATGTAGTAACCCCACAGGGCCAACAGCGCATAGATGGCCCATCTCCGTGATGCGGACACACAAATCGCCGGTATGAACATCAACAGGTAATAATGGAAACCGCTCTCCCATCCAATCAGAACAATGCCAAGGCCTGCATGGCCAAGCACTTCGGCCCAGATGAGTACGACCGCAATCCTGTTCCTGTGGTATTTGAGTGCGTAATAGGCCCCGGCGTACATGGCCACACTGACCACATTAACCCACGCCAGAATCGGCGACCCCAAGGCATGGAAAAGAAAGAAAAAGATGACATCCACAGTTCCGGCAATCTGGGCGCAACGCATGGCCAGACGCCAGAACTGCGGCCTGCGTTCCTGCGCAGGCTCATAATTCGCCAGAGGGTTCACTCGTTCCATATACTGCAGAATTCCTTTGATTTGAAACAAGATTACTCTTAAACCCGAAATTCTGCTTGATGGAACTGTCAACAATTGGAAATTATTTCAATCTCACCAGGGCAGCTCTTCGCCATTGCTGTGCCAGAACGACCCCGTATTCTCCAGGCTCAGGGCGTCGATACGCTCAGCCAGCCCTTTTGCCGATTCCTCCGGCGTAATCAAGCCGCCGAAATTCACCATGCGGGTTTGAACATAGCCGGGATGCAGTTGGGCCACAGCAATGCCGCGGGGCTTCAGATCCATCGCCAGGGACTTGCCAAAAGCATTGAGCGCTGCCTTTGAGGCCCGGTAGCCGTAACGACCGCCGGAGTCGTTATCGGCGATAGATCCCATCCGACTGGTAATGTTGGCAATTTTTCCGCCAGCGGGAATTTTATCAAACAGTGCTTCAGCTACTCTCAATGGCGCATAAGCATTGATCTCCATCTGGGTGCGGATTGAATCAAGGTCGATGCTGCCCAGTTTCTCATCCTGAAGCAGACCCGCGTTGTTGATCAGCAGATCAATACGCTCGCCCTCCAGGCCGGCCACCAGTTTACCCACACCCTCATCGCTCGTGAGATCGACGCTGTCGATGATCCGGGCCGCGATCTCTTCCAGTTCCGGCGACGCTTCCCGACAGACGCCAATGACGGAACAGCCGCGGCCTGCAAACAGCCGGGCAAGTTCCAGACCAATGCCGCGGTTCGCTCCAGTGATCACTACAACGGAATTCTCTGACATATCAGCCTCCTCGACGATCAGAACAGTTAATGCAGCTTCACATCCCCTGCCTTCAAGAACAACCAGCAATACGGAACCGGCCTGCTTGCAGATGCAATTTTTCTGTAAGATAACGGGTAATTCAATCAACGGTCGCTGGGAGCAGCATGTCAGCAGCACTTGTTTTCGCAGTATTCGCAGTGACCCTGATCGCGGCAACGGTTTTCTACCTCTTCTTCTACAGGACGTGGCGCAGGGAACGGGAACTGAAAGCGCCCTTTCCAGCACCCTGGCGCCAAGACCTTGATTCAAACGTACCGCTTTACCGACGGCTTCCGGAACCATTAAAGCGGGCCCTGGAGCAGCGGGTGCAGCTGTTCCTCGCCGAGAAGGAGTTTTACGGCTGCGACGGCTTTGAAGTCGATGACACCGTGAGAGTCACCATTGCCGGGCATGCCTGTGTGCTGATCCTCGCCCGACCATACTCGGATTTCGATGACGTACGCAGCATTCTCGTCTACCCCGACGCCTACCATGTCAGAGACATCGAAGATGACGGCCTGATTGTCAGCGAAAGCAATGAAATCCGGGCCGGCGAGGCCTCCAGCCGTGGCCAGGTGGTGTTGGCCTGGAAGGAATGTGAGGAGGCGGCCGGCAACCCGCATAGCAGCCACAACGTCATGCTCCATGAATTTGCCCACCAACTGGACTATCTGGACGGCACGGCGGATGGAGCACCACCCCTGAGTGGCGGGCAGGCCAGGCACTGGCAAAGCTCGATGACGAAGGCCTACGAGGACCTGAGGCATTCCCTGCAGCACCACCATAAACCGTGGCTCGATCCCTATGGCGCAACCGAGCCGGCTGAATTCTTCGCGGTGTTGACCGAGGCGTTTTTCCAGCAACCGAACCACCTGAAGCAAGAGCAACCAGAGGTGTACAAAGCCCTGCAGGGCTATTACCGGCTCGACCCGATGAATCTATGAGTCGCGGTTGTGGTCAGCAATTGTCTGGTCCACTATTAAGGAAAGATACAATCCAGGGAGACAGGTTTATGCCACTCATCGGTTGGGTATTCCTTTTACTCGCTATAGCGCTGGTCGTTGGCAGCCTTCTGATGCTGCGGGACAGTGCGAACAAATTCCCGATCTCCGATGAAAAGATGCGGAAGATCCAGGCGCGGAAAGCCGAAGTCGAGGCGGAAGA
>CAZFQI010000015.1:10196-47609 GCA_964520755.1 uncultured Marinobacter sp. | reverse complement strand
ACCACCACGTGCTGCAGGGTTGCCTGCAGGAGCATGTCGGCGTCCTGGGTCGCGAAAGGCGTATTCTCATCGCTGGTGGTGCTGCGATGCAGTACTTCGTAACGCTGGAGCGACTGGCTCAGGGTAACGTTGCGAGTGGTCGATGAACCCGAGTAGGTCACGATGCGGGCATCTTCCTGGGTGATGTTACCTGGGGCTACCCAGGCCTCGATGCTGTACTCGCCAGAAGCGGTCAGCAGAGTGTGCAGCTTCCGGCTGTCGGTGGTGCTGCCCTGGGCCTTGCCCGCAGGGATCATGAAACCCTGCTCGTTTTCGCCGGCCGGACCAAGGTCGATGCCCCAGCCACCAACCCAGTCAACGTTTCCGCTCAGGGTCAGATCCAGTGCAGGCGAGACGCCGCTGGTATCAAATGCGGTCTGGCCTTCACCAAACTTGAATTCGTAGAGGGCAATCACGTTGTCTTCAAACCGGCCGCCCGAGTTGGCCAGCAAGCCGTCTGCCTGGAGGTTGAGTGCCTTGCTGGCCACCATTGCAGGGTCTACGGGCTGGGCGCTCAGGTCCTGGACCATTTCAAGAATCTTCAGCTCCATCAAATCCGCTGAGGCTTCGCAGTCGTCATCCCAGCAGTTGTGGAAGTCATAGCGCAGGCGCTCAACCAGCCGGGATGCGCCCGGATTCATCGGATCAATACGGCTTTTCGCCTGATCGTAGGCAGTGGTGACATCAGCGCTGGCAATGTAAGGGGTTTGGCCACCATCAGCATGGCAGTCGCTGCAATACTGTCTGAGTTCTGGGTATACCGTGGTGGAAAACAGGCCAGTGTCGCTGGGCAGGGCCACCGTAGCGCCCGGTTCTTTGAGCGCTGGAGCGCGAAGTTCCACGGTTTTGGCAGAACCTTCTGAGCCGCCTGCCCAGTTGGAAATATAGGTGGTGAGAATGTCCACACAGGCTGACGTGCTTTGGAGCCAGCAATTGTGGCCACCGGCGACCTTGGTCACCATTGCGGACTGGGATGGATCAGACAGGTTAACGATGGAGTTCGCCTGGGCATAAGCCAGGTTCACGTCCAGTTCATTGACGAAAGTCGGTGCCTGGCCGTTGGAGCCGTGGCACGCGCCGCATTTATCCTGGGTGACCAGGTTGTCCCACACCGTACGTTTGAAGTTGGCCACGTCATCGGTCGAGGGAGCCGGCCCGTTGTAGGTAACCGTGCCGGAATTCTGGGAGGTATTCGGCAGTTGTTCCGTAGATTCGCCGCCGCAGGCTGAAAGCAGGAAAGCCAGGGCAGTGACTGCGATCGCTGATTTGAGGGAGCTCATGGAAATTCCTTTAAGTGTTTTCATAGCGACCTCACTCCCCCATGCAATACACGGCGGATTCTGCGAATACCTGCTTCAGGTCGTAACCCTGGCTTGCGAAGCTGGCGACCATACTGCTTACCTGTGAACGGTCTGCGCTGTTTGAGGGAGGTCGCAGGCAGACATTCTCGAACACCTTCTTGACCTGGCACTCGGCGAAGGCGTCGGAATGGGCGAACTCTCTGCCCAGGCTCTTGGCACCGGCGCCCGAGCCCGGGAGCGATTGATCCCATCCCAGCCGGCGATTGGCGCCCTGGCGCCAGTAGTTATCCCAGCTGTCGTCGGGTGTCACATAGCCCTGCTCAAAGGTTGCAGCATTAATGTGATACTTGGCCTGAACCCTGGAGCCGGTTTCCGGATCCGTTTCGCCCATGGCGTTGTAGACCAGCCTGCCCAGCTCTCCGTCAGGGTCAGCGTTGGCGTCGTATTCGTAGTCGTAGTAGGCAAACGCCTGAGCCATGGGGTCCATGCCGCTGTGGCAGCCAACGCAGTTGTTCAGGAACACCCGGCTGTCACCACCCGGACTGCGGGACACATCTTGCCGGATTCGGTCTGGTGGCAGGGTCACATCCGCAACCTGTTCCAGGTCGTTGCACATGTGATTGATCAGCGTGAAGCGGAACATGGCCCGGTTGGTGCCGGCACTGAAGAATGCTCGGGCTGAGGCTCTTGACGTAATGACGCCCGCGGTGGCAGAGGGCGGAAGGCCGGTGTAGGTCGACTGATTCACGCTTACCAGATTGTTCTTGAGGCTGGCCCCACTGTTTTCCAGGGATTCGTAGTGATTGTTGTTGCTGGTGGAGTAGTTCGGCAGATTCAGGGAAGGCTCTCCGATATACAGCACATCGTCATACAGGACTTTGCGGAAATCTTCCCCGTCCCGCACCAGGCCAATCACCGTGGCGATATAATCATTGAGGGGCACGAACTTTGACATCGCCTCGTTGGTCCAGGGGGCGGCGAAGTTCTTCAGGGTGACGTCGTAAAAGGCGCTGTCCTCCATAGCAGTCGAGGCGGCGTCAATCGCGTTGCCCGAGATAATATCGCTTTCCATGTCGTTGAGAACGTCGGCGGAAGGGGGAACACCGGCAATCCGGTCGTGGATTCGTTTGGCCTGTTCCCTGGGGCCGGCCTGAACAAGGCTTGCCTGTCCAGACATCAGTGCGACGAGAACTGCGGTACTGCAAGCCTTGCAAAGCAGGCTTCTGATCCTGTTCCGGGCGGTCATGTCCTTTCCCTCGGTGATCGATAGCATTTGCACATTAATGCTTTTTGACAATTGTTAAAAGTTTACGGCTTGCTATATCCTTCGTTTTGAGTCCTAGGCCACGTTATTACATTGCGTTACGTAAAACCCTTGGAGCCTGCCAACGGAACCGACTTAATTTATGTCATGGAATGTCATCCGAAACAGGGTTTGCCACGTTGGAAATTAAGTCGCCCAGTCTAAATATCCCCCGCAGTGCTCGCCTGGCCATCGCACTTGGCTCGCTTGTCGCTCTGTCTGGCTGTCTTTCAAGCAGCGACAGCCAGCAGGCGGATCCGGTTGTTGTCGAGAACCCTGTGGCTTATGTCGAAAGGGCTCTGCTTTTTGACGAGAACACCGGGGCCCTGATCGAGGATAACCTTGCCGACCCGAGCGCCTTTCGCCCCGGGGCTCGGCTGCTTCTGAAGGCCAGCGCGACCGCCGATGCCGAAACACGGGATATTGCTTCGAGGGCGTTCTCCGGGCCGCAATTCCTCGATGACAATGGCCAACTGCGCTACGACGTGAAAGATCTCCACGTTTCCCACGACGGCTCCAGATTGCTGTTCGCCATGCGCGCCCCGGAAATCGAAGACGCCGATGACGAGGATCAGCCAACCTGGAATATCTGGGAATACGACGTCATCACCGACGCTTTGCGTCGGGTCATCGACTCGGATGTAACTGCCCGGGCAGGCCAGGACGTTGCGCCCGCCTATTTGCCCGATGGCCGAATCGTTTTCTCCTCCACCCGTCAACGGATCTCGAAAGCGGTATTGCTTGACGAAGGCAAGCCCCAGTATTCCGGTCTGGACGAGGAGGGTGACAGCCCTGCGCTTGTTCTGCATGTGATGGACGATGATGGCCAGAATATTGAGCAGATCACGTTCAACCAGAGCCACGACCTCGACCCCATGGTGGCGGATGATGGCACCATTGTGTTCAGCCGCTGGGACAATGCTGGCCAGACCCGCAACAACGGTGTAAATCTCTATCGCGTGAACCCTGACGGCACCGGTCTGAGCTATCTCTACGGTCGTCACTCCCACGACTCGGTGCCGGAAGCCAACGACATCCAGTATCTGCAACCACGCAAATCAGACAGCGGCAATCTGCTGGTTCAGCTAAGGCCTTTCGAGACTGATGATTACGCGTCCGTGTTGGCGGAAGTTGATGTTGACCAATATGTCGAAGCCAACCTGCGCATCGATGGGACAGAGGCTTCAGGCCAGCGCCCGCTTGTACCCGGCGTGGGCCTGGACGGACAGCTGTCTCTGAAAGGCAGTTACGCATCGGTTTCACCATTGCTGGATGGTACCAACCGCTACCTGGTGAGTTGGACGCCCTGCCGGTTGCGTGAAACAGCAACAGACCGGATCGTTAACTGCACGGACGACCGCCTTCAATCCGAAGATTATCAACCCGCAGAGCCCGTCTACGGTCTCTGGCTGCTTGATATCACCAGTGAAACCCAGCGACCGGTCGTCCCACCTGTTGAAGGTATCCAGTTCGATGAAGCGGTACTGATGAAGGAGCGGCCCCTGGAGGGATTTATTCCTGAATCCCAGTTTACAGGTGATGAGGGCGCCCTCGGAGATGCGGGTTACGGCGTCCTGCACATTCGCAGTGTCTACGATATTGACGGAGTAGACACCACACCGGCTGGCATTGCTGCAATGGCCGATCCGCTGCAGACGCCGCCGGAGGATCGCCCGGCCAGATTCCTTCGACTGGAAAAGCCCGTGGCCATCCCCGATGAGAATGTCCGGGATTTCGACAACAGCGCTTTCGGGCGGAGCCGCGCTCAGCTTATGCGGGAAATACTGGGTTACGTGCCGATAGAGCCGGATGGCTCGGTCAAGGTGGCCGTGCCCGCAAATGTCGCGTTTGCCATTAGCATTCTCGATGAACAGGGACAGCGTATGAATGGGGTGCTGGGCAACCGGCACCAGAACTGGTTGACGGTGCGGCCCGGCGAGACCCTCGAGTGCTCAGGCTGCCATAACCCGAACAGTCCGACACCCCATGGCAGACCGGATGCCGGCCCGGAATCCGCGTGGCCGGGTGCAGCGACCACTGGTACTCAATTCCCGAATACCGACTCGGGTCTGTTCACCGATATGGGTGAAACCATGGCCGAGGTGTTCGCCCGCATCAACGAGATTCGTCGGCCGACGCCGGATGTGATCTATTCCGATGAGTGGTCCGGTGATGTTGTGGATCCCAAGCCAGAGAGTTTTGCCTATGCTTACGCCGATCTGCAGACTCCGCCGCCGATATCGGGCGTCTGTGCGACCGAGTGGGCGCCGAATTGCCGGATTGTGATCAATTACGAGCAGCATATCCATCCGCTTTGGAGCCTGAACCGGGAGGTGTTGGACTCGGACACCATGGCTGTATTAGATGATTACACCTGTACCAGTTGTCACAGCAACAGCGACGCTGCGGATGTGCCCCAACTGCCGGCGGGCCAGTTGGACCTGGGCGATGGTCCGTCACCGGCCGAACCACTGCACTTCAATGCTTACCGAGAACTGCTGTTCCCGGATAACGAGCAGGAGCTGGTGAACGGGGCCCTGGTCGATGTACTGGTGGATTCCGGGGAAGTGCTGGAGGATGAAGAAGGTAACCCGATTCTGGATGCCGAAGGAAATGTGCAGCCGATCATGGTGACGGTTCCGGTTCAGGCCTCAATGTCTGTCAACGGCGCCCGCGCCAGTGATTTCTTCGAAGTATTCGCCGAGGGGGGAACTCACAGAGATTTCCTGACACCCGCGGAACTCAGACTGATCGCAGAGTGGTTGGATATCGGCGGCCAGTATTTCAACAATCCGTTCGACGCCCCGGAAGACTGATCCAAGGACTGAAACTCGCGCCATGCCCATTGCCCTTCTCATGTTTCTATTGTTTTTTCCGGCCCAGAGCTGGGCTGGCTGGCTGTGGGGCCAGGCCGAAGAAGACGCAGCGCAAGTGCAGGTGACGGAGCCTTACATTGCCTGGCGAACCGGCCCGGCAACTGGCTATCCGGTTTTTCATACCAGCGAGAAAGGGGAATGGCTGACCATTCTCCAACGCAAGACCAGCTGGATCAAAGTAACGGACTCCCGGGGCCGGGAAGGCTGGGTAGCCGTTGCCGATATCGCCCAGACCATTGATGCCACCGGTAACAGAGTGGATCTTCAGGTACCGGATTTCGATTCATTCAGTAACCGGCGAGTCGAGGCTGGTTTAATGATGGGTGAGTTTGATGGTGCCGCTGTCACGGCAGGCTACGGCGGATTCTGGATGACGAGGAACCTGTCCGCCGAGCTCTGGGCCTCGCAGATTCTGGGCAGCGCGTCGGAGATTCGAATGGTCAATGCGAACCTGGTGCATCAGCCATTCCCGCACTGGCGGGTATCACCCTTTTTCACCCTCGGGGTCGGGCATATCTGGGTTGATCCCAAGGCCACTCTGGCTCAGCCCGAAGAGCGGGATAACAGTATCGGCCATGCGGGGCTTGGTATCCGAGCCTACATCACCGATCGATATTTCATCCGTGCCGAAGTGAAGGACTACAAAGTGTTCACGACCCGGACCACCAACGAAGAAGCGACAGAATGGAAAATCGGACTAAGCATCTTTTTCTGAAACCGCTGTGCCTCGGCGCAGGGCTATGCGTAGCCGTGGGCGCCCATGCTCAAGATGATCGGCCGCTGATTGAGCCGGATGTTACCCCGGTACCGGTCACCGAGGCGCTGATCGACACCGAGAACTTTGAGGTTGGGGCTTTTGTGGGCGTGCTCAATATCGAGGACTTCGAGTCGTCGCTGCTTTTCGGCGGCAAGCTCACCTATCACCTCAGCGAGTCCTTCTTTTTCGAGGCCGGCGTCGGCTTTGCGGAGGGCGGCGAAACCAGTTTCGAGAAGCTGGCCGGTAACGTCGAGGTGCTCACCGACAGTGAGCGGGATTACAGCTATTACAACATCAACCTGGGTTACAACGTGCTCCCGGGCGAGGCTTTCCTCAGCGAGAACTATGCGTTCAACACCAATTTCTATCTGATCGCAGGGGCCGGAGCCACCGACTTTGCCGGTGATACCCGGTTTACCCTGAATGCCGGGGCGGGCTATCAGGTCCTGTTGACGGACAGCGTTGCAGTTCACATTGGCGTGCGGCAGCACTACTACCGAATCGATGTTCTGGGGGCCGAGAAAACCTCCATGAACACCGAGGTCAGCACTGGCCTGTCGGTCTTTTTCTGAGTACAGGAGCAATGGTTATGAAAGCATCCATAAGGTCACTTGCAGCAGCGGGCATCCTGGCCTGCCTGAGCCCGCTGGCAGGCGCAGAAGCAATCAATGTCCCGGCTCCGGATTTCACCCTGGAAAGCCGTTCCGGGGAGAACCTGAGGCTGGAGGATCATCGTGGTGAAGTGGTGATGCTGAACTTCTGGGCCTCCTGGTGCGGGCCCTGCCGCCAGGAAATGCCCCTGATGGATGAGTTGTACAGCCAATACAAGGATCTCGGTTTCACGATTCTGGCGGTCAATGTGGATGAGAATCGGGAGGAGGCGCATCGCTTCCTGGACAAGGTGCCTGTGAATTACCCGATCCTATACGATCCGGAGAGCTCGGTGAGTGAACTGTATGAAGTTCAGGCCATGCCAACCACCGTCATGATTGATCGCAATGGCACTGCCCGTTATCTCCACTACGGATACCAGCCGGGCTACGAAGACGAGTACGAACAGCAGATTCGCGAATTGGTGCGCGAGTAATTTTGGACGGGACGTTTATGCGTAGTTTGTCGATCCTCACTGTCTCCGCGCTTCTGGTCGCCTCGTTCGCGATTTCCGGATGCAGTTCAGTCAAGCCGTGGGTGAAACCATACGAGCGGGATAATCTGGCGGATCCGGTCATGAGTCTCAGCCGTCATGGCAAGGCGGATTCCTACATGCACCACGTCTATCAGTCCCGGGAGTCTGCACGGGGAGCGGAAGGCGGTTCGGGAGGTGGATGTGGCTGCAACTGACAGACGACGGTTGCTGGCGTCCGGCTCCGTTTTTCTCGCCCTGTTGCTGTTCGGGCATCAGGCGGTTGCGGCGACCTTGCCAGTGGATAACGTGGATGTTCTCTACCACCGCTACGACGGTGGTGGCATGGTCATCGACGGCCCGTCGGTATTGGTGCGCAAGGGTATCGGCTCCCAGGTTTCCGTGTCTGGACAGTACTATGTCGATTCCGTTTCGGCTGCCTCGGTAGACGTTCTGGCGACCGCCAGCCCCTATGAGGAAGAGCGCAACGAGTACACCTTCGGCGTTGATTACCTGCACGATAAATCCATCCTGAGTCTCGGCTTTACCAACAGCACCGAAAACGATTACGAAGCCAATACCGTCTATTTTTCGCTCAGCCAGGAGTTTTTCGGGGGTATGTCCACTGTCACCATGGGCTACGCCAATGGCTGGGACGAAGTGGGGCGGGTTGGTAACGATTCTTTCAGTGAGGAAGCCGATCGCCGCAACTACCAGTTGGGTCTGAGCCAGGTTATCACCCGCAACAGTCTGGTCGGCGTGGATTTCGAAGTGGTCACGGATGAGGGCTTTCTGCAGAACCCGTATCGTCAGAATCGCTACATCGACCCCAACGATTCCACAGCCTTCCTTTACCAACCGGAACGGTATCCGGAAACCCGAACCAGTACCTCCG
The DNA here is from genome assembly GCA_964520755.1 of uncultured Marinobacter sp. GTDB lineage: Bacteria > Pseudomonadota > Gammaproteobacteria > Pseudomonadales > Oleiphilaceae > Marinobacter. The sequence goes on along the minus strand of CAZFQI010000015.1, from coordinate 39,315 downwards.
TGGCTTTTCGAGCGCTTTACTATCTGCCTTATCGCGCCTCAATTCGCGGTGAATACCGTTATTTTTCGGATACCTGGGGTATCAATGCCCACACCATCGAACTGGGATACGTACACGGATTGAACCAGCATTGGACCCTTGAGGGTTCCGTGCGCTACTACAGCCAGAGCGAGGCGGATTTTTACAGCGACCTTTTCCCGTTCGAGAACTCCCAGACACACCTTGCCCGGGACAAGGAGCTCAGCTCGCTTTCAGGAACAACCCTGGCGGTGGGCGCGGTGTACGAATGGAAGCAGACGTCGCTTCCCGGCATCGATCGCCTGCAGTTCAGTCTGCTGGTGGACTGGCTGAATTTTGATTATGACAACTTCCGGGATGTCACCGCAGCTGGAGACTATCTCCCTGGCGAAGAACCCCTCTATTCCTTCGATGCCTACGTAACCCGGGCGTCGTTGATTCTTGAATACTGAGCATGCAGGAAGAACGACCATGGCCACTTGCTTGAACCATCGATTTCCGGCGCTTTTGGCGGCATTGACTCTCGCCCTGACGGCCCCGGCATTCGCCCAGACCAACACCGGGGCAGATAAGGATGACAAAGCTGTCGCCGAACAGGTGGAGGCCCTCAAGAAGAAGGTGATCCGCCTGAACCGGGACCTGTTTATCCTCGAAGAGGATCTGTTGTTCCCGGCCAATACGCAGGTTGCGGTGTTTCTCAGCGTGGATGCCGGAAAGTTCCTGAAGCTGGATGCAGTGAAGCTGAAGGTCGGCGATGAGATCGTTGCCTCTTACCTCTATACGGAGCGTCAGGTGAAAGCACTCGAGCGCGGCGGCATGCAGCGGCTGTACGTGGGCAACCTGAAAACCGGAGTTCACCAGATGACGGCGTTCGTTGAAGGAATTGGTCCGGATCAGCGGCCTTACAAGCAGGCAGCGTCCCTGGAATTTGAAAAGGGTACAGGCACAGCCGCTCTGGAGATCCGTGTTGAAGATCGCTCTTCCGATTATCAGCCCTCCGTGTCCATCGTGGAGTGGGAGTAAGCCGCGTCGTGGGATTGACAGTGATCAAGCCGTTTCGAGCGTGCCCGGTACTTTTGACGGGTGCTCTGCTATGGCTGACGGTGGTTGTTCCGGCCCAGGCCGACGAGCCCCAACCCGAGCGTGCGCAGGACCTTCGGTACGGCTGGGTACTCTACGAATACCATCAGGGAAACGCCTTTGAGGCTCTGACCCAGCTGGCGGTTGCCCGGGAACAAGGTGGCATCGATGGCCATGGCGACCATCCGGCTCTGGTAGAGGGCGGCCTCATGCTGTCCTGGGGCATGACCCGTGAGGCCAGCAGGTTGTTCACGCAGCTGCTGGGAAATGACGGTGCGGGCAGCACTCTGTCTCCCGATGTCCGCAATCAGGCCTGGTTTTATCTGGGCAAGGTGTTCTACCTCGAAGGTGATCATGGACTGGCCAGTGAGAATCTGGAGCGCGTGGATGGCGACATACTGGCTGAGGCTAACCATGAGCTGTTCCGAGAGTGGATTTATCTGCGTGCCCGACTGGCCATGATGTCTTCGAGGTTCGGAGACGAATCGGAACTGGCGTCGCTCCAGTCGCAACTGAAAGACACGGATATCTGGTCTCTTTACCTCCGGTACAATTCGGCCATTTCCGCCCTGGCTGCAGGGGATGCCGTCACGGCCGAGGCGGAACTGCAGGCACTCATTGCCATCATTGAACAGTCTACCGACTCTGGCGAACCAGAGGCCGAACGGGAGGGAGTGTTGGGCAGGGCTCGGCTGTCACTTGCCCGGCTGAATCTCAGGGACAACCAGTTCGAGGCCGCCCTCGATGTCCTTGGCGATATGCCGCTGAACGGGGTTTTCGCCGATCAGGCCCTGTTTGACTATGCCGTAGCCGCAGCCGGGCAGGGCAGGCCGGAGCGGGCACTCGATGCCCTTGATACCCTCTCGAACCGGGATCTGTTTTTACCGTGGCGACAGCAGGTTCCGTTTGCCCGGGCCTACGTTCTCGAACAGATGAACCGGCCGCAGCAAGCGCTGCCCGCGTTTAAACAGGCAGCCGACCATTACCAGGCCCGTATCGAGGAACTCGATAATATCCGGAACCGGCTCAGTGAAGAGAATTTGATGGCTCAGCTCGATTTCGGCCGCGATAGCGACGGGATTCTCACCGATTCCTACGGACGACTGCGGGTACAGCCCGCCGATTTCGGCATGGCCGAAGTGCTGGCTTCAGAAACCTTCCAGCAGGCTCTGGCAGAACTGAACGAACTTTACCGGATTCAGTCCTTCATCGCCGAGCGGCAGTCCCGGTTCGAGTCGTTCCGGATCATGCTGGAAACCCGTGAACAGCAGCGTCAGGTTCGAATTGCACAAACCCGTCGGGCGCTGGAAAACCAGCAGGCGGATCAGTGGCAGCAATTGCACCAGGAATTCAGTGAGAAGATTTCCAGTGCACTGACGGAAGAAGACGTCGGGTTCTTCATGACCTCGAAACAGAAGGCACTGAGAGACAAGTTAGATGAGGTTGAGGAAACTCTGGCGGGCTTGCCTGACGACGCGACCACGGCCAGCCAGCGTGCGACCTATCAGAGGATGCGTGCCTACTTCGACTGGTGGATTGCGGATGACTATGGCGTGAATCGCTGGGCGGCGCAAAAACAGTTGCGGGACCTGGACCGCGAAATGGACCGCTTTCAGACCCAGCGCCAGCGGGTTGAAACCCTGATGGCCGACGACGCCCGCCATGCTGAACTGGCTCGACGCATCGCCGCCAGTGAACGGGAGCTCGCGACCCTTGGGGAAGAGGTTGCCGATGTATTGGGCAATACCCGGCAAGCCCTCTTGAGCCAGGTAGACAGAATGCTGTTAGCCCAGCAGGAGGAGCTGAACGGGTATCTGTTGGCTTCCCGTCATGCCCAGGCCAGACTCGCGGACCAGCTGTTCCGTGCATCACAAAATGCAGGTGCCGGGGATGAGTAACCGGATGCCTGGAAAGACCGTGAAGGGACTTGTCATCGCCGTAGCCCTTGTCATGGTCAGTGGCTGCCAGATGTTGCAGTCGATGATGCCCGCCGGCGACGAGGAAATGCCCCGGGTCCGTGAGGGCACCCTGGCAGCGCTTCCGGCGACCGAAACCCGGCAAGCCAGTGGAAGTATAGAAGCTGGTAGCGACCCGGCGGGCGATGTTTCCATCGAGACGGTGATGGACAGCTACAAGGCACTTTTGCCACTCGTGGACGATCCCCGGAAGCAGGTCACCATCCGGCATCGGCTGGCCGATCTGGAGTTTCAGCGGGCGGAGCGGAAAATGGCCGATACCGCCGTCGATGAGCTCTCCGGTGCTATTGAAGCCTACCAGCGCCTGCTGTCGGAATATCCAGAACGCGAAGGCAATGACCAGATCTACTATCAGCTTGCCAGGGCCTGGGAGCTTCGGGGTGCGACGCCTCAACAGCTGGAGGCCCTGAATACCCTGGTCCAACGTTACCCCGATTCAGAATACTGGATTGAAGCCCAGTTCCGTCGGGGAGATCTGCTGTTCATCGATGGGCGGTACCCGGAAGCCGAGCAGGCGTTCGACGAGGTGACCCTGGCCAGCCAGGAACGCATGGCCGACGCCTCGTTTCTGGTGAACGCGCATTACATGAAAGGCTGGAGCCTGTTCAAGCAGGCGCAATACCAGGAGGCCCTGTTCAGCTACGTAGAGGTGCTCGATCTGGTGATGCCTGAGGGCAAGCCGGTGGCGGACGTGGATCAGCGGAGCCAGACCCTGATCGAGGATCTGTTCAGGGTAGTGGGGCTGTCCCTGTCTTACCTTGACGGCGCGGAGACCCTCCAGGCGCTGTTCCGCCAGACGGGTGGGCGCCCCTACGAAATACTGGTCTACGACCGCTACAGTGAGTTGTTACTGGAAAGGGAACAATACAGTGACGCCATCGACGTCTTTGAAGCCTACATAGAGGATCATCCGGCCAGCTCCTGGGCGCCGCGCTACCACATCCGGATTATCGATACCCTTGAGCTGGCCGGCTTCACCCGAACCATCCCTGAACGAAAGGCCGGCTTTGTCAGCCTTTACGGGATCTACAGCGATTACTGGCAGTCAGCGGGCCCCGATGCGATTGGCTTTATCGAGCAACAACTGGAACAACTGTTGCCGGAACTGGCGGACCGCCAGTACCTGCTGGCAGGGGAGGCGACGGATGATCAGCAGGCGGACGATCATTACCGCAAAGCCGCCAGTTATTACGCCGAATTTGCGGCTACTTTCCCGGATCATCCCCGCACACCCGAGCGTCTCTTCCTCCTGGGCGAGACCTATCTGGAACTGGAAGACTGGCCGGCGGCTATCGCCGCTTTTGAGCGGGTGGCCTATGACTATCCCGGGGACCGGGTGCCCGAGCGAGCACCGGAGGCGGGCTATGCTTCGGTACTGGCCTTCCGGGAGTACGCAAAGACATGGGAAAGCGAACCCGTATCGGAGCAGATGGCTTATCAGGAGCTACAGCAGTTGAACCGACTGAGGTTTGCAAATGCCTTCCCAGGTGATTCCCGGGCGCCGCCAGTGTATTACATTGCACTGCAGCGGGAGTTTGACCAGAACAACTGGGAAGAGTCGGTCAACATGGCGGCTCGCCTCGTTACCTGGCAACCGGCGCCTCCGGCCGAATTAACGACGGAAGCCCTGCTGTTGTCTGGCCACAGCCTGTCCGAACTGGGTCGACACGGGGAGGCGGAGCTGGCCTACCGTGACGCCCTGGCAACAATGGCGGAAGACGATGAACGCAGAAGCGGGGTGCGTGAAAATCTGGCCGCGGCGGTCTATCGGCAGGCGGAGCAGTTGGCTGATGCCGGAAATGTGGAGGCTGCGGTCAGCGAATTCCTGCGAGTCGGGACGGCCGCTCCAGAATCCGCTCTGCGGGCAAACGCCGAGTACGATGCTGCCTCACTTCTTATCACTGCCAATCTTTGGGAGCAGGCCATCGGTGTACTGACCAGTTTCAGGCGGTCTTTCCCGGACCACGAGATGATTGACACAGTCCCTGCAAAGCTGGCGTTGGCCTACCGTGAAACGGAGCAGTGGGAGCGAGCCGCCGATGAACTTCAACAAATGGTGGCCCTGGCGACGACGCCGGAAGAGCGAAGGGAAAATCTGTTGATTGCAGCAGAGTTGTACGATCAGGCCGGCAACCGGGAAAAGGCGATCGACACCTGGCGCAGTTACGCCAACAGCCATCCCGATCCGGCGGATGTCTACATGGAGGCGGCCAATCGGCTGTCCGAGCTCTACCAGGAAGTGGGGGATACCGAAAAACGGGATTACTGGCTGCGCAAGCAGATGGAAACGGTGGACCGGGACCTGGACGCCGCGGACGATCGCATGAGGTACCTTGCGGCGTCAGCCTCTGCAATTCTCGCCCGCGATGCCCTTGCCCGGTATGACAGTATTCGCCTGACTCTGCCGCTAAATCAGAGCATGACAGCAAAGACCGATGCACTCGAAAGGGCAGTCAATGCCTACAAGAAAACCGCCAGCTACGGTCTCTCGTCCTTCGCCACCGAGGCCGGTTACCAGATCGCCCATATCTATGGGCGCCTCGGTGCCGACCTGATGGATTCTGAGCGGCCCACGGGATTGAGCGAGCTTGAACTGGCCCAGTACGAGCTTCTGCTGGAAGAACAGGCTTACCCGTTTGAGGACAACGCCATCGATATCCACGAGCAGAACATCCGGCGGGCCCGCGAGGGCATTTTCGATGAGTGGGTCAAGCGCAGCTACGAGGCCTTGAAAGTCCTGTTGCCGGGGCGCTACCGGAAAGAAGAAGTAACCTCGGGGGTTGTCTATGAACTCGATTAAGGCCTGTGGGCTCTGTCTTTCGGTGATAGTCGCGCTGTCTGGATGTGTAACAGCCCCGACGCCGCCAGAGTCTGACGTGCAAGCCGAGCAGGCTGTCCTTGAAGCCTCATTCAGCGAAGCGGTACGGGCCATGGAGCAGGGCGACCTTGCCGAAGCCCGGACCCGTTTTGAGCAATTGGCCCGCGACTATCCGGACAAGGCCGGCCCGATGGCCAATCTCGGCATCATTGCTTTCCAGGAAGGGGATACCGATACCGCGACACAGTGGTTTGAGCGCGCGCTGGCGGTGAATCCCGAACATGTTCAGGTGTTGAATCATCTGGGCGTGATTGCCCGGAACGCCGGAGAATTTGATGAGGCAGAGCGGCATTACCGCGCCGCGCTGGCCGCTGATCCGGACTACGCGCCCGCGATTCTTAATCTGGCCTTCCTGCTTGATATCTACTTGGGTAAACCTGCGGATGCGGTTGACCTCTATGAGCGTTATCAATCCGCTGCCAGCGAGCCGCACCCGAGACTGGAAGACTGGATTTTCGATGCGAAAAACAGAATCTGATGTGGAAAAGGTGATATGAAACATCCCGCGCTGATCGCTCTCGCAGTTTCCGCGCTGTTGCCCACGGCGCCCATGCTTTACGCCCAGGATGCCCCGGGTGTTGTAACCATTGAAGGCACGCGCATCCGTGGTGATCAGGAAGTGCCCACGGTGATGTATCTGGTGCCCTGGCAGCCACCGGAAGTGGACGAGTTGCGAGCGCCGGAGGAACGCCTGATGGTTGATCAGGGCCTTCGGCCCCTGGAGCGCTATGAGTTTCAGCGGTTTATCAAGTATCACGAAGCCTTCGTCGAAAAGACTCAAGCATCAACCGCGGAATAGAGTGTGACGCAGCTCGCGTTCCCGGTGTGTTCCTGCGCAAGAATAAACAAACCCTCACACAGACTTTCGCGAACTTACCCGCAGGTGGGCAGGTCGCGCATAGACTGATTTGAAAACCGGACCATGGAGTGCCCAGAAAATGATCGATACCGCCGTTCGCTTCTTCCAGGAAGGTGGCTTTTTTATGTTTCCGATCGCCGTTGTGCTGATTATCGGACTCATTGTAGCCATTGAACGTTACGTCTACCTTTCCGCCCAGAAACTGACCAACCGTCGGGACTTCAACCGCCTGCACCAGATGATTGCCAAGCGCGATCTGAAAGGCGCCCTGAATTACACCCAGGAATCCGGTAGTGCCATGTCGACCATGATCGGCTTCGGCCTTCAGCGTCTGGCCCGCCGCCAGGGTCGCGAAGAGATCGAATACGCCATGGAAGAGGGGCTGTTGGATGTGATGCCGCGGTTGGAAAAGCGCACCCAGTACCTGGCAACGCTGGCCAACATCGCCACGCTGCTGGGTCTGCTTGGTACCATTATTGGCCTGATTGCCGCGTTTACCGCAGTAGCCGCAGCGGATCCGGCCCAGAAGGCGAGTCTGTTGTCCCAGAGTATCTCGGTCGCCATGAACACCACCGCCTTCGGCCTTATGTCGGCCATCCCTATGCTGTTGATCCACTCGCTGCTGCAGACCAAGACCAATGAAATCGTTGATAGCTTCGAGATGGCGGGCATCAAGGTGCTGAACATTCTCAGCGACGGTTCTGGTAACAAACCGGTCGCCCAACCACAGGCCCAGAACGCCGCTGCACCGGCACAGGTAGCGACTCCGGCCGGTAGCCCGGCCTGATAATCAGCCAGAAGGATGTCAGGCCATGAGACGGAAACATCGTCGCCTTCAAAGTGAGGCCGATCTCGACATCACGCCCTTCATGAACCTCATGATTGTGCTGGTGCCGGTACTGCTGCTGAATATGGTGTTTGCCCACACCAGCGTTCTGGAACTGAACTTCCCGACCGGTGAAAGTCTGTCCTCAGAGCAGACCGAAGAACTGCAGATCCAGGTGGTGATCTATGAAGATCGGCTGGTCGTTGCGGATAACCAGGGTGGGGTTATCAAAAGTATCCCTCAGCGTGAGGGCGAGTATGATTTCGGGCTGCTCAAGGATGTCATGAAGGAAATCAAGAGTCGTGTGCCGGACAAGAAGGATGTGATCATCATGCCGTCCCGGCAGACGTCCTATCAGTCCCTGGTGTCTGTAATGGACACAGTGCGCTCCTACGAAGCCGTCGTGGCTGGCAGTGTTGTAGAGGCAGAGCTGTTCCCGGAAATCTCGCTCGGTGATGCGCCTGCCGAGGCCTCGGGATCCGCGGAGGTGAGTTCATGAAAGAATCCGCCAAAGCCCGTCGCTTGAAGCGCCACTACCGGCGTAACAAGAGTCAGGGAAAGATGAACCTGGTGTCGTTGATGGATATCTTCACCATCCTCGTGTTCTTCCTGATGGTGAACTCCTCGTCCGACGTACAGGTATTGAACCAGAACAGCACCATCAAATTGCCGGATTCCACTGCCCAGCAACCCCCGGGCGATGTGCTGGCACTGACCGTGACGGACAGGGATATCCTGGTTAACGGTCGACTGGTGGTTAAACGCGACGCGCTCCAGACGTTTGACGGACAGGTGGAGCCTTCCCTGAAGCAGGAACTGGACTATCAGGCCAGTCGCTCGTCGGCGCCTGCGCCGGATGCGGGTCGACCCATTACCATTCTTGCAGACCGCGAACTGCCCTACGAGCTGCTGAAAAAAATCATGTCCACCTGTGTGGACGCCGGTTACGCCAGTATTTCCCTGGCGGTTAACCAGCGTACGGAACAGGGAGCCTGACCATTATGGATTACCGGTACGGATTGCCCTGGAATCAGGAGCGCGGCGAGCGGAAGCGGCTGCTGGCTGCGGCCGTTGTGGTGGTGCCTCTGTTCCTCGCGTTCGCAGGCTATGTCAGCTGGATAGAGTTGCCTGAGCGGGACAGGCAGGAACAGGAGGCGTTGCCGCCCCAGCTGGCGAAACTGATCATTGAGAAGAAAGAGCCGCCAAAACCGGTACTGCCTGAACCTGAGCCCGAGCCTCCAGAGCCTGAGGAAAAGCCGGTGGAGCAGGCGAAGCCGGAACCCGAACCGGAGCCGGTCCCCGAACCGGTGGTTGCGGAACCGGAGCCTGAACCTGAACCAGAAGTAGCAGAAAAACCAGAGCCAAAGCCGGAACCCAAGCCCGAGGAAGTCGCCAAGGCTCGGGAAAAGGCGAAGAATACCGGTATTCTGGCAATGGGGAACGAACTCAAAAAACTCAGCTCGCTGGCGGAGTCGGTCAAGCTGGATGGTCCGGTTGCCAATACAGCTGAGCCTATTGCTCGCAAAACCGGTGATACGCTGGCCTCCCGCGCTACCGCGAGTGCCAAGAGCAGTGGCGTGAATGAAGAGGTGCTCAATCGGGAGGCCGGTCAGGTCGCCCTGGCTGAGCGCCAGCGCGCGGAAGTTGCGGAGGCCGAACGGGTTGCAGCAGTCAAAGAGGCGGCCCGCAAGAAGCAACAGGAAACCGCTGCCAGAACCCGGAGCAAGGAAGAGTTGCGCCGGACCATGGACGCTAACAAGTCGGCGATCTACAGCATCTACAATCGGGAGCTGCGACGGAAGCCTTCGCTACAGGGAAGTATTACGCCGGAGCTGGTCATTGAACCTGACGGTGCGGTATCCAGTTGCTCGGTGGTGGAATCCACGCTGAATGAGCCGGCGCTCGAGAGCAAGATCTGTAATCGTCTGAGACTGGTGGATTTCGGGGCGCGGCCGGGAGTCGACCAGACCAAAATCAGATACCCGATTGAATTGCTGTCCAGTTAACCAACTGGACAGCAAAGCGTCTTCCTAGCGTTTCGGGGCCGCAACTGCGATTGCGAGACTGACCAAGCCAGAGCCTGCAAGGGCACCCACGAATGGCATCAGGGTTGGAATGCTGCCGGGGAAACTCGCAGCTTCCAGGCCGGCCATCAAGCTGCCTCCGGATATCCAGCCGGGCAGAACCGCCCCGAAAAGCCCGGCCAGGCACCCCAGAATGGCCGCCCGCGTGGTCATTTTCCCCCAGAGTCCCATCAGCACAGGCAGTACCGCCGTGGCACACAGCAGGTCGGCGATGAGAAACAGCCGGAGAACGGAAACGCCCTGAAGCGCTACCAGCACCACGGGAATCATCAGCAGCACGGTGAACCAGCGGGCGCTGACAATGGAAAGGCCCTGTTTTTCGGTAACCGCCAGGGATGCGAGCGCATTCTGCAGGGTATCCACTGACGAAGCGACCAGCGTGATGGCCAGAATCAGGGCCGGCAAAGCCAGCCAGGCCGGGGCATCCGCCAACAAGGCAAAGAATGGAATCGGAGGATTGCCAAGGTCGGCGCCACTGAGGGCCGCCAGGATTCCGAGCCCGCCTACTACCGCGACAACGCCGATGGTGACTACGCCGCCGAGCAGGGCTCCACGGCTGAGAGCATCGGTATCGCGGGCTGACCACAACCGTTGCCAGTAACCCTGGTGGAACAGGTTGGCGGCGGTTACGGCGATCACCAGAGTCAGCGCAACGCTGAGGGCCGCAGAGGTTGGGATGTCGGGCAAGGCTGCGGGAGCTGCGTCCGGAAGTTTGCCAAGCGCGACGAAACTGACAATCGCCAGCAGGCCGATCAGCAATAATGCCTGCCATTGATCGGTGACGATGCTCGCCCGGAGGCCACCGACAGCCGTGTATACCAGTGTGGTAACCGCAACGCCAATGACCACGACGCCACCGTCAATACCGGAAAGCAGTGAGGTGATGGCGCCGATGGCGGTGAGCTCGGCGGTCAGGAAGCAGAGCATGTAGAGCACTGAGATCATCGAGACATAGCGGCGAACGCCATTGCCATAACAGGCGTTGGCGAACTCGCCGATGCTGCGTCCCTCGGGCAGGAAACGGCGGATGGCCGGCCCACAGAAGGCAAACACGATAAACGGCAGAGCAGCGCCGAGGGCATAGCCTGCCAGTGCCAGCGGGCCGACCAGCGCGCCTACCTCGGGCGGGGCAAACAGGATCCAGCCGCCCATGCCGGAGGCGAGGAAAGAGAGTCCCAGGGCTCTGGCGCCCTGGCTATTTCGGGCCGTTACGTAATCATCCAGGCCACCGTCTGCGAGACGTGCCCTGAGCCCAAGCCAGGCAAACAGGATCATGGCGACTGCAATCGCCGCTAAGGAGGTATAAAACATCAAGTGGTTCTCCGCCGGTCATCCAGCGGGTCATAGTGCCACAACGGCGATTCAGGGGCGAGATCAGGCGCCTTCAGCAACGGCCGGGCTGAACAACCGGAACAGGTTCCGCCCGTCCTGCTTGGCCCGGTACATGGCGATATCGGCCCCTTGCAGAAGCTCAGATGCAGTGGTGCCATCCTGGGGGTAAAGGCTTATGCCAATGCTCGAACCCACCGTCAGGGCTTCGCCATCAATGCGGTAGGGTTCCTGGTTTTTGGCAATCAGGCGTTCCGCAACCCGATAGGCATCTTCAACCTGCTCCAGGTCGGGCAGCAGAACAATAAATTCGTCGCCGCCCAGCCGGGCAAGGGTATCGTCTTCACGCAGACAGCTCTGGACACGACTTGTGAACTGGAGCAGTAATTCATCGCCTGCAGCGTGCCCGAGCCGGTCGTTCACGTCTTTGAAGTGATCCAGGTCCATGAACACGACGGCCAGAAGAGAGGATCGCCGGTGGGCATGGCGGATCGCGTGCTCCAGGCGATCCTCCAGCAAACGGCGGTTCGGAATGCCGGTAAGGGCGTCGTAGTAAGCAAGTTGTCGGATCTGCTCTTCGTTTTTCCGGTTCTGGGTGATGTCGGTGAACAGGCCGGCGTAGTGGGTGGTGTTACCCTCGTTGTCAGTAATGGCGGTGATGGTCAGAAGCTCGAGGTAGAGCTCTCCGGTTTTGCGACGGTTCCAGATTTCGCCCCGCCAATAGCCGTGGGTAACCAGGGAGTTCCACATCCGCTGGTAGAACTCGCTGTCGTGCCGCCCGGAAGAGAGAATCTGCGGCGTTTTGCCGATAACCTCGTCCTGGCTGTAGCCGGTCAGGTGCGTGAATGCCGGGTTAACGAACTCAATATTCACGTTCTTGTCCGTTACCATGATGCCCTCGAAAGAGGACTCGATCACTCGCTCTGCCAACTGGAGAGTCTGGCGGGATTGGGCAAGGGCCCGATCTCTCTGTTCAAGGGCTTCACGCAAATCGTCCAGATACATCTGTTCGGCGCCAGCGAGCATATCGTTGTAGCCAATCAGGCCGGTAACCTCATCCTGGCTATTGATAACTGCCAGATGGCGAATCCGATGGTTGATCAGCAGGTCCCTGGCATGAATCAACGGGTCCGACTCGCTGATCGTTAAAAGAGGTCGGGTGGCGAGGTCGGCAGCCAATGCGTTGCCAGTGTTGCGTGCAATCAGGCGCACGATATCCCGCTCGGTGAGGATGCCGAGACCCTCATCGTGGCAATCCACGACGACAGCATCTGCCTGATGACGGTGCATGATTGCAGCCACTTCAGAGAGTGGCAGCTTGCCATCGGTGACCAGTGGGGGGTGGGGGATCGCGGTACTCACTTCCCGCAGGCGCAGGTAGGGTTCCAGCCCCTGGTTCAGGGCAAGGTCAGTCTGGGAAAGGATGCCCGTCGGCATGCCGCGATCATCGACGATCAGAAAGTGGCGTTTTCCGGTTTCCCGGAAACGCAGCGCTGCTTCACCGGCATCCATGTCACAGGGAAGGGTCAGCACCGGAGAGCTCATAACCGAACTGACCGGCCGCTCAAAGCTTTCCGGTTTGGAAAAATCGACCGTCAGGGCATCCCGCTCGGTCCAGATTCCGATCACCATGTCATTCTCTGAGATCAGAATCGAACTGACGGAATTTTCAGCCATCCGCGCAGCCGCATCCGCGATTGACGTCTGCGGCGGACAACGCAGCAGAAGACCGCTGTGCATGATGCGGGATATCGGTAGCGGCCGCCCCATGGACTCTCCTGGTTTTTGTCTTGTTTTTGGGTGGGCGTCTCGTCTTTGCGCCCGACGTTTAGCGCCTGGTTTAATCTTTAGCAGCCTCGGCTGCCTTGACCTTCACGTAGCTACCCGGAGCAGCTTCAATCGCGGGCAATTTACCTTCGCCGGGTACACGAGCCGGTACGTCACCATCGGAAAAGCGCGCAATCCACTCAAGCCAGTGGGGCCACCAGGATCCTGGATGATGTTCGGATTTTTCGAACCAGGCCTCTGCATCCGGCACCAGTGTGTCGTTGGTCCAGTAGCCGTACTTTTCCTTGTAGGGCGGGTTGATTACGCCGGCGATGTGGCCCGAGCCGGAGAGCACAAAGCGGACATCACCGCCGTGGGCCAGGGCGCCTTTATAGGTGGTTTTCCATTTTGCGATATGATCCTGTCGGGCGGACAGGAAAAAAGAAGGCACATCGATCTCTGACAGATTGATGGACTCACCGAGCAGACTCAGGGAGTCGGGCTGCACCAGCCGGTTATTCAGGTACATCTGGCGCAGGTAGAAACTGTGCATCCGGGCCGGCAGGTTGGTGCCATCGGTGTTCCAGTACAGCAGGTCAAACGCCGCCGGCTTCTGGCCCTTCAGGTAGTTATTGGTCCAGAACGACCAGAACAGCTCGTTTTCCCGCAGCAGGTTGAATGTGAACGCCATGGCGCGACCGTCCAGATAGCCCTTGCGCTCGAGCATTCTCTCGATGCCCCGGATCGAATGATCGTTGATAAATACCCCGATTCCGCCAGGGTCCGAGAAGTCCAGCAGGGTGGTCAGGTACGTGGCGCTGGTCACCGGATTACGACCTTTTTTCTTCAGCCAGGCCAGCGTTGAGCCCAGCAGAGTGCCACCGATGCAATAACCGATCACATTCATCTGCTCTTCGCCGGTGGCCTCGGTAACGGCATCCATGGCCGCCAGTGGCCCGAGCTCCATGTAGTCTTCCCAGCCTTTGTCACGCATGGAAGGGCCAGGATTGCGCCAGGAAATAATGAATACGGTCTGCCCCTGGTCCACCAGCCACTGGATAAAGGAGTTTCTGGCGGTCAGGTCCAGGATGTAATACTTGTTGATCCAGGGCGGAACAATCAGCAAGGGGCGCTTGTTGACGGTGTCTGTTGTCGGCGAGTACTGGATCAACTGCATGAGTTCGTTCTGGAACACCACCTTGCCCGGGGTGGTGGCCAGGTTACGCCCTACCTCGAAGGCGGAGCGATCGGTCATTCCAACATTGAACAGGGACGGGTTCTGGCGCAGATCTTCGATCAGCTGCCGACCACCGTCGATCAGGTTCATCCCTTTCCGTTCCCAGGTAATCCTGAGCACTTCCGGGTTCGTGGCAGGGAAGTTCGACGGTGACAGCGCGCTGGTCAGTTGCCGGGCATAGAACAGCATCTGGTCCCGCCCTGCCGGAGGAACCCCTTCCATGCCGGAAGCCCAGTTCAGGAACGTGCGGGAGTTGATCAAATAAGCCTGGTGGAGAACATCAAAAGGCAGGTGTTTGTGCCAGTCCTCGGCCTGAAAACGCCTGTCGTCGGGCTCCGGTTCGACAACAGGCTGTTTGTCCTTGCCCACCAGCCGGGCGAGGGTGTAATACCCCAGCGCGGCATGCTTGCGAGCCAGATCCAGCTCGGCACCGGCGAACCGGAGCGGATGGAGTAGCAGATCCTCTGCCATCGTACGGTAGGCATCGGACATTTCTGTCATCGTGGAGAGAGTTGCATCATCCAGGACGCCAGCATCCCCAAGCATTTTCTCCAGTTGCTGCTGTCCCTGACGGACGTTGGTTTCAAAGCCGTTGACGAGCTGACTTGCAGCTTTCCCGAGCGTATCCAGACCGAACATGGCTATCCCTTATTTGGCAGCTTTCGGGCTGGCTTTGGTGGTTTCTTCCGGCGTTTTCTCGAACACCTTCTGAATCTGCTCCCGGCTTTCGTTGAAATAATCCTGCCAGGCTTTCCAGTCTGCCGTGAACTGCTCGCTCAGGGATTTCAGGGTTTCTGCCTGATCACCGGTCAGGCTTTTCAGACCCTCCAGATCACGGACTTCTGACACTTTTTTGGCCTGCTCCATGGTGACATCGGCATAGCGGCGGAAGGCGTTCATCTGCATTTCTGCGGCCTTGCCCACCTGCTCAAACAGGGTTTCGTTCAGGCGCGTCGCTTTCTCGAAAAGCTCAGTGTTCATAGTCACAACTCCTTTGCATACAGGTTTGATGGATCTCTATTCTGCCTCACCCTCCATGACGCAATTTTGACAAGCATCAATCCCGGGTTCAGCTTATGCTTTACTGTACGAATATGTATTTCCCGGCAAGGCAGGAGGCGCCACATGACTGACCGGAAATCCGAACTGGAAACACTGAGGGCAGACCTGACGGCCAGGCTTTCCCGTTATGAAGCGCACCAGCACCGGGAGGATGGCGCGCTCGACAAGGATTTCGAGGAGCAGGCTACCCAGACCCAGAATGACGAGGTGGTCGACTCGCTTGAAACGGAAACCCGCTCCGAACTCGCTCAGATCGAACACGCCCTGGCACGAATTGACAACGGTGTGGGCGACGAATGCGAATCCTGCGGCGAGGCCATCGACCCCCGCCGTTTGCAGGTGCTGCCTTACACCACGGTTTGCGTGGATTGCGCCGAAGACTGACTGACACCATGGCGCCAGGAACGGAAGCCCGGACCGGCTCCGCGGTATTCCAGACCCGGGGCCTCACGAAAACCTATGATCAGGGAGAAGTTCAGGTTCATGCGCTCCGTGGGGTGGATCTGGATCTCTATGGCGGCGAACTGGTCGTCATGCTGGGCGCTTCGGGTTCAGGCAAATCCACACTTCTGAACATTCTTGGCGGGCTGGATGTGCCATCGTCCGGTGAGGTCCGGTATCGGGATATTGATCTCAGTACAGCCGGAGACCGCGAACTGACCCGCTACCGCCGTGAGCATGTTGGTTTCGTGTTCCAGTTTTACAATCTCATTCCAAGCCTGACCGCGCGGGAAAATGTTGCGGCAGTCACCGAGATTGCGTCCCATCCGATGTCTCCCGAAGACGCTCTTGAGCTGGTTGGATTGAAGAACCGCATAGACCATTTTCCCGCGCAGCTTTCCGGTGGTGAACAGCAACGGGTTGCCATCGCCAGGGCTATTGCCAAACGACCGGAAGTACTTCTTTGCGATGAGCCGACCGGAGCTCTGGATTCGGCCACTGGTGTGCTGGTTCTTGAGGCTCTGGAAAAAGCCAACCGGGAGACGGGCACTACCACCGTTATTATCACCCACAATGCCTCTATCGCTGGCATGGGCGATCGCGTGATCACGCTCTCCGACGGCAATATCAGTGGTGAGCTTCATAACGAACGTCGCCAGGATCCCCGGACACTGTCCTGGTAACTGGGCCAAATGGAAGAGAAATGGCCGCGAAAGGTCTGAACACGGTTCTGAATATCAAACTACGGCGTGAGCTCTGGCAGATGCGGGGGCAGGTACTGGCCATCGCCCTGGTCATCGCCGGTGGTGTCGGGGTTTGCGTGATGTCGCTGGTGAACTATTCATCATTATTAGCGACCAGAGCCCAGTATTACGATCAGCACCAGTTTGCCCATGTCTTTGCCCCCGTTAAACGTGCGCCTCGCCATGCCCTCAAGGAAATAAGCTCACTACCTGCCATAGCAAGGTATGAGGGGAGAGTCGAGGGAGCCGCAAAACTTGAAATGCCGGGCTTCCCGGATCCCGTGTCGGCCAGGTTGGTATCCATTCCTCCAGAGGGGCAGCCCGAGGTCAATCGCCTTTTTATTCGTCAGGGGCGGCTTCCAGGTGCAGGTCGCAGCCAGGAAGTCGCGGTCATCGGAAGCTTTGCCGAAGCGCATGAGTTGGTACTGGGTGATCAGTTTCAGGCAATCATCAACGGTCGTCGACAGGCGCTCACTGTGACAGGCATTGTTGAGTCACCCGAGTTCATATACGTCATCCCGCCTGGCGGCATGCTACCTGATTATCGGCGTTATGGTGTGCTGTGGATGAACAGGGAGGCCCTGGAATCCGCCATGGACATGAGGGGAGCATTCAACAGCCTGGTGGTAACACTCAGACCGGGCCACTCCGTTGCATCTTTGGTCGATGCCCTGGACCGACTCCTGGCTCGCTATGGTGCGACGGGAGCCTTTGGCCGGGATGATCAGTTTTCTCATCGTTTTCTGAGTGACGAGCTGAACCAGCTGAAAACCATGGCGACGGTTTTTCCACTCATTTTCATGAGTGTGGCCATGTTTTTGCTGAACGTGGTGATTGGTCGTCTGATCAGCACCCAGCGGGACATTGTTGCCGTGCTCAAGGCCTTTGGCTACAGCAATCGCCAGATCGCCTGGCACTACAGCAAACTGGTCATCGTGATTGCGGGTATCGGTTTGCTGGCCGGCCTTGCGCTGGGGCTTTGGCTGGGACGGTCACTGGGGGAGCTCTATATGGATTACTATCGGTTCCCCGGGTTGTTGTTCCGTATCGACCCTCTATGGCTTTTGTTGCTGGGTATCCTGACCGTCGCGGTGGCCTGGCTCGGTGCCTGGCGGGCCATCAGGCAGGCGGCCTCCCTGCCGCCCGCCGAAGCCATGAGGCCTGAGGGGCCCGCCAGATACCGGGTGACCATGGTGGAAAAGCTTCTTTCAGGAATCCGTTTCTCCCAGCCCTCCCGAATGATTGTGCGCCAGCTCTCCCGTCGTCCGGTTCGGACCCTGTTGTCCATGAGTGGGGTCGCGATGGCGACCGCCATTGTGATGGTGGGTAACTTCCAGTTTGATTCGGTCTCCCTGATGGTGCACACGCAGTTTGCCCGGGTTCAGCAACAGGATCTCGCCGCGACCTTTATTGATCCGGTAAATAGCGCAGCACTGTTCGGTTTGCAGAGGCAGCCCGGGGTCCGATACGTCGAGGGTCGCCGCTCGGTACCCGCCCGTCTGGTTTCCGGGCATCGTGAGTGGCGAAGTGCGGTCACCGGAATACCGTCGGATGCGCAGCTGCAATTTGTTATCGACAGCGATTTGCAACCGGTTCCGCTGCCCAGGGAGGGGCTGCTGCTGACTGATTATCTAGCCGATGAGTTGGGTGTCGGGCCAGGGGATGTTTTGCAGCTGGAGCTGCTCGAAGGTGACCGGCGATCGGTCATGGTTCCGGTCGCCGGTATTACCAGTGAATTTCTCGGGGTAGGTGCCTACATGGATCTGGATGCCCTGAACCGGGCGCTGGGTGACGGGCCCCTGATCAATCAGGCCATGATAAACCTGGACCCTGACATGGCTTCTGACGTCTACAACAGTCTTCGCGAAACACCGGGAGTGCTTGGCTTGAGCATCCGTCAGGCCATGCTGGACAGCTTCTATGAAACCCTGGCGCGTACCTTTCTGACGTTCACCTTTTTCAACAGCCTGATGGGCGGAATCATCGCTTTCGGGGTGGTCTACAACACCATCCGGATTTCCCTGGCTGAGAAAGGTCGGGAGTTGGCGAGCCTGAGAGTGCTGGGGTACACCCATAATGAAGTTGCGCATATATTGTTGGGAGAGGTTGCGCTCTTGCTGTTACTGGGCATTCCGCTCGGTTGGCTGATTGGCCAGGGGCTGGCGCTGATGATTGTTACTGCCATGCAAACGGAGCTGTATCGGGTGCCCCTGACCATAACCACCCAGACGCTTGGCATGTCCGCGCTGGTCGTGGTGGTTTCGGCAATCGCTTCCGGGGTGATTGCCTGGCGGCGCCTGAAAGCGCTGGATCTGGTAGCCGTGTTGAAAACACGGGAATAGGTGCGCAAGCAACCAGGGAGTGAGCTGAGGTTATGGCGAAAAAAGGGTTTGCCGGAAAATGGTTGTTCTGGGGCGTGTTTGTTTTGCTCGCCATTGCTGCAGTTGTGGTCACGATCCGCCCCGATCCGGTTTGGGTGGACTTGGCGCCGGTAACCCGTGGACCGATGGAAATCACCATCAAGGAAGAAGGAAAAACACGGGTGCGGGACCGTTATGTGGTGTCTTCCCCGGTTGCCGGATACTTACACAGGGTATTGCTGGAGGTGGGGGATCCGGTCATTCCGGGAGAGCTGCTGACGGAGGTGGACCCCATGCCTGCCAGCACCCTCGATGCCCGCAGCCGGGCAGAAGCAGAGGCCAAAGTACAGTCGGCCCGTTCGGCGCTCAATTCCACTCGTCAAAAAGTGGCAGCCGCGGAGGCTGAAGCAGACCTCGCTGTTCGCGAGCTGGCCCGCCTGCAGGCTCTCAGTGATGATCGTTTTGTTTCCGACGAGCGTTTGCAGCAGGCGAGGGCCGCTGCGGACAGGACACAGGCTATTCTGCGTTCCGCCCGCTTTGACGAGGAAGTAATGGCCCATGAACTGGCAGCGGCCAGAACC
Source organism: uncultured Marinobacter sp. (assembly GCA_964520755.1). GTDB lineage: Bacteria > Pseudomonadota > Gammaproteobacteria > Pseudomonadales > Oleiphilaceae > Marinobacter. The sequence goes on along the minus strand of CAZFQI010000015.1, from coordinate 20,074 downwards.
CGCCTTGAAGTATCTGCTGCGCGGGCTAACGGTAATGGAGCGGTTGAACGTGTGCCGGTAAGGTCTCCGGTAAATGGTTCGGTCCTCGGAATAGTCCGGAAAAGTGAGGGCGTCATCCAGGCCGGTGAAGCCATTCTGGAACTGGGGGATCCCGGGGCGCTTGAGGTGGTTGTCGATGTGTTGAGTTTTGACGCCGTGAACCTTCAACCCGGTATAGCGACGCGCCTCACTGGATGGGGTGGCGGAACCCTGGATGCCGTTGTCCGGCGGGTTGAGCCGGTGGGCTTCGAAGACGTGTCGGCCCTGGGTGTTGAAGAGAGGCGGGTACAGGTCGTTGCGGACATTACCAGCCCTACGGATGCTTGGCAGAGCCTCGGAGACGGTTACCGTGTGGACGCCGAGTTTCTGCTCTGGCGATCAGATAATGTTCTTCAGGTCCCGGAATCTGCCATCTTTGTCAGTGACGGCCAGCATCAGGTATTCCGCGTTGTTGATGACAGAGCGTTGCTTACAAACGTGTCGGTGGGGCGTACAAACGGATTCCATACGGTGATTCAGGATGGTCTTGGCGAGGCAGACAGTGTGGTCCGCCACCCGGATCGTCAGCTGGAAGACGGCAGCCAGATCAGGGTTCGTTAATGGCCCGTATTGCCGGCCCCGTCCGTTGAAATGAGAGGACATATCACGTTTTGCTGGCTAGACTGACGGCATAAAACAACAAAAAGGAGCCTGGCACGGTGAACCAGTTCGATACTCTTATTATTGGTGGTCGTTACTTTGACGGTACCGGCGGACCTTCACGCATAGCCCATGTCGGCGTCAAAGATGGGCGAGTTGCCGGGGTATTTGATGAGCAGCCCGACACCAGCCAGGCGACACGCACGATTGACGCCAGCGGATGCTGGGTCACACCCGGTTTTCTTGACACCCATACCCATTACGATGCCGAGCTTCTGGTAGCGCCGTCACTCTCTGAATCTGTACGTCACGGTGTCACCACTGTGCTGATCGGCAGCTGCTCCCTGAGTATGGTCTGTTCGGATCCGGAAGATGCATCGGATATTTTTACCCGGGTGGAAACGGTCCCCAGGGAAAAAGTGTTGCCCATTCTGAAACAGTACAAGTCCTGGCAGACACCCAAAGAGTGGGTGGCGTTCATGGACCAGCATCCACTGGGGCCCAATGTCATCAGCTTTCTCGGTCACAGCGATCTGAGGACTGCGGTCATGGGCCTGCATCGCGCCACCGACCGGAGCGTGACTCCGACCGCCGATGAACAGGAGCGGATGGAAGCCTTGCTGGAGGAGGCTCTGCAGGAGGGCTTTCTTGGTCTTTCCACCATGTGCCTGAAATGGGACAAGGTGGATGGTGACCGGGAGTGGTCCAAGAGCCTGCCGAGCACTTACGCCCGATGGCGTGAGGTCAGCAGCCTGAATGCCCTTTTGCGCCGGTACGGGCGGGTACATCAGGGCGCGCCCAATGCGGCCAATCCTCTGCAGGTAACCCAGTACCTGAAAGAGACCCTGGGTTGGTTGAGAAAGCCCCTGAAAACAACCCTGATTGCCATGATCGATCTGAAAGGCAATCCCACGGTCAAACCCATGGCCAGCCTGGTGGGGTGGCTGGCCAACAGCTTTGGGGGCAACTTTCGCTGGCAGCTCCTGCCAACGCCGTTCACGGTCTATGCCGATGGCATGGATATCGTACTGTTTGAAGAATTCGGCGCCGGTGAAATGGCCCTCGATATCCGCGATCAACTGGAACGCAACGAGCTTCTGAAAGACGAACAGTACCGACGGAAATTCAGGAAATTCTATAAGGAGAAGCTCTCGCCCCGGGTATGGCAGAGGGATTTCGGCGATGCCGTGATTCTCGATTGCCCGGATAAGAGTGTGGTCGGGCGCAATTTTGCTGAGCTCGCGTCTGACCGTGGCATCCATGTGGTCGATTTCTTTCTCGACATGGTGGTTGCCCATGGCCGTTCACTGCGCTGGTTTACCACGGTAGGGAACCACAGAAAGGATCGGCTCCGGAAAATGGTCACCAATCCCGGTGCCCTGATCACCTTTTCCGATGCCGGCGCCCACATCCGTAATATGGCCTTCTACAATCTGCCTCTACGGTTTCTCAAGCTGGTTCGCGAAAGCCATGGCGAAGGTGAGCCGGTCATGTCGCTGGAGCGCGCCGTGCACCGACTGACTGGCGAACAGGCAGATTGGCTTGGTGTTGATGCGGGTCATATCAGAGTGGGGGACCGGGCCGATATAACGGTACTTGATCCCCGTGGTCTTGATCAGGATCTGGAACAGGTGCAATGGGCCGAGATGGAAAACTTCGAACTGGAAAGAATGGTCAACCGGGTGCCTGGCTGTGTCAGAGAGGTGCTGATCAATGGTCGGTCCGCGGTAACCGATGGTGAGGTGGAACCAGCAGTGGGCAGGGAAACTGGATACGGACACTTCCTGCGCGCCGGGGCGTCTGGATAGTTGCGGACATAAGGAAACCTATGAACCTGCGATTTGCGCCCGCCGTCTGGGTGGTGGTCTTTCTTGCAGTCTTTGTCTGGTCTGCCATCGGGCCCAAGGATCGGGCCACGTGGGCTCTGGAGGTGCTGCCTGCCGCCATTGGTTTCGCAGCGGTTGTCTGGTGTTTTTTCCGTTATCCGCTGACGCCGCTGGTTTATGGCCTGATTCTGGTTCATGCCATCATTCTGATGGTTGGCGGGCACTATACCTATGCCGAAGTGCCTTTGTTCGACTGGTTTCGGGACTGGTTTGACTGGGAGCGCAACAATTACGACAAGCTTGGCCACCTGGCGCAGGGGTTTATACCGGCAATCATCGCCAGGGAAGTGGTCATTCGGTTCGAGGTGTTCTCCAGTCGCCGCTGGGCTGCGTTTTTCATCGTCTGTTTCTGTTTGGCGGTAAGCGCCTTTTACGAGTTGATCGAATGGTGGGTAGCCTTGCTTAGCGATGAAGCCGCCGAGGCATTTCTGGGCACCCAGGGTTACGTCTGGGATACGCAGTCGGATATGGCCTGGGCGTTGTCCGGCGCCATCCTGGCCCTTACCCTGCTCCGGCGTTTTCATGATCGCCAGCTTGAGGCGCTTTGACGATTTGTTCGCCTGTAGATGCTGAAGTTTGAATAACGGAATAGAACTGTATGTCTGAAGAGCTCAACGCTGACAAGCAAACCGAGGGGCTGCCCCGCAGCCAGGTGATCGGACTGATCCTTGGGGCCATGTTTCTGCTGACAACCATTATTTTGCCGCCCCCGGAAACCATGACAGCGCAAGCCTGGTCTGCCCTTGGGTTGATGCTGCTCATGGCGACCTGGTGGTCCACCGAAGCCATTCCTATTCCAGCGACTGCCCTGTTGCCAATTGTGCTGGTTCCGGCGCTGGGGCTCGGCACGGTTGGTGAGGCTACTGAACCCTATGCCAATCCAATCATTTTCCTGTTCCTCGGTGGTTTCACCCTCGGGCTTGCGATGCAGCGATGGAACCTGCATCGTCGAATCGCCCTGATGACGCTGAAGGCCGTGGGCAGCAAACCACGACGCCAGATTGCCGGATTCATGCTGGCTACCGCTTTTTTGAGCATGTGGGTCAGCAATACGGCAACGGCCATTATGATGCTGCCGATTGGTCTGTCGGTGGTGGCCATGATGGACAACAACGACAACCCTGAGGGCGTCCGGCGCTATGCCACGGCCCTTTTGCTTGCGATCGCCTATGCCGCCAGTATCGGGGGCATTGCCACACTGATTGGCACACCGCCAAATGCCTTGCTGGCGGCCTACCTGAGTGAAAATCAGGGTATTTCTGTCGGCTTTGCCCAATGGATGCTGCTGGGGGTTCCAGTGACGGTTGTCATGCTGGCATTGGCCTGGTGGTGGCTGACCCGCCGGGACTTCGGGCTGGGCAGCTCCGGCGACGGTGGCAAGGCCATACAGGGGGAGCTTGACGCATTGGGGCCGCTGGGCAAGGGCGAAAAGCTCGTGGCCATGGTGTTCCTGATCACGGCCGCCGCCTGGATCTTCAGACCGCTGCTATCCGAGAACCTCATGCCCTGGTTGAGCGACACCGGGATTGCCATTGCAGCGGCTATTGCCATGTTCCTCATGCCCGTTAATACTCGGTCCCGCGAATTCGTGCTCGACTGGGAGACCGCGAAGGGCATTCCCTGGGGTGTGCTGCTACTGTTCGGCGGAGGGCTGGCCATGGCCGGCGTGATCAGCAGTTCCGGTCTTGCAGAATGGATCGCCCAAAGCCTTGGTGTGGCAGGCGTTCTGCCAACCCTTGTCATGATTGTGCTGGTAGCGGGCATCATTATCTTTCTGACTGAAGTTACCAGCAATACCGCAACTGCCGCGGCGTTTCTGCCTTTGCTGGGGGCGCTGGCCCTGAGTCAGGGCGTGTCACCGTTACTACTCACTGTGCCTGCCGCCATCGCGGCCAGCTGTGCCTTCATGATGCCGGTGGCCACGCCACCCAATGCCATCGTGTTCTCCAGTGGTCATATGCAGATCAGTGACATGATCAGAGCCGGATTTGCTCTCAATCTGATGGGCATTGTCGTGGTAACGCTGGTCAGTTATCTGCTTCTTGGCGTGGTGTTCTCCATGTGACCAGGTGTGCCACTAGTCTCCCTGGATCTTGCTCAGCAGGTCTTTGGCCAGCTCGATGGCCTCTGAACGATGGCTGATGTTCTGTTTCTGATAAAGGCTTCGGATATGGGTCTTGACCGTTGTCGAGGCCACTTTCAGGTGCTCGGCAATCTGGTCATTGGAAAGACCGGCGTGTATCAGGCTGAGTATCTGCCACTCGCGGCGGGTAAGAGGAGATGTGCGGATCAGTTCCGGCACGTCCGGCCGGTCGATGATGTCCTGGATGATGGCCTCATCCAGCGAGATCCGGATGGCGCGGCTGAAATCCCGCTGTTGCTGGGCCAGCTGAATCAGGCGCTCCGCCCGCTGGAGTTCCATACCCTCAATGGCTTCATCGTTGATCAGCGCCTTGAGCAGAACAATCAGTTCCTTGCCCAACCGCAGGAAGCTGCCGACAGCACCGGTGGTACTCGCCAGTTCCAGCGCCGTTTTCATGTGATCAAGAGCCTGTTCGCGTTCATCCAGTTGCCAGTAGAGGTAGGCGAGGGCAATGTGGTTTCGGTTCAGATCTGTTTTAAGGCCAAATTCCCGCGCTACCGCGGTCAGCTCTTCCAGCAGCGGTCGAGCCAGTTCGTATTGACCGAGGCTGATCAACGCCCGGGCCTGGTTGCGGCCATTGCACTGATTGAAATGATTAGTGGCCTTTGCCGGCTCACAGGGAGGTGCAATCGTGAGCCAGCGTTGGATTGAGTCATGATCCCGAACGGCATCCCAGTAAGACAGCATGGTGGCCTGGGCGTTGGCCACCCAGTCGAGGTGGTAGTCTTCGGCCGCCAGCATTTTCTGGATCTTGGCGATGTAGTCTGCGCACAGGCTCTGCCGGCCCCGGGCCTGGGCGACCTTGGCCAGGGATGTGTAGCTCTGCACATACCACCGCTCCCCCTGTGCCTCAAGAATTTCTATGCCCTGAAGCGCGCAACGCTCGGCACTTTCCAGGTGGTGCCACTCCCACATGATCTGGCTGCGGATACGAAACAGGAATTCCAGGATCGGTAGATGGTTCAGTTGGTTTTCTTCCGCGTATTGGAAAGCACGTTCCTGAATGTTGTAGGCCTTTTGCAGCAGCCCCATGGCGACACTGATTTCGCTTTGCTGGCAGAGCGCCCAAATAACGTTCTGGTGGGCCTGATGGGCCCGGGCAAGATGCTCGGTGTCCTGCATGCGAGCCAGGGCTTCCTCGAGTTCACCGCGCACAAACAGCGCTTCACCAATAACCGAGGCCGCGGCCACCCGGGATGTGGGCAGGTAACGCGCGTCTTGTTCTATGGCTTCCCGGGCAAGGGTCAGGGCGCGGTCGCCATCGCCATAGTTCATTGCCACCTGGGCGCGGATTGCACTGAATTCGCCATGAACGGCCCGCTGGGTGTCTTCGTTCATGAACGCCTGCAGGCGGGCTTCCGCCGCTGACAACCAGTTTTCCACTTCATCAAACTTGTACTGGCCCTGGGCAACCCATGCCCTGAGCAGGGTCAGCGTGGGATCCTCGGCAATGATTTCCTGGGGCAGCGTATCGAGGCAGCGCTGCAGCAGATGAAACTGCCCCTCGGTAAAGAATTTTCGCCCGTGGATGGTGAGCACCCGAGTGATGCGCTCCGGATCTTCCGCGGCAATGGCGTGCTTGGCAGCTTCTTCCGCATGGTCCAGCTCGAGCCAGGCATCGGCGGCCCGTTGATTCAGGTCTCTCTGGTTCTCACGGGTGGTGCAAGTCAGCAGATGACGCAGATACACCGAGAACAGCGGATGGTAGCGAAACCAGAGCGCGGAGTTGTCCACGGGCGTTATGAACAGCCCCATGGACAGCAGGCTACTGAGCAGCGCCTGGCCGTCGGTATCGTCCATCACACGCATCACCATTCCGGCGTTGAAACGGTCGAGAATGCTGGTGCGCATGAGAAACCGCCTCTGCTGTTCGCTCAGGTCGTTACCCACCAGCTCATCGAAGTAATCAAAGATATTCTGGTTGCCGTGTTCCAGCTGATCGACAAACTCGCTGAATTCGACACTGGTCGCCGAGGAAGCGGAGAGCAACTGCAGCGCGGAAATCCAGCCTTCAACCCGTCGGACAGCCCGCTCAATATCTTCGCGCGCAATCTCGAACGGTAGCCGACTCTGGAGATACTGCTGGGCTTCGTCCGCTTCAAAACCAAGGTCCCGGCTGGTGATTTCGGTCAGACGCCCCTGCATCCGGAGCTGGGCCACCCCCACAGGCGGCATGGTGCGGCTGATGAGAACCAGAGTCAGGTACCCCGGAAGATGCCGTAGAAGGAAGCGCAGCGCCTCGTGGATTTCGCCGTTGGTGATCAGGTGATAGTCATCCAACACCAGATAGAGCGGCTCATCGTCCTGGGGCAGACCGGCGAGCAGATCGGTCAGGAAAGATTCCAGGCTGTCATAGCCTTCGGCCTGGAGTCTTTCCAGTACTGGTTGGCAGCTGCCGTCGGTGGCGCGGGCCAGTGCATTAACCAGGTACCCGGCAAACCGGCCCGGGGCGTTATCGCTGGCTTCCAGACGGAACCAGGCTGAACGGGCCTCCAGACTTGCCAGCCGTTCGGCGATGGTGGTGGTTTTACCATACCCCGCCGGTGCGTGAACCAGGAGCAGACTCACTGGCTCAAGGCCATGCAGCAGGTCGTTGAATTTCTCTCGTGGCAGCAGCGCGGGAGGCGACACCGGGCTCTGATTCTTGGCAGCGATAAACGTGATCTGTCCCGGATTCAGTGTTGTTGTCATCAGGATCTACATCAGGAAATTGAATGGCTGGATTGGAGTTGATACCGGCTTTGCCTCGTTGCGTCAACTGCGGAGGCGTTCTTGATCGGTGCCTTGAACCAGTTCTCAAATCCTCTCCGTAAGGCCCCTCCTGCAGCGACAGATTTGAGGCACAGTTATCTTTAAGGGCGCAGGCTTTTCGGTATCTTACCGTAACAACATGTAACCACGCTTAATAACGTGGCCAATAAAAACAGGGACTTCGTCTGACATGCTGCTGGTGCTCGCTGGATCCATTCTTACATTCACCATGGTGCAGGAAGCAACCGTGGTGGAGCCTTTTGAGAAGGGCCAGATCGTTATTGAGCAGGATGTGGATTCCAGTCCTGTTGAATTGCGTTCCGACGTCAGGGTGGAGCCCCTGGTCGAACAGAAGTTTCGGAATATCGTGCGTCAGGCCTATGACTACAGCTGTGGAAGCGCGGCGCTGACCACAGTGCTGAACTTCTATCTCGGGCGGACTTTGTCAGAACGACAGGTCATGGAGGGGCTGCTCCACTACGGCGAAAGTGAGCGCATCGTTGAGCGCCGCGCGTTCTCCATGCTCGATATGAAGCGGCTGGTGACGGCACTCGGTTACCCGTCCGGCGGCTTCCGGGCCACCATCGATGACCTCAGGGACCTCGATCACCCGGCAATCGTGCCCATTCACCATGCGGGCTTCAAGCATTTCGTGGTGTTACGGACGATCCGCGACGGGCGCGCGTACCTGGCAGATCCTTCCGTTGGCAATATCTCCTTTACTCTGGCCCAGTTCGAGGAGAAGTGGGACGACAACGTGCTTTTCATCGTCTTTCCGGGCAGTGACAAGCCGCTGGATAACCTCGAGCTGAAGGAGGAAGACCTTCGCTTTGTGGATGACCAGACAATGACCCTTCTGGCGCTGGAACGGATACCGGCGTTTCACGAATCCACCCAGCGTCGGATCCAGAATCTGCTGGAACGCCAGAAAAACAATCCCGACGGCAGTGTAGAAAACACCCGAAAACAGTTGCACTACCGTCGTAACTAATTCGCCGGGTAATCCCCGGGTCAGGAACACTACAAATAAAATAAGGGAGTCAGGATGAATCGTTGGTTTGTGCGAGGTTTTATCCTTGTTTCCACGGCAGGTCTGCTTCCGGGCATGGCCCTGGCGCAGGAAGGAAGTGTGGACCAGGCGCGGGAAGCGCTGGCCAAGCAGGAAGGAGACGAGGACGCTTCACAACAGCTTGAAGAAGTGTTCCAGGCTGCAGAGAAGAACTATTCGTTGCAGAAGAAGGGCTCCCATTCCCTGAATTATTCGTTCGACTATTCCTACACCGCAGACCAGCGGCTGGATCTGGCCATCACCAATGGATCAGTGAGAAACCTGGATGTGGTGCCGTCTGCAACCCACAGTTTCACCAATTCCTTTTCCTACGATTACGGCCTGTTGGACAACCTGACGGTGGGTACCCGGATCCCGCTGGTCGTCAAATACGATACCCAGGACGAGCTCAATATCTATGATTTTGGGGATATTTCCTTTACCGGGCGCTGGCAGCCATTTGCCTACGTTCCCGGCAAGATGTCGACCACCTTGTTCGGAACCCTCTCCACCAAGACCGGTGTCAGCCCGTACGAGATAGACATCAACGAGCAGCTGTCCACCGGCAGTGGCTACTATTCCATCGGGGGTGGAGCGAGCCTGTCAAAGGTCCTGGATCCGGTCGTGGTGTTCGGCTCAGTGAGCGCCACCTATAACTTGCCGGCTGAAGATCTGCAGCAGGTGCGTGGTGCACGTCTTCTGGAAGAGGTGGACCCTGGCTTCGGGCTCTCCGGGTCGGCCGGTTTCGCCTATTCCCTGTCCTACGACATTTCTCTGAGTATCTCTGCCCAGCTCAGCTACAGCGACGAGACAGTCCTGACCTTCACCAACGGCGACCAGGCCGTTGCCCAGGACCAGATGACGGGTTTTCTGAGTATGTCTCTGGGGACCCGTATCAGTGATACCACCATTGTAAACACGAGTTTGGGTATCGGTCTCACCGAGGATGCCCCGGACTTCTCCCTGGGGGTCTCCCTGCCCATTAACTTCTCCGGTCTCAAAGAGTGATTGGTGTCGTTGACGATCTACGGGAAGGGAAGGATTTCATGGGACAGAGAAACCACAACCGTCAGATTCTCGCGGCACTGATTGCCACGACCCTTTCTTGTGGTGCCCAGGCCCAACTGGCGCAGAATCTGACCATTCATCCCAAGGCACTGGCACTTGGCAACGCGGTGACCGCCGATCCGCCGGGGATCATGGCGATTCATTACAATCCGGCGGGGCTGACTAAACTGGACGGGCGTCAGCTGGAAGTGAACCTGATGAGCGTTTATCTGGATATTGACGCGGATTTCACGGCACCGGAAGGCTATGAGATTTTCGGTATCGACGGCCTTGAAACGGATCCACTGACCGGAAAGCAGCGGGA
>CAZFQI010000015.1:0-10096 GCA_964520755.1 uncultured Marinobacter sp. | reverse complement strand
GGTGACGAGCCCCTTCAGCCCTGGCTGGCGCTTTGCGGTGGTAACGTTGGCCCCTGGGACGATATCGGTGCTCTCAGTATCAACGTTCAGGAAACCCTGTCCCCCACCTATGCCCTGGGTGTCATGTGGGAGCCGAACGACTGGTTCAGCTGGGGCGCAAGTTATACCTCCGAAGCTGACATGAACATGAAGGGCACGTTCGAGATCCAGTACACCGACGACTGGTCAGGCTTCTGGCAGAGCGTCAATGGATCCGTGCTTGGAGCCATTACCTCGGCGATCCTTAGTCTGCCTTCCGGTGCGCCCAAGGAATCCGGTAATGTCAGCATGGATCTGGTCTACCCGCAGCACTTCCAGACCGGTATCAGCGTCGACGTCCATCCGAAGCTGACCCTCAACGCCGACATTGGCTGGACCGATTACAAACAATGGGATGCCTTTGTTTTCCGGTTTGACCGCAACCTGGAGTTTCTCAATGCGGCCCGGATCCTGTCACCGGACAATGCCACGCCGAATACCCTGAGGTTGCCCCTGGGTTTCAAAAGCCAATGGAACTGGGCATTTGGCATGGAGTTTCATGCGTCTTCCCGCCTGGACCTTCGAGCGGGTGTGGAAATACGGGATTCCGTCATTCCGGATGATCAGCGACAGGTAATGGCGCCATTCGGTGGTGCAAACCTATACAGCATCGGTATGGGCTATCAGTGGGACAAGAATACCGAGATTGACATGAATCTCAGCTATCTTCATTCCGTGGAGTCGATTCCTGCGGACACCAGCTGTAACCTGAACTGCGACAACATCACCAACATTATCTACAACCCCTATGCAGGCCTGGATGTCAAAACCTCGCTACGAGTTGTGATGGCGGGCCTCAGTTTCCGGACCAAATTCTGAGTGGTGCCATTAACCAAAGGGTAGTCATCCGCAGTGATTAACGGCTCTTTACGGAAATCAGCCTTGTGCCTTTCTCTGGCAGCACTTCTCGGAGGCTGCCAGATTGGCGGGTCTACGGTGTCGGAACGGGAAGGCTATTTCACCTGGGTAGACGAGCAGGGCAGGGTTCGATACTCCCCGATCACCGGAGCCGAGAAGACAGACTTGAATCGGGAGTCTGCAGAGGTAGTTGAAGAGGTAGCTAAAGAGGTGGCTGAAGAGCAGCGCGATCCGGCATCCGAGGAACACCCGGGGCAGTCAGATAAGGAGGCGAGTCCTGAGTCGGGACCCCAGGAAAACACCGAGTACACACTCGAGAACTATCCGGATGCTGGCGAGCTTGAGAAAGACGGCTACGTTCGGCCTGGGGAGCGGCAACCCTATTTCACCTGGCGCGACGCCGAGGGCAATGTCCGGGTCAGCTATTACCGGCCGGACACCCGCTCTGATCTTGAGAAAGGGCGGGTGGAGCCACCCGTTCAGATCACCGAAGCCAGCGTTTACCATGCAGGTCCGGATGGCGTAGGCCAGACGCCGGTAGAGGGCTATGATCCGGACGCCTTTGCCATCCTGGGCATTGAGGCCTCAACAGACGATTTCTTTGCCCGGTTTTCAGCGACCTGTTGCGATTCCATGGATGCCGCCAGTCGGCAGGGGTGGCAATCGGGACGGGAGTTTGGCGTTACCCTCTCGGATCGTTCAGCTACCCATCCGTTTCTTACCGGGACCAGCCCCTATCAACTGATTGCACTCCCGTACCCGGATAAGCATGGCAGTCTTGTCATACGCCTGCGCTCCTATGCCAGGAACGGCGTGGTCGTGCCCTCCCTGGTGTTTCTGGATGAAAAGATGGCGCCGTTAAGGCTGGTAACAGACCTGGTTGTGGATTTCACTCCCGAGAACTGGCACCGGCGCGGCTATCTGGAAGCATGGGTTCCCGCTTTTCCGGGCCAGGGAGAACGTTGGCTTGTCCTGTTTACCCGAGAGCAGGACCTGGAGGGCCAGACCGTTATAGAAACCCGTGCCGGCCCCGAGAAAATACCCCACATCAGGCACGGTGAAATTGGCCTGATGCAGGTGGAGGAGTGAGGCTTCAGTCTTCAGGTTTGCTCAGATCCAGCCATTGCTGGGAGAGCCAGTAGTAACTGCCATCGCCCGCAGGATGGGTGCAATTGTAGCGGAATCGCCGGCTATTGAAGGCCTCAGGGGCCTTTACTGTCACATTGCCATCAGTCACGTCAAAGTCGATACGTCCCTGACCGGAGGCAAAGCAGGTCAACCGGTTGGCATCAATGGGTTCAACCAGCGGGAAAACCAGGGTGGGCGGATTCTCCGAGATCACCCCGTCCGGCAGCTTGCCGGTATCAACAGGGAAGGCTTTGCTGCGAAGTTTGTTCTCAAGGCTCCCCAGCTGGCCGTAGGCGTTTGCCATCGGAAAACGCGGCAATCGGGTTTTCTCGGTTTGTTGGCCAATGGCGCCGGATTGCTGACCAAAACCGTACCAGCCGCGCTCGGCCACTTTGCGCTCCAGTGCTTCGTCAAACTCGCCGTAAGGGTACGCAAACATGGGTGCAGGTGCCTTTAATTCCCCGGATAGAGTCTCCTGGGCTGAGTCGAGACTGCTGGTAACCCTGGCTTGCCAGTCACTGTGACTTTCGTTCGGTTTCCGGGCGAGATGCCCATGGTCAGCGCTGTGGTTGGCAATCGTTACGCCCGGACGTTCGGCCAACTCCCGAATCTGTTCCCAGGTCATGTAGCCGTTTCGGCCAACGGCTTCTGTGTTTACAAAAATCGTGTAGGGATAGGCCTTGTCGGCCAGCAGCGGCGCCGCCGTATGGTAGACGGAGTCGTAGGCGTCATCGAAGGTAATGGCGATGCGATTACCTTGTCCATCGGTACCGGCCAGCGCTGTTTCGGTGCCTTGCTGTAGATCCACAACTTCCAGCTCGAGATCCGAGATCATGTCCAGCTGGCCCTCGAAAAGAGACACGGACGTGCTGGTAGCGGGCGGCGTTGAATCACTGACATGGTGATACTGCAGGACAACGAGGTCAGCTCGGGCTGAGATGGCGGTCGCCGTAATAGCGACGAGCAGGGAAAGTTTCAGGAATGCTGTGAGCGGCATATCGTCTCCTGTATTTATCGGCCCTGGCCAGATCGAAAAGGCCGGTCAGATGCTGTGACGGAAATGGGCTTTCAGTACCGCGAAGGCCTGATTGAGATGTTGAATGGTTTCGGTCTTGCCGCCGCGGTCCGGGTGAGCGTGCATGACCGCCCGGCGGAATCGCTGCTTGACCGTTGGAAAGTCTGTAGGGACAGCCTGAAATCCCAGTACTTCGGCGGCTTCCCTGGCTTCGGATTGCGCGGGTGCCTGACCTGGAGCACCTGCCCAGAAATCATTCATCATCTGTTGAATGGCTTCCTCCGGCAGACGGTACTGGGAAAGATCCAGATAGAATTGACGAAGTGTGTCGACACTGTCCGGAACCCCTTCGCCACCGACCACCGACTGTGACTCGATCCGGATGTTCAAGGGCGAAATTTTCAGGCTCTCGCCGGTTTCGGATAACTGGTCACGAAGACGGTAGAGCACGTGAAACAACAGAAAATGCACCGGATAGAGTTTTTCCGGTTCGCTGAAAACAACCTCTCCAAGCAGTTCCCAGGGCGGACTCTGAAGCGCCTTGATCAGCGATAACTCGTTCATGCCCGCCGGTGCCGATCTGAGTTCGTGCTCAACGGCCACCAGAAGGTGCTGAATCTGCTGTTCCAGGCAGTCATCATCTTCCACTGCTCTTGGGTGAGAGGCATTGATCGGGGAATGGCTGTCTGTCATAGGAGTCATGTTAGGACACTGCGGCTCATCAGGGAAGTGCGGCCACCCGCGGAAGTCCACCCATGAACAGGGCGGTGGAGAACCGGGTTGCCGTTAACGCTTCCACATCCGCCGACTCCGGATTGCTGTGGGCGCGCCTTGCCAGCGTCAGGCTGGTCTCATAGGCGACCCCGAAAAAAGCGGCGCACAGGTATTCGTGGTCAATCCGGGGAAGAAGCCCCCGTTCCATCGCCTCGCGAACATCTTCTTCCAGAGATAACATGGCCAGGCCGAGAATATCCGAACCAAACAGTTCCCGAAGTGCCCGGTCATTGCGGTGAGCCAGTTCATAAACCAGCGGATCCCGGGCAGTGGCGGTGTAAAGGGCCAGGTAGGCGTAGTGGATGAAATCCTCAGGATTGTCGGCTGCCCGCCGCTGGTGGCTGAGATTGTTGTTCAGGTTGGTCAGGAAGTCGGTAAGCAAAGCCGCGAAAATATCCTGCTTGCTTGAGAAATAATTGTAGAAGGTGCCGGCAGCAAGACCCGTTCTCCGAACGATGTCTCGAATGGTTGAGTTTTCGTACCCCCGCTCGCGAAAACACTCCCGGGCCGCATGCAGGATCGCCCTGCGGTTCCGGATACGGTTCTGTTCCCGTTTGCCTGAGATCTCTTCACCCGATTGCAACATATCCATGTCGGTATCCTGTCCCTGAATCCATGTGACGCGTATAATCCCACGTCCACTTGCCTTATGAACGTAGTTGGTATGTCCGAAGCAATGATCGCCAGTTCCGAACAGTCTATCAACCCAGAGCGGGAGCGCCGCCAGAAACTGGAGTTGAACAAGCTGCAGAAACGTCTGCGCCGCGAAGTCGGGCAGGCGATTGCAGATTTCTCGATGATTGAAGCCGGCGACAAAGTCATGTGCTGCCTCAGCGGCGGCAAAGACTCTTACGCCATGCTCGATATTCTGCTCAACCTGCAGAAGAGCGCCCCGGTTTCGTTTGAGCTGATTGCCGTCAACCTTGATCAGAAACAGCCCGGTTTTCCGGAAGAGGTGTTGCCCGAATATCTGTCCTCCATGGGTATCGAGTATCACATCATCGAGAAGGACACATACAGCATTGTTAAGGAAAAAGTGCCGGAAGGGAAGACGACCTGCGGCCTGTGTAGCCGTCTACGCCGGGGAATTCTCTATAATTTCGCGGAAGAGCATGGGGTTACCAAGATTGCCCTGGGTCATCACCGGGACGACCTGTTGGAAACCCTGTTCCTGAACATGTTCTACGGCGGCAAGCTGAAGTCCATGCCTCCGGTGCTGCACAGCGACGATGGCCGCAACACGGTTATCCGGCCGCTGGCCTACAGCCGGGAAAAAGATATCGCCCGCTACGCGGGTCTCCGTGAATTCCCCATCATCCCCTGCAACCTGTGTGGTTCCCAGGAGAATCTCCAACGGCAGGTGATCAAGGACATGTTCCAGAGCTGGGACAAGCAGCATCCCGGACGGCTGGAAACCATGTTCCGGGCCATGTGCAATGTGGAACCCTCGCACCTGGCGGATACCAATCTCTACGATTTCAAGGAAGGCAAGCGCCTGGGTGGCAAGCGCCAGGCCGTACAGACGGCTGAACCCGAAACAGCAACTGACTTCGGTCGCCTGGATGTGCTGAATATCTAGTTCGCTAGTGGCCGGCCAGATGCAGGAAAGGCAGTGTCCAGAGGCCGAACAGGATAAGCAGGCCGCCGGTCACCTTCCGGAACAGCTGATGGCTCTGTAAACCCCGGATCCAGTTGGCCGCGAAACCCGTGGCCAACATGGAGGGAAGCGTGCCGAGCCCGAAAAATAGCATGGTCAGCGCGGCCGAGCCCACTGTCGGTTGCAATGCTGCCCAACCGAGTGTGCTGTAGACCAGTCCGCAGGGTAGCCAGCCCCAGAGCGCTCCAAGAGCAAGTGCCTGTCCGCCGTGATTCACGGGCAGGAAGCGGCGGGTCAGCGGGGAGAGGCGCGCCCAGATTGGAGCACCCACCCGCTCAACGTAGCGAATTCCCTGCCACCACTGGCCCATGGACAACCCCATGAAGATCAGCAGTAGCCCTGCCAGGGTCCGAAGCACCAGGCCGGCAGAGGCCCACTGGCTGGCGGCCGAGGTACTGGCCAGCGCAACCAGTGTTGCGATCAGTACATAGCTGCCAATGCGCCCGAAGTTGAAGGCCAGAAGCATTACAGTTTGCCGGAACCGGAACCCCCGGCCCACAGGCAGGGCCATGGACAGGGAAGCGCTGATGCCGCCGCACATGCCGAGGCAGTGGGTGCTGCCTAGCAATCCGATCAGGAAGGCACTCGGGTAACTGAGGTAGAGTTCCGGATTCATCCTTTTTGGGACTTATCCTCATCCGTATTGGCTGTATCGCTGACTTCAGCTGTTTGCTCCGAGGTTGGTTCCTCGGCAGCCGGTTTGTCGGTGCGAGCGTCGTCCGGGATCATGTCCTTGTCATCATCGTAGAGTATCCGATGGGCCGGGCCTTCGAGATCATCGTACTGACCGTTCTTGACCGACCACGTGAACAGGGCGACGCCCACCGCCACCAGTATGAGCATCACCGGGACCAGAAACATGACGATTTGCACGGTGCAACCTCGCAGAAAAGATTAGAAGTTCACGGTATCAGGACAACGCCTGGGCGCCAACCGCGAGATTGTCCTGACTCTTCCGGCTCGGTGCCTTGCCAAGCCGCAGCGCATTCAGAACGACCACCAGAGAGCTGAGAGACATGCCAATGGCTGCCAGCCAGGGTGGGACCATTCCGGCCGCGGCCAGGGGAAGCGCCAGCACATTGTATATGAGAGCCCACCATAGATTCTGGCGGATGATGCGCCGGGTCTGGCGACTGGTTTTAAGGGCTTCGACCAGTTGCAGCAATTGACCATTCAGCAGTACTGCATCGGCTTTCAGTTGGGTCAAGTCCGCAGCCGTGCCCATGGCCACCGAAATTCCGGCGCCAGCCATAGAGGGCAGATCGTTCAGTCCGTCCCCCACCATCATGATGTGCCGGCCCTCGGCTTGCAGCTTCTCCAGCACAGCCAGTTTATCTTCGGGGGAAGCTTGTCCGATAGCCTCGTCAATGCCCAGTGTGCCTGCCACCTGGTTTACATGCCCGGAACGGTCGCCACTGAGGAGCAGGGTGCGAATGCCAGAATCCTGAAGAGCTTTGACGGCTGCCCGGGCATCGTCACGGGGCTGGTCGTCGAGCCTGAAACAGGCCAGCCACTCGCGGTCAGAGGCAAGCCAGATTTCCATACCCTGATGCTGATCCTTTTGTGGCGCTGGTGCGGTGGTATGTTGTTCGACAAACCCCCTGTGGCCGATGAACAGTTGCAGGTCCCCCAGTTGGCCTGAAAGCCCCCCGCCAATGTGGTTTTCCACATGTTCGACAGCACCAGTGGTTCGACGGTGAAACACTTTGGCTATGGGGTGCTCAGAGTATTTCTCCAGGCCTGCAGCAAGCTGGAGGCAGGTCTGCTCATCCATGCTGCCAACGATGTGGGTGCCGGCCAGGCTGAGCTCGCCCCGTGTGAGTGTCCCGGTTTTATCAAAGACCACGGTGTCAATCGTGTTCATTGATTCCAGGGTATGCCCCCGCGTCGGGAGGAAACCAAGGCGACGGAGTCTGACAGTTGCCGACGTAATGGCAGTCGGCGTGGCCAGGGAGAGTGCACAGGGGCACGTCACTACCAGCACAGAAAGTGTGATGTCGAAGGCGTTGTCGGCACCCGCCAGCCACCAGCCGATCCAGACAACCGGTGCCAGAATCAGCACCCGCCCGACGAATTTTCCGGCCATCCTGTCGGCCATCATTGCAACGCGCGGTTTTTCAGACTGCACGCGGTCCAGTACTCGCAGAATGCCTGAGAGCCGTGTCTGGGTGCCGGCCTTGACCACCCTGACATCCAGCGGGTTTTCCCCGTTTACGCTTCCGGCGTGGACAGCATCCCCGGGGTGGCGGGTTTCAGGGAGGTATTCCCCGGTTAAGGCCGCTTCGTTCAGGGTTGACTCTCCCCGCACAATCTCGCCATCGACGGGCAGGGTTTCCCCGGGACGCACACGAACGATATCGCCTGGCCGGATCTTATGGGCAGGGATAATGTCGGTAGTATCGCCCTGGACCAGTGTGGCGACGGTCGGCTGAAACCCTGCAAGCGCATTGCCTGTCAGGCCTGCCCGGTAGCGGGCCTGAACTTCAATGTAGCGCCCGAGCAGGAGGAAAAATGTGAACATGCAAACGGACTCAAAGTACACTTCCTCGCCGCCAAAGACGGTTACCCATGCGCTGGCGAGGTAGGCGAGCCCGATCGCAATGGCAACCGGCACATCCATGGTCAGATGCCGGCTGCGGATATCCCGTTGGGCATTACGGAAAAAAGGCGCAGCGCTGAAGAGAACCACGGGGGTAGCGACCAGAAGGCTGAACCAGCGAAAGAAGCTGACGAACTCGGGCGACAGCTCGCTGACCAGTTCGAAATAAAGGGGAAACGCCAGCATCATGCTCTGGAAAGAACCAATTCCGGCAATTGCGACGCGGATAAGCATGGATCGATGCTCGGCTTTGAGCGCCTGTTCCGCCTCATCTGCCTGGTAGGGGCGGGCGGTGTAGCCGAGCTCGTGGATCGCGATCAGCAGGTCGCTCAGCCGAACCTGATCCGGGGACCAGACCAGTCGCGCACGTTGGGTGGTATGATTTACCGAGAAGGAGTCAACACCGGGTTGCTGCTTCATATGGTTTTCAAGCAGCCAGATACAAGCGGCACAGGTGATGCCACCAATCAGCAGTTGTGCTTCCTGTGCGCCTTTTACCGGTGCAACAAACGACTCCTGAACCAGAGGGTGATCAAGCTCTCTGATTCGGTTCAGTTCCGCCGGGGTCAGCTGTTTTGGGGTAACGGCCGGCTTTGTCCGGAAATCATAGAAACCGGCGAGACCCTCGCTGCGAATAGTCTGGCACACCGCTTTGCAGCCCTGGCAGCAGAAGTGACGGGTAGTACCTTCGAGCTCGAGGGTAATGGGCGGCTCACCGTCGGCCGGCTCACCGCAGTGAAAGCAATCCAGCCTGGTCAACCTTGGGCCGACCCCCCGGCCTTGACTGTAATTCCGTTTTCAGCTGGCAGCCAGGCTTCGCCTTTTAATCGCCACTCGTTACCGGGTCCCTGAAGGTCATAGTACCAGCGTCCGTCTATCGCTTCGTGCAGCTGCCCAGCATACCGGCCAGGGGCAATCTGTCTGAACTGGATCACACGGTCCTTGTCTGACAGCGTGGGATGGAACAGGTTAAGCACCAGATAGGGCAAGTCTGCGGGCCCATCCATTGTTTCCAGATTCAGCGTGATCTTTCGTTCATCGAACGCAAACCTGGCTTCCATGCCCATATCTTCGGCTTTCTGGTCGCGGGCAATCGACATATTGATGCCGCGTCCCTGTTTGGACCAGTCGTCCGTCACCATGGCGTTCTCGGTATTGAGTGCAACCGTTATTGCAATGGTGCACCAGATGATGGAGGCCCCCGGAAAAATCAGCAGGAACCAGAACCAGGGCTGGCGGTACCAGGGTGCTACGGGTGTTTCAGTAGTCATAAATCAATGTCTCATTCAAGCGGTCAGTGCTGCGCGATCTACGATCAGCGCGTTGGACCAACAAATCGGCTTTCAGTTTCAAGGCTCAGCGAGGAATCTGTCTCGGATTGTGCCCTGAACAGGATGTCGTTATTGGATTCGGTAATGGATTCCGGCGGCACGTCGACAACGGTCGGCAATGAGCGGTTTTCACCACTTTCAACTATTACCGAAGTGTCAGTCAGAATTTGGATCCCCTCCAGGCCACTCACTGACAGCGTGAAGGTCTGGGGAACTTCCGTCATGTTGGCGATTTTCAGCGTATAGGAGTTCTCAATCCGCCCCTGGCCGTTGAAACTGTAGAGGGCGCCGCGATCACGGAGGGCGTCCATCTGGGCCGGCACGCGGGTGGCTATCGTGAAGATAATCGCGGCAATCATCAGTGAAAGCACTGCGCCATAACCGAAGGTTCTCGGTCGCAGGAGTTTGGAGGTCTTGCCTTCGAGTTCATTTTCCGTGGTGTAACGGATCAGCCCCCTCGGGTAATTCATCTTGTCCATGATCTCGTCACAGGCATCAATGCATAGCGCACAGCCGATGCATTCGTACTGAAGGCCGTCCCTGATATCAATGCCAGTAGGACAAACCTGAACACACTGGCCGCAGTCGATACAGTCGCCCAGCCCGGCCTCGGCCGGATCCACGCCTTTTTTGCGGCCGCCCCTTGGCTCGCCGCG